>NZ_CP120983.1:6189332-6498799 GCF_030719215.1 Streptomyces sp. Alt3 | reverse complement strand
GAAGCCGGCGACCTCGGCCCCCGCTTCCTCGACCACTCCGAGGAACTCGTGGCCGATGCGCTGGCCCGGCTGCCGGGCCGAATCACCGCGGTAGGCCCAGAGGTCACTGCCGCAGATGCAGGCCCGCAGGACCCGCAGGACCACGTCGGTGGGCTGCTGGACCGTGGCGTCGGGCACCTCCTCCACACGGATGTCGTGGGGGGCATGGATCACAGTGGCACGCATGCGTGAGGGTCCTCGCTGGTCTCAGATTCTGATACGCCTCTCACGGTACGCCTCGGGGGCGGCTCCGGTGGCATTCGTGTGCAGATCGAGCGCCCCCCGAGTGAGCAGGTACTGCCCCGCGATGTAGGTCAGCATGATCCAGAAGTCGTGGGCCGGCAGCTGGGGCCGGTCCGCGATGCCGGTGGCGATGAGGGCGTCGGAGAAGAGGAAGAGCGCGCCGCCGAGCGCGGCACGGCGGCCGAGGACGCCGGCACGCCAGGCCATCGCCGTGAGCAGCAGGCTGTACCCGGTCAGCGGGATGCGCAGGCCGTCCGGCAGCCCTGGCCACAGCAGCGCGACGAAGGTCACGAGCACGACGGCGTAGACGACACCGGAGACCGGCCGGACGGGGGCGCGGCCGAAGAGCACCAGGTAGCAGACGTGGCCCGCGGCGAAGAAGCCCATCCCGGCGAGGAACGCGGGCTCGGCGTCGGGCATCAGCAGCACGTCCCCCGCCCAGCCGCACAGCAGCGCGGCGATCAGCAGCCGGGGGCCGCCGCGGGCTGCGGCGTAGGCGGCGAGCAGCAGCATCAGCAGCGGTTTGGTGGCCGCGTGCAAGGCTTCCAGCCCGGCGAGGAGCCCCGCCAGATGGACGGCGGACACGGCCAGGAAGGCGATGATCAGCGGTCGTACGAGCCGGGGCACACCGGTGCGGGGCGTCATCCGGTGCGCTCGGTGGCGGCGTGCGGCCGGGCGGGCGCGGGCGCGGAGGGCACGGCGGCCTCTGTGGGGCGCGACGGCTGCCAGCCCGGTCCTCGGAAGACCCGGCCCGCACGCTCGCTCCAGGTGGCGGCCGAGCGTACGTCGCGGGCGATGGCGGCGTACTCGTGGGTGGCGACGCGGAACGGGTTGTGGGTGCTGATGTTCTTGGTGAGCCCGAAGACCGGGCGCTCCGTCTCGGTTGCGAACGAGCCGAAGATCCGGTCCCAGAGAATGAGGATCCCGCCGAAGTTCCGGTCCAGGTAGCCGCCCTGGGAGGCGTGGTGCACCCGGTGGTGGGAGGGGGTGTTGAGGACGAACTCGAAGGGGCGCGGCAGCTTGTCGATCCGTTCCGTGTGTACCCAGAACTGGTAGACGAGGTTCGCCGAGGAGCAGAAGGCGAGCGCGGCCGGGTGGACGCCCAGCGCGATGAGCGGCAGGTAGAAGGGCCAGGAGGTGAGCGAGGTCCAGGGCTGGCGCAGGGCGGTGGTGAGGTTGAACTTCCGGCTGGAGTGGTGGACGACGTGGCAGGCCCAGAGGATCCGGATGACGTGGTGGCCCCGGTGTGACCAGTAGTAGAAGAAGTCCTGGGCGAGCAGCATCAGCAGGACCGTCCACCACAGCACGGGGACGCGCAGCGGGGTCAGTTCGTACAGGGCGGCGTAGATCGCCACGACGGGTATCTTCCACAGCAGGTCGAAGACCAGGCTGCCCAGCCCCATGGTGACGCTGGTGGCGGCGTCCCTGGCGTCGTACCCGGCGGCGTCGTCGTCCGGGTGCAGGCGGTACGACACCATTTCGAGGACGGTGAGCAGGACGAAGGCCGGGATCGACCACAGCACGACATCGGGCAGGTTCGGCTCCATGCGAGCACCGTAGAGGCGCTCCGGGCACCGGGGATAGATGTTGTTACCGGCAAGTATGTAAGACATGGCGTCATGAGTGTTCGGCGGGTTCCGCCAACCGCCCCGTCGTAGGATCTCCGGCACGCGGGTAGTCCAGGGGGAGGAACACACGTGTCGGGTACGGAAGTTGCTCTGATCCGGCTGGCGACCACGGTCATCGGCACGGTCGCCAGGTCACTACTGGCTCCCAGGCCCGGCGCGGGTCTGGTCCCCGACCCGGTCCGGCCTCTCCCCCGCCCCGCGAAGCCGGACCGGCTGGTGAAAGTGCTCGGCGGCCGGCTCACCGAGCGGTACGCGGACCTGCCCGAGCACGAACGCCTCGCCGCTCTCGACTCCGTGCACGACACCTTCGCCTCTGCAGGCGACCTGGGCGCGGAACGGCTCCTCGCGCTGGAACTAGACGCGGGCCTGCTGTGCGCGGACCTGTCCGCCCCCGTGGCCGGCCTCTCGCCACGCGCGGCCGAGCTGTACGAGGAGGTGCTCACGAGGTGCTGCGAGCACCTCGTGGAACAGCTGACCGCCCACCCGTCGTTCGCGGCGCGCGCGGTGGTGGAACAGGTCCGGAGCACCGGACGTACCCGGGAGCTGCTGGAGGACGTACGCTCCCGGGTCGGCCCCCGGCCGGACGCCGCGGCCCTCGCCTTCGAGCAGCGGTACGCCGACTTCATGGCCACCACGAACTGCCGGATGGGACTGTTCGGGCTGACGCTGGGGCGGACGGCGAGCGAGTGGCCGCTGGAGACCGCCTACATCAGCCTGAGCGTGAGCGGCGACGGTGCCGGGCAGGACGGACTGGACCGCACCGCCACGGTCACGGTCTCCGTGGAACAGGCACTGTCCGGAACGGACCGGCTGCTGCTGCGCGGTCCGGCCGGTTCCGGCAAGAGCACACTGGTGCAGTGGCTGGCGCTGAACGCCGCCCGCCGCGCCTTCGGGGGTGACCTCGCGGACTGGAACCGCTGCGTGCCGTTCGTGCTGCGACTGCGCGCCTTCACCTCGCACGGCACGCTGCCCACCCCCGAGGACTTCCTGCGCGCGGCCGGCATCCCGCTGCACGGCTCGGCGCCGGCCGGCTGGGTGGACGCCCTGCTGACGGACGGCCGCGGCCTGGTCCTTGTGGACGGGGTCGACGAGGTGCCGATGCGGCTGCGCCATCGCACGGAGAAGTGGCTGAAGGACCTGATCGCGGCCTACCCGAGGTCTCGTTATGTGGTGACGACCCGGCCGTCCGCCGTCCCGGAGAGCTGGCTCGCCGGGTCCGGTTTCGAGGCGCACTCCCTGCTGGCGATGGACCGGAAGGACATCCACGCGTTCGTCGACCACTGGCACGCGGCCGCCCGGTCCGAGTGCGTGTCCGACGAGCAGCGCGCACAGCTCGACGTGTACGAAACCTCGCTGCGCCGGGCCGTGACGACCCGCCCCGACCTGGGGCGGCTCGCCACCAACCCGCTCATGTGCGCCCTCCTGTGCGCGCTGAACCGGGACCGGCGGATGCAGCTTCCACGCGCCCGCAAGGAGCTCTACGACGCCGCGCTGGACATGCTGCTCGTACGCCGCGACACCGAGCGCGAGATCGTCGGGGTGGAGGGCGTCGACCTGACGCGGGAGGAACAGACGGCGCTGCTGCAGCGGCTGGCGTACTGGCTGATCCGCAACGGCCAGGCGGAGGCGGACCGGGACGAGACCGTGGCGATGGTGGCGGAGTGGATGAACGCCATGTCCCAGATCCGGGGCAGCGCCGAGGAGGTCTTCTCCCACCTGCTGATCAGGAGCGGGCTGCTGCGTGAACCCGCCCCGGGCGCGGTGGGCTTCGTGCACCGGACGTTCCAGGACTATCTCGGCGCGAAGGCCGCCGTGGAGGCCCGCGACTTCGGCGTGCTGGTCCAGCACGCCCACGACGACCAGTGGCACGACGTGATCCAGATGGCGGTGGGCCACGCCCGCGCCGACGAACGTGCCCGGCTGCTACGTCAGTTGCTGAAGCGGGCGGACCGCGCCCGCAAGCACCGGCACCGCCTGGTGCTGCTGGCCGCGGCGAGCCTGGAGCACGCGCCGGAACTGGATCCCGCCGTGAGGGCGGAGGTGCAACGGCAGACGGCGGACCTGCTGCCGCCGCGCACGCGGGCCGAGGCCGAGGAGCTGGCATCGGTGGGCGAGCTGGTCCTGGAGCTGCTGCCGGGGCCGGAGGATGTTCCGGAGGAGTACGCGGCGGGCTGCGTGGTGCTGACGGCTTCCCTTGTGGGCGGTGACGCGGCGTACGAGGTGGTCAAGCGCTACCGGGACGACGAGCGGGATTCAGTGGCTTCCCAGGTGACGACCATGTGGAACTCCTTCGACACCACCGAGACGTACGCCCGGGAGATGCTCGCGCCGCGGACCTGGAACGAGGTCCACGTGTCCGTGACCAACGCGGACCAGATGGCGGCACTGCAATGGGTGCCCGAGGCAAGGGCGATCCGGGTTCAAGGAAGCCACGAGGACCTTTCCCCACTCATCTCGCGCCGCGGGATGGAAAGACTTTTCGTCTACGACAACAAGGCACTGACCGACATCGCCCCGGTGGCCTCGATGCGCTCACTCACGGAGATCGGCCTCAGCCTCTGCCCGGGTGTCCGCGACCTGAGCCCGCTCTCGGAGCTCCCGCTGACCTGGCTCTCGCTGGTGCAACTGCATCCAGACGTCCCGATGGAGCAGCTGGAACCACTCACGGAAGTCACCTCCCTCAACCTGGGGCACCGTTTCCCTGTCGAAAGCATCGGCGAGCTGGCCCTCAGCCCCCGCCTCACGTCGCTCACCCTGTCCAAGGAGACCGGAGACCTCAGCCTGGAAGGGCTTGAGCAATGGTCCGCACTGGAGGAACTCGGCCTGTACGACCACAGGCATCTGCTTCACGTCATGAAGAGCCCGCTCCTGCGCGGTCTCAAGTGCCTCATCCTGGGCTGGCAGGGCCTCCCCGACCTGAGCGCCCTCGCGGGATGCACCGCCCTGGACACCCTGATCCTGAACTGCTGTCGGTACCCGGCCGGTCTGGCGCCGCTGCGGGAGCTGCCCGCACTGACCCGGCTGTACGTGTACGCCTATCCCGAGGACGACCCCGTGGACCTCGCCCCCTTGGCCTGTCAGGATGGCCTCACCATCCACGTCGGGGTCGAGACGAGGGTCACCGGCACCGAGCTCTTCCCGCCCGGGCGGATCGTACGCAAACTCTAGTGGCCCTGCTCTCACACCCCCGCCGCCCCCAGCAACGCCCCCGCGCCGTACGTCACCGCCATGGCCACCGCTCCCCCGGCCATGTTCCGCAGCACCGCCCGCCCCGCCGGCGCCTCGCCCAGCCTGGCGCTCCACCAGCCGGTGAGCGCCAGGGCCGCGAGGACCGAGACCACCGTGACGGGGAGCCGTACCGGGGTGGGCGGCAGCACGATCGCCAGCAGGGGCAACAGCGCACCCACCGTGAAGGCCAGGAAGCTCGCCCCGGCCGCGTGCCAGGGGTTGGTCAGTTCGTCAGGGTCGATGCCCAGCTCGACCTCCGCGTGGGCGCGCAGCGCGTCGCGCCGGGTGAGCTGGACGGCGGCCTCGCGGGCGAGCTCGTGGCTCAGTCCCTTCTCCTCCAGCAGCCCGGTCAGCTCGGCGAGCTCGGCCTCCGGGGTCTCCCGGAGTTCCCGTTTCTCCGTCTCCAGCGCGGCCTTCTCCGAGTCGCGCTGGGTGGACACCGACACGTATTCGCCGGCCGCCATCGACATGGACCCCGCGAGCAGCCCCGCCAGGCCGGCCGTCAGCAGGGTGGACCGCTCGCCCGTGGCCCCGGCCACACCGACGACGATGCCGGCGGTGGAGACCACCCCGTCGTTGGCGCCGAGCACGGCGGCCCGGAGCCAGTTGAGCCGGGTTCCGAGCCCTCCGCCGTGGGGTTCGTCGTGTGCCTGCTCCTGTGTGTCCGTCACCCCGCGAGCGTCTCACCGGGCCCGCTCCGGGCACACCCCCGACCCGCGCTCCGCGCAGCGTTTCCGGGGCCGTGGTCAACTGCGCGGCGTGCTGTCCGGGTTCGCGGCCGAAGGTCCCGGATAGGTGGCTGTCGGTGGCGGCCCGTATTCTCTGTGACCATGCTCGACGACCGTCAGACCGCAGTGCCGTGGCCGGCCGCCTACCCCCAGGGGTACGCGGTCGTCGACGTGGAGACCACCGGACTCGCCCGCGACGACCGGATAATCTCCGCTGCCGTGTACCGCCTGGACGCGAGAGGCGACGTCGAGGACCACTGGTACACGCTGGTGAACCCCGAGCGGGACCCGGGCCCCGTCTGGATCCACGGGCTGACCAGCGACGTCCTCGAGGGGGCGCCGCTCTTCCCGCAGGTCGCCGCGGAGTTGTCGGAGCGGCTGGCCGGACGGGTGCTCGTCGCCCACAACGCCGCGTTCGACTGGTCGATGATCGCCCGGGAGTACGCCCGGGCGGCGGTCACCGCGCCCGTCAAGCAGCGGCTGTGCACCATCGCGCTGGCCAAGGAGCTCCGGCTCCCCCTGCCCAACCACAAGCTGGAGTCGCTCGCCGCGCACTTCGGCGTGGTGCAGCAGCACGCGCACCACGCCCTGGACGACGCGCGGGTGCTGGCCGAGGCCTTCCGGCCGAGCCTGCACGCGGCGGCCAAGGGCGGGGTGCGGCTGCCGCTGCTGGAGTGCCGCCCGCTGACGGAGTGGTACGACTCCCCGGTCACCCCGCGTGCCGGCTACCGGCCGTCGCAGGGGCAGGGCAGCTGGCGTCCCTCGCGCAAGCGTCCCGCGTGCCCGCATCCGAACCCCGGACGCTATGAGTCGGACAAACCTCTCATGCAGGGCATGCGGGTGGCCTTCTCGGGAGACACCTCGATCGACCGGGAACTCCTGGAGGACCGGGCCGTGGAGGCCGGCCTGCACGTGGCGACCAGCGTGTCCCGGCTGACGAGTCTGCTCGTCACCAACGACCCGGACTCGGCGACGTCCAAGACGGTGAAGGCGAAGTCGTTCGGGACCCCGGTCCTGGAGGAGAGCGCGTTCACCCATCTCCTGAGGGATGTGGCACCGGCCAGGACGGTCGCCGTGCCGAAGCCGTCGCCGTCATCGGAGTGAACCGGCGGCGACTCGCCCCGCACCGGCTCGCCCGTCGCAGCCCGGCGTCCCACCCTGTGGCGCATGGCACGTTGCGAGGTTTGCGGAAACGACTACGGGATGTCCTTCGAGGTGCACGCGCAGGGCGCGGTGCACGTCTTCGACTGCTTCTCCTGCGCCATTCACCGCATGGCACCCATCTGTGAGCACTGCCGGGTCCAGGTCATCGGCCAGGGCGTCGAGGTCGAAGGCCACTGGTACTGCGGCGGCCACTGCGCCCGCGCCGAGGGGAGAGCGGGCATCGTGGACAAAGTGTGACGGGCAGGACCGGTCCGCACGGGGGACCCTCCGTGCCGCACCCCATGACCCCGGTTGTACGGTCATGGGGTGTACCGCTTCCTGTTGACCCGGCAGTGGGTGATCCTCACCCTGCTCGTCCTCGCCATGATCCCCACGATGGTGGAGCTGGGTTTCTGGCAGCTGCACCGGCACGAACACCGCGTCGAGCAGAACGCGCTGATCACCCGGAACCTCGAGGCGGACCCGGTCCCCGTCACCCGCCTCACCTCTCCCGGGCACACGGTCCCGCGCTCCGACTACTGGCGTGCCGTGACGGCCACCGGGACGTTCGACACCGAGCACGAGGTGGTCGTACGCCGCCGCACCTCGCAGGACGAGCGCATCGGCGTCCTGGTCCTGACCCCGCTGGACCTCAAGGGCGGGGGCACGGTCCTGGTCAACCGGGGATGGGTCCCGGCCGCCGCCGACCAGCAGTCCTTCCCCGAGGTCCCGGCTCCGCCGCGCGGCGAGGTCACGGTCACCGGCCGGCTCAAGGCTGACGAGACGACGAGCGCCAGTGGCATCAAGGACCTGGAAGGTCTGCCGGACCGCCAGGTGATGCTGATGAACAGCGCGCAGCAGTCGCAGCTGCTGGGCCGTCCCGTGCTGGGCGGCTACCTGGAGATGACCGGCCCGGCGCCCGCCGACGGCAGCCCCGAGACGATCGCCGCGCCCGATGACGGCTCCATCGGTCCTCATATGGCGTACGCCGTGCAGTGGTGGCTCTTCGCCGCCGGGGTCCCCGTCGGCTGGGTGATTCTCGTACGCCGTGAGAAGCGCGACCGTGAAGAGGCCGCCGCGCAGGGCGAGGCGGCGGAGCAGCCGGAACCGGCTACCGCCTGAGGGCCCGCACGCCCGTTCCGTTCGCACCGGTTTCGCTGCTTAGCGGGGCTCAGGTTCGGGAAGACGCCAAGGCGTGACCCCACGTATCGAGGACTACGCCATCATCGGCGATCTCCAGACCGCCGCCCTGGTCGGCAGGAACGGTTCCGTCGACTGGCTGTGTCTGCCCCGCTTCGACTCCGGCGCCTGTTTCGCCGCCCTGCTGGGCGACGAGGACAACGGCCACTGGCGCATCGCGCCCCAGGGCACGGACAGCACGGAAACCTGTACCCGGCGCGCCTACGTGGAGGACTCCCTGGTCCTGGAGACCTTCTGGGAGACCAGGACCGGGACCGTCAAGGTCATCGACTTCATGCCGCAGCGCGACAAGGCGCCCGATGTCATGAGGATCGTCGAGGGCGTCAGCGGCAGCGTCGACATGAGCTCGGTCCTGCGGCTGAGGTTCGACTTCGGCTCCGTGGTTCCGTGGATGCGCCGCTCGCACGGCCACCGGGTGGCGGTCGCGGGCCCCGACTCCGTCTGGCTGCGCAGCGAGCCGGCGGTCAAGACGTGGGGCCAGCAGTTCAGCACGTGCTCCTCCTTCACCGTCGCCGAGGGCGAGTCCGTGGCGTTCGTCCTCACCTGGCACCCCTCGCACTCCCCGCGCCCCAAGCTGATCGACCCTCACAAGTCGTTGAAGCACACCCTCACCGACTGGGCCAAGTGGTCGGCCCGGTGCACCTACCACGGCAGGCACCGGGAGGCGGTTCTCCGCTCGCTGATCACTCTGAAGGCCCTCACCTACGCCCCCACCGGGGGGATCGTCGCGGCCCTCACGACCTCGCTGCCGGAGGAGATCGGCGGCGTACGGAACTGGGACTACCGCTACTGCTGGCTGCGGGACTCCACGCTCACCCTGGGCGCCATGATCTCGGCGGGATACGTGCAGGAGGCGGCCGCGTGGCGTGACTGGCTGCTCCGGGCGGTGGCGGGCGACCCCGCCGACCTCCAGATCATGTACGGCCTCGCCGGGGAACGCAGACTGCCCGAGTCGGAGCTGACATGGCTGACCGGCTACGAGAACTCGCTGCCGGTCCGCACGGGCAACGCGGCGGTCCGCCAGCTGCAGCTCGACGTGTACGGCGAGGTCATCGACTCGCTCAGGGTGGCCCGGGCCGCCGGACTCGACGACAAGCCGCACGCCTGGAATCTCCAGCTCAGCCTGCTCGGCTTCCTCGAGTCCAGCTGGCGTGAGCCGGACGAGGGCCTGTGGGAGGTGCGCGGGGAACGCCGGCACTTCGTCCACTCCAAGGTGATGGCCTGGGTCGCGGCCGACCGGGCGGTACGCACCCTGGAGGAGAACCCCGGCCTGCCGGGGGACGCCGACCGGTGGCGGGCGATGCGGGACGCCGTGCACGCGGAGGTCCTGGAGAAGGGTTACGACCCCGTGCGCAACACCTTCACGCAGTACTACGGCTCCCGGGAGCTGGACGCCTCGACGCTCCTCATCGTGCGCACCGGCTTCCTGCCGCCCGACGACCCCCGGGTGATCGGGACGGTCGACGCGGTGCGCGACGAGCTCGCCCACGACGGCCTGATCCGCCGCTACAGCACCGAGGGCGGCTCGGTGGACGGTCTTCCCGGCGACGAGGGGGCATTTCTCGCCTGCTCGTTCTGGCTCGTGGACGCCCTGCTGCGGACGGGCCGCAGGGAGGAGGCCGAAGCACTCTTCGACCGGCTGCTGGACCTGCGCAACGACGTGGGGCTGCTGGCCGAGGAGTACGACTCGAGGGCCGGGCGTCAGCTCGGCAACTACCCGCAGGCGTTCAGCCACGTCGGTCTGGTGAACAGCGCGGTCGACCTCGCCGGTGAGGACTTGGCAGGATAGGGCCATGGATCTTGGACTGAAGGACCGTGTGTACATCGTCACCGGGGCGACCCGCGGGCTGGGCAACGCCACCGCGCGCGCCCTCGCCGCCGACGGCGCGAAGGTGATCATCTCCGGCCGTGACGAGAAGGACGCCGTCGAGGCCGCCGCCGAGCTGGGCGCCGACGCGGTCGGGGTGGGCGCGGACAACGCGGACCCGCTGGCCGCCCGGCGGCTCGTGGACGTGGCGAAGGAACGCTTCGGCAGGCTCGACGGCATCCTGATCAGCGTCGGCGGGCCCGCACCGGGCTTCCTGGCCGACAACACGGACGACCAGTGGCAGTCGGCGTTCGAGTCGGTCTTCCTCGGTGCCGTGCGTCTGGCCCGTACGGCGGCCGAGGCGCTCGGCGAGGGCGGTGCCATCGGCTTCGTGCTGTCCGGGTCGGTGCACGAGCCGATCGCCGGTCTGACGATCTCCAACGGCCTGCGCCCCGGTCTCGCCGGTTTCGCGAAGTCGCTGGCCGACGAGCTGGGTCCGCGCGGTGTCCGGGTCTTCGGCGTCCTGCCGTCACGGATCGACACGGACCGGGTGCGCGAACTCGACGCCCTGTCCGGGGACGCCGAGGCGTCCCGCACGGCCAACGAGGCGCGCATCCCGCTGCGCCGCTACGGCACCCCGGAGGAGTTCGGGAAGACCTCGGCCTTCCTGCTCTCCCCCGCCGCCTCCTATCTGACCGGCATCATGGTGCCGGTCGACGGCGGTGCCCGCCACGGGTTCTGAAGGCCCCGCCCGGGCAGGTCGGTCAGCTCACCCGTTCCGCGCGGTGCTTGACCGCCTTCAGACGGACCTCGGCAGGCAGCGCGTCCAGCCCGGCCGAGGTCCGCGCGTGGGTCAGCGCACCCTCGGAGAGGCCCCGCAGCGCGAGGCCCGGGGCCGCGTGCGGCTCCATCAGCAGCCGTACCCGGGCCCGTGGGGCGGTACGCCGCCCGGTCAGTGTCACCTTGGCGGCGGACACCCCGTCCAAGGCCTCCGCCTCGTCGCCGAGCGCGCCCTCCAGTGCCCTCCCCCGCAGCAGCGCGCCCTCGCCGTCGCCGCTGTCGACCAGCACCTCGGCGAGGCGCCCGCGGCGCAGCTGGGCGAGGAGCCACCACAGGGCGAGGACCACGAGGACGGCGAGGACCGCGATGACAGTGGGCCACCACCAGCCCTCGTCCCGCCACCTGGTCCGGTCGTCCTTGCCGAGCAGCACGTCGTCCTTGCCGTCCCAGGGCCACCAGGAGGGCATGGACAGGCCGAGCCCCGTCGCGAGGACGGCGCCGCCGACGACGACGAGGACCAGCCCTGCCAGGCCGAGCAGGACCCGGTTGACGGTCTTGATCACGGGGTCACCCCTTCTTCGCCGGCCGGCGCACGCGCACGGAGAGGCCGGGCGGTCGCGCCAGGTCCAGTTCGCTGACGGCCGTGGACAGGACGGTGTCCAGATCGGCCCTGACGTCGTCGAGTTCACGGAAGTGCGAGAGCGCCCGGACGGTCGCCCTGCGGCGGCTCATCTTCACCCGTACGGACTGCACGCCGGCCACTTCCACTGCCCGGTCGCGCAGGACCAGGGCTGCGGCGGTGCGGTCGAGTCCGGCGCGTACACCGGTGTGCCGTCGGCTCATGGGAAGCAGGGCTCGCAGCCCGGGAGTGAGAGCCAGCAGGAGCAGCCAGAGGCCGAGCGCGGCCGCCAGCGCGGACCCCGCGAGGACCCATACGTCGTCGAGGTGACGGCTCGCCAGGTCGTCGGCGACGGAGCGCCGCCACTGCATGGCCGGGTGGTCCGCGCGTACGGCGGCGACGTCGTAGAGGAGGATCCCCGAGCCGCCCAGGACGACCAGGGCGACGAGCGCCGCGGGGATCCTGCGGCCGGACCAGAAGCGGCCCGCCCTGCCGCCCGGCTGTTCCGGCGCGGGCGCGGCCTCGTAGGTCGAGCCCGAGGCGGACTGGTCCATCTCGAGGACGCCGCCCGGTGGTGTCGCCCCGACGGTGGGCATTCGCCGGGTGGGGTTCTCCGGGTCCTGGGGCTCGGTCATCGGATGCTCCCCTCCGGTGCGGTGCCCGCTCCCGACGGATGCAGCCGTTCGACCTGGACCGCCACCTCGGGCACCTCCATCCCCGCAAGTGCTCTTACCCGCTCGGCCACCCGGCGACGCACCGACCCGCACTGGCGGCCGATGTCGCAGGGGTAGGCGAGGTCGAGGCTGACCCGCACCCGGGCGGTGTCGTTGTGCACGGTGACGGTGGCGCGTGGTGGGGCGGCGCCCTGGGGCCGCTCGTCGACAGCCTCCTTCGCCGCCTGCGCGGCGATCTTCGCGACGACCCGGTCGGCGATCCGGGTCTGCCCGCGCTCCGCGGCGTCGACCCGGTCCGTTGCCCCTGTCACTGTCGCCGGTCGCCGCGCTCGCGACTCCGGAAGAAGTCGCCGGGTTCCAGGTCGCCGTCCAGGAAGCGACCGGCGACGAAGCCGACCGCTCCCAGCGCGGCCACCAGCAGAAAGGCCCCGAACCCGCCGAAGTACCCGGCGAAACCGAGTGCCATGCCGGCCATCAGGCCGACCACAGCCATGCTCATCGTGTGCTCTCCTCAACTGCCGCGCGTGGGAGGTCTACTGGACGCGTGACTCGGACTCGTCCTCGTCGTCGTCCTCATCGGGCAGTTTGACGTCGCTCACCGCGATGTT
Organism: Streptomyces sp. Alt3; assembly: GCF_030719215.1. Taxonomy (NCBI): domain Bacteria; kingdom Bacillati; phylum Actinomycetota; class Actinomycetes; order Kitasatosporales; family Streptomycetaceae; genus Streptomyces; species Streptomyces glycanivorans. Next base: position 6,486,102 of record NZ_CP120983.1, on the reverse strand, counting down.
GACCTCGACGACCTCCAGGCCGGTCATCCGCTCGACCGCCGCGATGACGTTCTCACGGACGTCGCGGGCCACCTCGCTGATCGCCACGCCGTAGTCGACGACGATCTCCAGGTCGAGCGCGGTCTGCGACTCGCCGACCTCCGCCTTCACGCCGCGGGTCACCGACTTGCCGCTGCCCGGAACCCGGTCGCGCACCGCGCCGAAGGTCCGCGAGAGGCCGCTGCCCATCGCGTGGACGCCGACGACGTCCCGTGCCGCCATTCCGGCGATCTTCTCGACCACGCCGTCGGCGATGGTGGTGCGCCCACGGGTGGCCGGGGCTCCCCCGCCACGCTTGGTGAGCTGGCTCTGCCTGCCGTCGTCACCGCGGGACGCGGCACCGGGGCTGTCGGGCCTGTTCTGCTGTGGGCTCTCGGTCATCGCCGCTCTTCCCTTCGGGACGGGTTGGACTTCCGTGGCCCACAGTAAGTGCGCTTCCCCGGTCCCGCGCCGTGGATGGGGCAGGGTGGAGCAATGACAACGGCTGACAGCCCGCACCGGGCCGACGGATGGACCGCTGCCGTGCGCCAACGGCTCGGCCTGGGCAGGTTGCTCCCTCTGGGCGGCCCCTCCGACTGTTCATGGATCGCCGAACGGGCGGCCGCGGCCGTGCTCCGGGACGCGGCGGCCGGTTCGGGGGCCGTTCTGGGGACGCTCCGGATCGCCCTGGCCGGCCCGGACAACGCCCCGGAGCCCGCGGTGCCGGGGCCTCCCAGCGCGCTGCCACCCGGCCCGCTGCGGATCGAGGCCGGTTTCTCCGCGACGGCACGGCGGCCACTGCCCGCGACCGCCGACGCGTTGCGAGCGGCTCTGCTGACGGCGGCGGCCCAGCGGCTCGGCCTGGTGGTCGACGAGGTCGACCTGCGGGTGACGGAACTGCTGGAGGAGGAACCCCGGCCTGCCGTGGAGCCGCCGGCGGACGTCCGGGCGGCGGAACCCGACGGGGCGGCCGGGGCGGCGGCGGCCGGTGTCCCGGGCGTCGTCTCGCTGACCCGTGTGCTGGGCAGCGCCGTGCAGCAGTCGGAGGGTCATGTCCGGGTGGAGCTCGCGACGGCGGAGGGCCACCGGGCACTCGACGTCGCACGTGCGGTGCGCGGGGCGGTGGCCGGCGCCGTGGAGGGCCCTCCCACGGTCGCGGTACTGGTCACGGCCGTCGTGGAACGGGACTGACCCCGCCCCTCACCGGACGCCGAGGGGCGGTGCGGTGCAGGGGTCCCGGCCGCTCAGTCGGCGAGACCGGCGAGGTCGCGCAGCCGACGGCCCTGCGCGGCACGCTCGGCGGTGCGCTGCTCCTCGTACGTACGCGAAAGGGCACCGCCAAGCAGCGCCTTGGTCTCGACGACCGCGTCGCGCGGGGCTGCGAGCAGGGCCGCGGCCAGGTCGCTGCCTGCCGCGTCGAGCTGGTCGGCGGGGACGACGAGGTTGGCGAGGCCGGTGCGCTCGGCCTCCTCCGCGTGCACGAAGCGCCCGGTGGCGCAGATCTCGAGCGCGCGGGCGTACCCCACGAGGTTCACCAGGGGGTGCGTGCCCGTGAGGTCGGGGACGAGGCCGAGGCTGGTCTCGCGCATGGCGAACTGCACGTCCTCGGCGACGATCCGCAGATCGCAGGCGAGGGCGAGCTGGAAGCCGGCCCCGATGGCGTGCCCCTGGACGGCCGCGATCGACACGATGTCGTTGCGGCGCCACCAGGTGAACGCCTCCTGGTACTCGGCGATGGTCGCGTCGAGGTCGGCCTCGGAGCCGCGTGCCATGTCGAGGAAGGACGGCTCGCCGTCGAATCCCCCGGGTGCGAATGCCTGCCGGTCGAGTCCCGCGGAGAAGGACTTGCCCTCGCCGCGCAGCACGACGACCCGCACGCTGCCGGGGAGCGCTCGTCCGGCCTCTGCCAACGCCCGCCACAGAGCGGGAGACTGAGCGTTGCGTTTGGCCGGGTTGGTGAGCGTCACCGTGGCAACCGCGTCATCGACGGTGAGCCGTACGCCGTCCTTGTCGAGCACAGAGTCGAGCGAGGTCATGGAACGCCTCCGGAGCCGGGTGCAGTCAGCACTTACTGGACGAGTACTGAACAGTAACCACCCGGACGACCTGACGGCCGACCGGGTGGCCACCCGGTGTTCCGGCGAGCTCCGGGGCCGGTCCGGACCGGCCCGTGACCGTCGCCCGCCGTCAGGCCGAAGCGGCCTTCTTGCCTCGAGTCGCTCCGCCGCGTCCCCGCAGCGTGACTCCGGACTCGCTGAGCATCCGGTGGACGAATCCGTAGGAGCGGCCCGTTTCCTCGGCCAGCGCCCGGATGCTCGCACCGGAGTCGTACTTCTTCTTCAGGTCTGCCGCGAGCTTGTCGCGCGCGGCGCCGGTAACCCGGCTGCCCTTCTTCAGAGTCTCGGCCACCCGTGCCTCCTCAAGGAAGTGCGCTCTGGACTCTCATGATCACCCCTCCCGCGCTTCCTGGCCACCCATTCGGCAAGGTACGTACGACGGGATTCCGCGCCCCGGAGCGGTCCGACACAAGCGGAATTCAGCATTCCCACAGGCCTGGACGCCATTCGGAAGCGGCTGCGGGAAAAACGGGCAGGTCAGGGCCGTACGGGGCGAGGTGGCCGGAAATGAGTGCGCCCGGCAGCTATCTGCCGGGCGCCGCGCCGGGGTACGAGACGTGCTCACTCAGATGATGGATCACCGATGGGCCGAATGATCCAGACGCGTTGGATCACCGGGTTCCGGACCGGATCCGGGAGCCCTCCGGGGTCAGGCCAGGGCGACCAGGTCGCGGTAGTCCGCACCCCAGAGGTCCTCGACACCGTCGGGCAGCAGGATGATCCGCTCCGGCTGGAGCGCCTCGACCGCGCCCTCGTCGTGGGTGACGAGGACGACGGCACCCTTGTAGGTGCGCAGGGCCCCGAGGATCTCCTCGCGGCTGGCGGGGTCGAGGTTGTTCGTGGGCTCGTCGAGCAGCAGTACGTTGGCGGACGAGACGACCAGCGTCGCCAGGGCGAGCCGGGTCTTCTCACCACCGGAGAGCACGCCGGCGGGCTTGTCCACGTCGTCCCCCGAGAACAGGAACGAACCGAGCGTCTTGCGGACCGCGACGAGGTCGAGGTCGGGTGCCGCGGAGCGCATGTTCTCCAGGACGGTGCGCTCGGGGTCGAGGGTCTCGTGCTCCTGCGCGTAGTAGCCGAGCTTGAGGCCGTGCCCCTCGATGATCTCGCCGGTGTCGGGCTTCTCGGCGCCGCCGAGGAGACGGAGCAGGGTGGTCTTGCCCGCACCGTTGAGGCCGAGGATGACGACCCGGGAGCCCTTGTCGATGGCGAGGTCCACGTCCGTGAAGATCTCGAGCGACCCGTAGGACTTGGACAGGCCCTCCGCCATCAGCGGGGTCTTGCCGCAGGGGGAGGGATCGGGGAAGCGCAGCTTGGCGACCTTGTCCGAGACCCGTACGGCCTCCAGGCCGGAGAGCAGGCGGTCGGCGCGCTTGGCCATGTTCTGCGCGGCGACGGTCTTGGTCGCCTTCGCCCGCATCTTGTCGGCCTGGGCGTTGAGCGTCGCCGCCTTCTTCTCCGCGTTCTGGCGCTCGCGCTTGCGGCGCTTCTCGTCGGCCTCGCGCTGCTGCTGGTAGAGCTTCCAGCCCATGTTGTAGATGTCGATCTGCGCGCGGTTGGCGTCGAGGTAGAACACCTTGTTGACCACGGTCTCGACGAGCTCGACATCGTGTGAGATCACGATGAAGCCGCCCCGGTAGGACTTGAGGTAGTCGCGCAGCCAGACGATCGAGTCGGCGTCGAGGTGGTTGGTGGGCTCGTCGAGGAGCAGGGTGTCGGCGTCCGAGAACAGGATCCGGGCGAGCTCGACACGACGGCGCTGACCACCGGAGAGGGTGTGCAGGGGCTGGCCCAGCACCCGGTCGGGCAGGCTGAGCGCGGCGGCGATGGTGGCGGCCTCGGCCTCGGCGGCGTATCCGCCCTTGGTGAGGAACTCCGTCTCCAGGCGCTCGTACTTCTTCATCGCCTTCTCGCGGGTGGCGCCCTTGCCGTTCGACATCCGCTCCTCGTTCTCCCGCATCTTGCGCAGGATCTCGTCGAGCCCGCGGGCCGAGAGGATGCGGTCACGCGCCAGGACCTCGAGGTCTCCGGTGCGCGGGTCCTGGGGGAGGTAGCCGACCTCGCCGCTGCGGGCGATGGTGCCGCCGGCCGGTGTCCCCTCGCCCGCCAGGCACTTGGTGAGGGTGGTCTTGCCCGCGCCGTTCCGGCCGACCAGGCCGATGCGGTCGCCCTTGGCGATGCGGAAGGAGGCGGACTCGATGAGGATGCGGGCGCCGGCACGCAGCTCGATGCCGGAAGCGGTGATCACGGAAAAACTCCAAGGCGGTATGGACGGCGGAGGGACAGCGGGTTCACGACTCGACGCCGTCTAATGCACAAGGAGAATTGCCATGGACTCAGTCTACTGGCGGTGTCCACGTGCTTTTCCGCATGCTCCCGCCTCCTCACCGCACAGCGCCGGCGGTGGTTCACGACGGGCCTCCGCGTCGGGGACCCCGGCCTGTGCGACACCTTCGGCTGACGCCGTCGGCGACCGGTGGAAGACTGAGATGCAGATCACATGTAACTGGGGCGGGCGAGACAGGAGAGGGTGAGTCCGATGGCAGGAACGGGCGGCGTTCCCACGATCTTCCCGACGATTCTGTACGACGACGCGAAGGCCGCGATCAGGGTGCTGACCGAGGCTCTGGGGTTCACCGCGGAAGCGGTGTACGAGGGGGACGACGGCAGCGTGCTCCACGCCGAGCTCTCCTGCGGCAACGGCAGGGTGATGCTCGGCTCCAGGGGGCGCGGGGGTGTCTTCGCCGAGGCGATGGCCGCTGGAGGGCCTGCCGGGGTGTACGTGGTGGTGGACGAGGTGGACGCCCACCACGCGCGGGCCGTGGAGCACGGCGTGGAGATCCTCGTGCCGCCCACCGACCAGGACTACGGCTGCCGCGACTACATGGCGCGGGACGCCGAGGGCAACGTCTGGAGCTTCGGTACGTACGCCCCGGGGTCCTCGGGCTGAACGCCCCGGGGCTGCGCGGTCACACCCCGCCGGTGTGCACCTGGAAGGCCGCGCGGCGTACGGCTTTGGCGAGGGCCGGGTCCGGGTGGGCGGCGGCCAGGGCGACCAGCACCTGGACGGTCCGCGGGTGCCCGACGGCTCTCACCTCGTCCAGGAGCGCGGGAACCGTGCCCTGGACGGCGGAGTCGAGATGGCGGACCAGCAGCCCGGTCTCACCGTGGTCGGCCACGGCCGCTGCGGTGTCGACCCAGAGCCAGGTGGCCTCCTCCCGGCTGAGGACGTCCTGGGCGTCGTCCGGGTCGGTGCCCTCGTACTCGGCGAGCCACAGGAGCGCGTAGGGACGCAGGGGCGCCTCCGTGACGACGGAGCGGACGACGGGCTCCGCCGGGGCGCCGACGACGCGCAGGGCTTCGAAGGCGAGGCCGCGCAGCAGGGCGTCCTCACCGCGGGCGACGGCCAGGAGCTCGGCCACGGCGCTGCCGACGGGCCGGGCGGCGAGCCAGGCGCGGTATTCGGCGCGGGCCGGGCCGGGGGTGAGGCGTGCGCAGCCGAGCAGCATGTCGGCGGCGGACTGCTCGATGTTGCCGGCGGGGCTCTGGGCCGCGACGCAGATCTGCTCCAGCTTGACCCAGACCGCCCAGTTGCCCAGCGGGGTGAGGGTGGCGTGGCCGGCGCCCAGCGTGAGCGCGCCGACGGAGGCGAGGCCCTCCAGGGCCCAGTCGAGCAGCAGCGCGTTCAGGTCGGCCGGTTCCGCTCCGGTGGGCGCGGGCTGCTCCTGCGGCCCGTACGGCACCTCGCACCGCTCCTCGTGGAGTTCGGCGACGCGCTGGCCGAGCAGGTCGAGGAGGGCGGGCACGGTGACGGGGCCCGCCGAGAGCTGGAGGAGTGACAGCACCTGGGGCACCGCCTCGATGGCCTCCGCCACGGCGGTGGTCTCGATGCCGTCGGGTGAGGCGTGGACGAGCGACCACGCGTCGAAGAGCGCCACCCAGCCGCGGAGCACGGCGGAGTCGTCGCGGTCCCAGGCGCGCAGCCGCCAGCCGGGGCGTGCCGTGTCTCCGTGCAGTTCGATGAGTCCGGCCAGCCTGGCCCGGTCCCATCCGGCCCGCACCTGGGCCGGGGAGAGGTCGAGCGCCGCCGAGGCCCGCTCCAGGGTCCGGGCGGCGAGCGGGGCGGAGCCCGTGCTCGTGCCGTCCGCGGCCCAGTGGGCGATCCGCACGGCGTCGGCCAGTACGGCCCTGGCCTGGCGTGCCAGTTCGGCCGGGGGCGGTGTGCCCTCGGGTGGGCGGGGGCCGGCCTGGTGCGCCGGGTCGTCACGGCCTTGCGGGCGGTTGCCTGGGGTCGCGGGCGGACAAGTCGCAGCCTGGAGTCGCGCGGGGTACGGGACGTCACGAGGAGCAGTCTTGCCCCTGACGGGCCGAAAGCCCAAACGGAAGCCGTGTCACCGGGGTTCGAAGGCGCTCAGGACCGGGTCACCAACCGGGTGGTTCCGGCTCATCAGCTCACATCAGGGGCGTGAGGAAGCGCCGGAGCGCCTCCTCGTAGCCGGCGGGGTCGGCGTTCCACATCGCCGCGTGCGGAGCCTGCGGTACGGGGTGCAGGGTCACGAGGTCGGGCCGGCGGGCGGCGAGCTCCCGGGACTCCTGCCAGGGGGCGAGGGTGTCGTCGGGGCCGTGGACGACCAGAGTGGGCACGTGCAGGGCCGTCGGCACCGACGTGTCCAGGAGCCGGGCGCCGTGCAGTCCCGTCTGGCCCTGGGCGGCCCGGACGGCGAGGGGCAGCAGCGCGGAGGGGACGCCACGGGCCGAGGCGAGCGCGCGCAGGGTCGTCCTCCAGTCCAGGACCGGGGAGTCGAGGACGAGGCCGCTGATGCGGTCACGGAGGGCGGAGTTGACGGCGGCGTGCAGGGCCATCGAGGCGCCGGACGACCAGCCGTGCAGGATGACTTTCCCGGCCCCGTAGCGGAGGGCGTAGCGGATGGCCGCGTCGAGGTCGCGCCATTCGGACTCGCCGAGGTGGGCGAGCCCGTCCGGGGAACGCGGGGCGCCCGGGTCACCGCGGTAGGCCAGGTCGAGCACGGGGAACTGCTGGTCGTGGAGGAACCCCGTCAGGTTCAGGGGGTGGTCCCTGGTGGTGCCGAGGCCGTGCACGGTGATCACCCAGGTGTCCCGGGCGCCGGGCACGAACCAGGCCGGCAGGGCGCCGAGTTCGCCGGGGACCTCGACCTCCTTGTACGCGAGCCCGAGGGCGGCGAGCGGGTCGCCGCGGTGGAGCTCGGGGGTGAGGCGGACCCTGGTGCCCGGTTTCAGGCTTCCGAGGGTGACGCGCTCCAGCCGGCGTACGACGGTGTCGGCGGAGACCGCCGGGCCGCCGGGCGGCTGTTCGATCAGCGGGCCGACGACCGCGTGCACGTCGCGGCCGGTCAGGCCGTACGTGCCGGGCCGCAGGGCGGAGAAGGAGCGGGTCAGGGTGATCTGCCCGGCCGCGGTGGCATGGACGGTGAGACGACGGTCGGCCGGGAAGGGCCGTGGCGACGGCGCCCCGAGGGCGGCGTCGCTGGCGTAGCGTCCGGCGGCGACCGCTGCCGCGCCGACGCCGAGGACCGAGGTGGCGGCCACTGCCGCCGCTGTTGCCGGGCGCACGGCTCCAGTCTCCCGGGCGGCGGCGCCGACGGCCAGTGGGCCTCGGCCGTACGGTGCCGGGCCCGGCTCAGCCCGGCTGTCCGTACCCCTCCAGGGCGTCCTGCACGTCCCGCAGCTGGGCGGGCGTGAGGAGCGTCGGGCTGAGCCCGGGCACGGAGCTCGCGGTGAGCCAGAGCCTGCACATCCATTCGAGCTGGGCGGTGCGGTCGTAGGCCTCGTCGAGGGTCTTCCCGTAGGTGACCGTGCCGTGGTTCTGCAGCAGGCACCCGGTGCGGCCGCGCAGGGCGGCCAGCATGTTGTCGGCGAGCTCACGCGTCCCGTACCGCGCGTAGGCGGCGGTGCGGACGGGGCCGCCGAGGAGCGCGGCGGCGTAGTGGACGAGCGGCACCTCGGGGACGAGGGTGGAGACGGCCGTGGCGTGGACGGCGTGGGTGTGCACGACGGCCGCGGCGTCGGTGTGGCGGTGGACGGCCAGGTGGAGCGGGAGCTCGCTGGTGGGGACCATGTCGCCCAGGACCTGCCGCCCTTCGAGGTCGACACCGACGGCGTCCTCCGGGCCGAGTCTGTCGTAGGGCACCCCGCTGGGGGTGACCAGGACGAGGTCGCCCACCCGGGCCGACACGTTCCCCGAGGTACCGACGACCAGGCCGTCCGTCGCGGTCCGCCGGGCCGTCGCGACGACACCGTCCCACGCCTGCCGGATCGCGTCCTTGCCCACGTCACTCATGCGGGGATCCTAAGGCGGCGTGACCGATGTCTCGCCAACGGGGCAAATCGGTCGGGGCGGGGACTGTCCACGCCGGGCCCCGCACCGGCGGCGGGGGTCCGGCCCACCCCTCGCACACACAAGCGGAACGTGCCCACGCGGTTGGGGTCACCGTGCCGCCCTGCCCAGTTCACCTTCCGTTCATCCAGGTTGCTTACGTTCCCCGTGCCAATGACGTCGAACGATTGCCTGGGTAAATGGAACACATCACGCTGCTGCTTGCGATTGTGGTCGTGACAGCTCTCGTGTTCGATTTCACGAACGGTTTCCACGACACCGCCAACGCGATGGCGACCACCATCTCGACCGGCGCTCTCAAGCCCAAGACAGCGGTGGCCATGTCCGCCGTTCTCAACCTCGTCGGCGCGTTCCTGTCGGTGGAGGTCGCCAAGACGATCTCCGGCGGGATCATCAATGAGAACGGCCTCAGAACCGAGGTCATCTTCGCCGCGCTCGTCGGCGCGATCCTGTGGAATCTGCTGACCTGGCTGGTCGGCCTGCCCTCCAGTTCCTCCCACGCACTCTTCGGCGGCCTCATCGGCGCCGCGGTGATGTCGGCCGGCTGGTCCTCGATCAACGGCGGCACCGTCGTCACGAAGGTCCTGCTGCCGGCGATCGCCGCGCCCCTGGTGGCCGGTGTCGCCGCGCTGCTGGCCACGAAGCTGACGTACCGCCTCAACCGGAAGATCACCGACGAGGCCCAGCTCAAGTCGACGGCGAAGGGGTACCGCGCCGGCCAGATCGCCTCGGCCGGACTGGTCTCGCTCGCCCACGGCACCAACGACGCGCAGAAGACCATGGGCATCATCACCCTGGCCCTGGTCACCGGCGGCGTCCTCTCCCCCGGCTCCAACCCGCCGGTCTGGGTCATCGCCTCCGCCGGTATCGCCATCGCGCTCGGCACCTACCTCGGCGGCTGGCGCATCATCCGCACGATGGGCAGCGGCCTCACCGACCTGCGTCCGCCGCAGGGCTTCGCGGCCCAGACGAGCGCGGCCACGGTCATCCTGGCCTCCTCGCACCTCGGTTTCTCCCTCTCGACCACCCAGTCCTGCTCCGGTGCCGTCATGGGCGCGGGCCTCGGACGCAAGGGGGGCGTGGTCCGCTGGTCCACGGCCACCCGGATGTTCGTCGCCTGGGGTCTGACGCTGCCGGCCGCAGGTCTCGTCGGCGCGGGTGCCGAGTTCCTGACCAAGCAGGGCCCCTGGGGCGTCGCTGTGGTCGCCGTCCTGCTCGTCGCGGGCTCCGGTGCCATCTGGCTGCTGTCGCGCCGCAAGCCGGTCGACCACACCAATGTGAACGCGACCGAGGACGAGCCCGCGGGCGTCGTCACGACCGCCATCGCGGCCGTCAGCCCGCCGCCCGTCGGCTTGGGTGTCCCGGAACTCAAGACCACCATCCACGCCCCGGCGTCCGAGACCCCGGCCGACCGGCCGGCCACGGTGTAAGGACAGATCCGCATGAACATCGACTGGGCAGCTCTCGCGTCCGTCTTCGGCGTCAGCCTCGTGATCACCATCGCGTTGGTCGGCCTCTTCACTCTCGGCATCACCGGCCTCGCCAGGCAGACGACCACGGCGCAGGGCGGCGGTGGCGGCGTCCTGGCGCGCACCGGCGCGTACGCCTGCTTCGCGCTGTGCGCGGCGGCGGTCGCCTACGGGATCTTTCTGATCGTCGCCTGACCCACCGGGTAGGCACCCGCTCAGGGCCGGACACACCACGTGTGTGTCCGGCCCTGTGTGCGTCTGAGCACACTGAAGCCTCGCAGGTCAACGGCAGGTTGACGGGCGTTCGCGGAGCGTGGTGGACTGCCGGAGCCATTTAGGCCGACCGGCTCGCCGGCCGGCCTTACGGCGACAGGAGAGGAAGCCGGTGCGAATCCGGCGCGGTCCCGCCACTGTCACCGGGGAGCAGCCTCCACACGGAAGTCACGGTCCGCCACCGCGGACTGGAAGGCCGGAGGAACTGCGGATCCGGGAGCCAGGAGACTCTCGTCGCCGGTCACGTCGAACCAGGGCGCGGACCCTGAGTGAGGACATACGCCATGTCTGGCTGCCCTGCGTCGGTCACCCCACCACCTTCCGAGAAGGCCCTTCGAGGCACGACGGCGGGCTGAGCGGTGCGAGCCGACCGCATCTTCGCGTACGGCGCCGCAGCCGGACTGATCGGCGACATGCTGCTCGGTGACCCCCGGCGGGGCCACCCCGTCGCCGCCTTCGGGCGTGCCGCGGCCGGCGCCGAGAACCTCCTCTGGCGCGATCACCGCGGCTGGGGCGCCCTGCACACGCTCGTGTGCGCGGGGGGTGCCACGGGCGCCGCCGCGCTGGCCGCCCGTGCCGTACGGAACCGTCCCGCCGCCGCGGTCGCTCTGACGGCCGCCGCCACCTGGTCCGTCGTCGGAGGCACGTCGCTGGGCCGCGAGGCGCGTGCCATCGGCGGGGCCCTGGCCGCCGGGGACGTCGAGCTGGCCCGGGAGCGGCTGCCGCACCTCTGCGGCCGGGACCCCCAGGCGCTGGACGGGCCGGGCATCGCCCGCGCGGTGGTGGAGTCCGTCGCCGAGAACACCTCCGACGCCGTGGTGGGGGCCCTCGTGTGGGGCGCGCTCGGCGGGGTGCCGGGGCTGATCGGATTCCGGGCCGTCAACACCCTCGACGCGATGGTCGGGCACAGGTCGCCCCGCCACCGGCGCTACGGCTGGGCCTCGGCGCGGCTCGACGACGTCGTCGGCTGGCCGGGGGCCCGGCTGACCGCGGCGCTCGCCGTCGCCGCCGGGGGACGCCCCCGCGAGGCCGTCCGGGCCTGGCGGGCGGACGCCCACCGGCATCCCAGCCCCAACGCGGGCCCGGTGGAGGCCTCGTTCGCGGGAGCGCTGGGTGTGCGGCTCGGCGGCACCCTGGCGTACGGCGGGCGGGTCGAGCACCGGCCGGTGCTCAACGGCGGGGCCGGCCGGGACGTACAGGTCACGGACATCGAACGGGCGGTGCGGCTGTCGCGCCGGGTGAGTGTGCTGGCCCTCGCCGTGTGCGCGGCGGGGCGGCTGGCCAGGGGACGGAGAGCCACATGAGCGGCGGGTTGCTGGTCGCGGGTACCACTTCGGACGCGGGCAAGAGCGTCGTCACGGCCGGGATCTGCCGGTGGCTGGTGCGCCGGGGGGTGAAGGTCGCGCCGTTCAAGGCGCAGAACATGTCGCTGAACTCGTTCGTCACCCGGGAGGGGGCCGAGATCGGCCGGGCCCAGGCGATGCAGGCACAGGCCGCCCGGGTGGAGCCTTCGGCCCTGATGAACCCGGTGCTGCTCAAGCCCGGCGGTGACCGCTCCAGCCAGGTCGTCCTGATGGGGAAGCCGGTCGGCGAGATGAGTGCGCGCGGCTACCACGGAGGGCGGCAGGAGGCGCTGCTGGGGACGGTCACGGACTGTCTGGAGCAGCTGCGGGGCACCTACGACGCCGTGATCTGCGAGGGGGCGGGCAGTCCGGCGGAGATCAATCTGCGGCGTACGGACATCGTGAACATGGGCGTCGCGCGGGCCGCGCGCTTCCCGGTTCTGGTGGTCGGCGACATCGACCGGGGAGGCGTGTTCGCCTCCTTCTTCGGCACGACGGCGCTGCTGAGCCCGCAGGACCAGTCGCTGATCGCCGGGTACCTCGTCAACAAGTTCCGCGGTGACGTGTCGCTGCTGGAACCCGGCCTGGACATGCTGCTCGGGCTCACGGGACGTCGGACCTACGGGGTGCTGCCGTACGCCCACGGTCTGGGCATCGACGAGGAGGACGGGCTGCGGGTGTCGATGCGCGGCGCCGTGCGGGAGTCGGTCGTCGCGCCGCCGCACGGCGAGGACGTCCTGCGGGTCGCGGTGTGCGCGGTGCCGCTGATGTCGAACTTCACCGACGTGGACGCGCTGGCGGCCGAGCCGGGTGTGGTGGTGCGGTTCGTGGACCGCGCGGAGGAGCTCGTCGACGCGGATCTGGTGATCGTGCCGGGGACCCGGGGCACCGTGAAGGCCCTGGCGTGGCTGCGGGAGCGCGGTCTGGCGGACGCCCTCCTGCGGCGCGCCGCCGAGGGACGGCCGGTGCTGGGGATCTGCGGCGGGTTCCAGGTCCTGGGTGAGCGCATCGAGGACGACGTGGAGTCGCGGGCCGGTCTCGTCGAGGGGCTCGGGCTGCTTCCGGTGCGGGTCCGCTTCGGCCGCGAGAAGGTCCTGGCCCGGCCGGTCGGGACGGCGCTGGGGGAGCCCGTGGAGGGCTACGAGATCCATCACGGTGTCGCCGAGGTGAGCGGCGGCGAGCCGTTCCTCGACGGCTGCCGGGTGGGATCGGTGTGGGGGACGCACTGGCACGGCTCGCTGGAGAGCGACGCCTTCAGGCGGGCGTTCCTGACCGAGGTCGCGCAGGCCGCCGGGCGCCGGTTCACGCCGGCGCCCGACACGAGCTTCGGGGCACTGCGGGAGGAACAGCTCGACCGGCTGGGGGACCTGATCGAGGAACACGCCGACACGGACGCGCTGTGGCGGCTGATCGAGACCGGCGCGCCGGAGGGGCTCCCGTTCCTCCCGCCGGGCGCGCCACCCGCGCCCGGCCTCGTCCCCGGAACGCCCGAGGAGCCCGGGAGACCCGCTCCGGGCGGGCAGGGGCTTGCCGGGGCCGGACGTGAGAGTGAAGACGTGACCGTTACAGAGGAGGCTCCGTGAGTACGCCGTATCCCTTCACCGCCATCGTCGGGCAGGACGATCTGCGGCTCGGGCTGCTGCTCAACGCCGTCAGTCCCGCCGTGGGCGGGGTCCTGGTCAGGGGTGAGAAGGGCACCGCGAAGTCCACCGCGGTGCGGGCGCTGGCCGCCCTCATGCCCGAGGTCGCGGTCGTGGCGGGGTGCCGTTTCTCGTGCGACCCGGGGGCGCCCGACCCGGCGTGTCCCGACGGTCCCCATGAGGCGGGGGCGGGCGTGTCGCGTGCGGCGCGGACCGTGGAACTTCCGGTCGGCGCGTCCGAGGACCGGCTCGTCGGCGCTCTCGACATCGAGCGGGCCCTCTCGGAGGGCGTGAAGGCCTTCGAGCCGGGGCTCCTCGCCGACGCCCATCGCGGGATTTTGTACGTCGACGAGGTCAATCTGCTCCATGACCACTTGGTGGACCTGCTGCTCGACGCGGCGGCCATGGGCGCCTCGTACGTCGAGCGGGAGGGTGTCTCGGTCCGTCACGCGGCCCGTTTCCTCCTTGTCGGGACCATGAACCCCGAGGAAGGCGAGTTGCGCCCGCAGCTGCTGGACCGCTTCGGGCTGACCGTCGAGGTGGCCGCCTCGCGTGACACTGACCTGCGTGTGGAGGTCGTGCGCCGGCGCCTCGCCTACGACGACGACCCGGCCGGCTTCGCGGCGCGGTGGGCGGACGAGGAGGCGGCGCTGCGTGAGCGCATCGTCGCCGCGCGCGCCCTGCTCCCCCGTGTGGTGCTCGGCGACGGCGTGTTGCGGCAGATCGCGGCGACCTGTGCGGCGTTCGAGGTCGACGGGATGCGTGCCGACATCGTCATGGCCCGTACCGCGACGGCGCTGGCCGCGTGGGCAGGGCGCGAGAAGGTCGTCTCCGACGACGTGCGGCAGGCCGCGCTGCTGGCACTCCCCCACCGGCGCCGGCGCAATCCGTTCGACGCGCCCGGGCTGGACGAGGACAAGCTGGACGAGGCTCTGGAGGACGCCGCGGACGAGCAGGGCGGGGGCGACGACGATCCCGACCCCGACGGCCCCGGCGGCGGGGTCCCCCCGCAGGGCGGCGGGCCGGAGAGCGACGGCGGCGGCCCTGACGCGGGCGGCTCCGACGACGGAGGTACGGACGGCGGAGGCGCCGACGCGCCCGGCCGGGAGGACGCCGGGAGCGGGGACGCGCCCGCGCCGGGCGGCGGCGGTGAGCAGCAGCCCGTGCGGGCCGGTGAACCGTTCCGGACGAAGATGCTCAGCGTGCCCGGCCTGGGCGAGGGCGCGGCGGGGCGGCGGTCCAGGGCGCGCACCGAGCACGGCCGGACCACCGGTTCGCGGCGGCCCGAGGGGGCGCTGACGAAGCTGCACCTGGCGGCGACCGTGCAGGCGGCGGCGCCGCACCAGCGGGCACGCGGGCGGTCGGGGCGGGGTCTCGTCGTACGGCGTGACGATCTGCGGCAGGCGACGCGGGAGGGGCGCGAGGGCAATCTCGTGCTGTTCGTCGTGGACGCCTCCGGGTCGATGGCGGCCCGGCAGCGGATGAGCGCGGTGAAGGGTGCGGTGATGTCGCTGCTGCTGGACGCGTACCAGCGCAGGGACAAGGTCGGTCTGGTCACCTTCCGGGGGAAGGACGCCGAGGTGGCCCTGCCCCCGACCTCTTCGGTGGACGCGGCGGCCGCCCGGCTGGAGTCGCTCCCGACCGGCGGGCGCACCCCGCTGGCCGCCGGCCTGCTCAAGGCGCACGACGTGCTGCGTGTGGAGCGGCTGCGCGACCCGTCGCGGCGGCCGCTGCTCGTCGTGGTGACGGACGGCCGGGCGACCGGCGGCGTGGATCCGGTGGCGCTGGCGGGGCGGGCCGGGCGGCTGCACGCCTCCGAGGGCACCGCGTCGGTCGTCGTGGACTGCGAGTCGGGGTTCGTACGCCTCGGTCTCGCCGCACAGCTCGCCCGGGATCTGGGAGGCAGCGCGGTCACGCTCGACGAGCTGCGGGCCGACTCGATCGCCGGGCTGGTCAAGGACATCACTGCTGCCGGGAGGGCCGCGTAATGCCACAGGGACAGCCTGTATCGGTACCGGACGACGGGCTGACGACGCGTCAGCGACGTAACCGTCCACTGCTGTTCGTCCACACGGGGATCGGCAAGGGCAAGTCGACGGCTGCCTTCGGGCTGGCGCTGCGGGCCTGGAACCAGGGATGGCCCATCGGGGTGTTCCAGTTCGTGAAGTCGGCGAAGTGGAAGGTCGGCGAGGAGAACGCGCTGAAGGTGCTCGGGGCGAGCGGCGAGGGCGGCAGCGTCGACTGGCACAAGATGGGCGAGGGCTGGTCGTGGGTCCAGAGAGACAATCAGCTGGACAACGAGGAGAAGGCCCGGGAGGGCTGGGAGCAGGTCAAGCGTGACCTGGCCGCCGAGACGTACAAGCTGTACGTGCTCGACGAGTTCGCCTATCCGATGCACTGGGGCTGGATCGACACCGACGAGGTCGTCGAGGTGATGCGCGACCGTCCGGGAACGCAGCACGTGGTGATCACGGGGCGGAACGCGCCGCAGAAGCTGATCGAGGCCGCCGACCTGGTGACCGACATGTCGAAGGTCAAGCACCCGATGGACGCCGGTCAGAAGGGTCAGAGAGGCATCGAGTGGTGAGTGTTCCTCGTCTGGTCATAGCCGCGCCCGCTTCGGGCAGCGGCAAGACCACGGTCGCGACGGGCCTGATGGCGGCCTTCGCGGAGCGCGGGCTCGCGGTGTCCCCGCACAAGGTGGGGCCCGACTACATCGACCCCGGCTACCACGCGCTGGCCACCGGCCGGCCGGGGCGCAACCTCGACGCGTACATGTGCGGACCCGATCTGGTCGCCCCGCTGTTCGCGCACGGGGCGAGCGGCTGCGACCTGGCCGTCGTGGAGGGGGTGATGGGGCTGTACGACGGGGCGTCGGGGCAGGGTGAACTGGCCTCGACCGCCCAGGTGTCCAAGCTGCTGCGGGCGCCCGTCGTCCTGGTCGTCGACGCGTCCTCGCAGTCGCGTTCCGTCGCGGCCCTCGTGCACGGCTTCGCCTCCTGGGACCCTGAGGTCCGGATCGGCGGGGTGATCCTGAACAAGGTGGCCTCCGACCGCCACGAAGCGCTGCTCCGGGAGGCGCTCGACGAGTCCGGGCTGCCGGTCCTCGGGGTGCTGCGGCGGGCTCCGCAGGTGGCGACCCCGTCGCGTCATCTGGGCCTGGTCCCGGTGGCCGAGCGGCGGACCGACGCCCTCGACGCCGTGCGCGCGATGGGCGACCGTGTCCGCGAGGGCTGTGACCTGGACGCCCTGATGGCGCTGGCCCGCTCCGCACCGGATCTGTCCGGCGGGGCGTGGGAGCCGGAGCCTTACCCGCGGCCCGAAGTCCGGCCCGTGGTGGCCGTGGCGGGTGGCGCGGCGTTCACCTTCGCCTACGCGGAGCACGCCGAGCTCCTGACGGCGGCGGGCGCGGAGGTGGTCGTCTTCGACCCGCTCCACGACGAGAAGCTGCCCACGGGCACGACGGGGCTGGTCATCGGGGGCGGCTTCCCCGAGATGTACGCCCCGGAGCTGTCGGCGAACGAGCCGCTGCGCACGGCGGTGACCGATCTGGCACTGTCCGGGGCCCCGGTGGCGGCGGAGTGCGCCGGGCTGCTCTATCTGGCCCGTGAGCTGGACGGCCGCCCGATGTGCGGGGTGCTGGACGCGTCGGCCCGGATGTCGGAGCGGCTGACGCTCGGCTACCGGCAGGCGGTGGCGGTCGCCGACAGCGTGCTGGCCGTGGCGGGGACCCGGCTGCGCGGCCACGAGTTCCACCGGACGGTGCTGGAGCCCGGGGCCGGACCGACGCCGGCCTGGGGCCTGCACCAGCCCGAGCGGCGCGTGGAGGGCTTCGTGCAGGGCGGCGTGCACGCGAGTTATCTGCATACGCACTGGGCGGCGGCGCCCGAGGTGGCCCGTCGTTTCGTGGAGCGGTGCCGGGGGTGAGGCCACCGCGGTACCCGCGGGTGGTGCCGGGGGCGGGGTCACCGCAGTACCCGCGGGTGGTGCCGGGGGCGGGGTCACTCCGCGACGCCGACCACCAGCCAGATGAAGCCCACTCCCGCGACCGTGCACAGCAGCGTGGAGCGGGCCGGGTGGTCGTGGTGCGCCTCGGGAAGGATCTCGGCTGCCGCGAGGTAGAGGAGCGCCCCGCCGAAGAAGCCGAGATAGCAGCCGAGCAGTTCCTCCGGAAGGGTGAACAGCAGGGTGGTCGCCGCTCCCACGATCGGGGCCAAGGCGTCCGCGTACAGCATGAGGAGCGCCTTGCGGCGGGCGTTCCCGTAGAGGCTGGTGATCGTGTACGTGTTGAACCCGTCGGCGAAGTCGTGGGTGATGACGGCGAGCGCGACGGCGGCTCCCATGCCTCCGCCGACCTGGAACGCGGCGCCGAGTGCAACGCCGTCCATCAGACTGTGGCCCACCATGGCGGCCGCCGCCGTCAGCCCGACCTGCGGCACCCGTTCCTCGCCCGCCCCGTGTGCCGCCTGGCGTACGGCCAGCGAACGTTCGACGAGATGTGCCGTCAGGAAGCCGCCCACGAACAGCAGCAGGGCGGCGGGCACGCCGAAGACCAGACCTCCCGCCGCCTCCACCGCCTCGGGCAGCAGGTCCAGACCGACGACGCCCAGCATCAGCCCGCCGGCGAAGCCGAGCACGAGGTGACGGCGGTCGCTGACGCGCTGGGCGACCCAGCCGCCCGCCAGGGTCATCAGGAACGCGCCGAGCGCGACGAATACCGCCATGGGCCCTTGCTAGCGGATCGACCCCGCTCCCCGCACCTCAGGACGCCCTTACCGGTCCCTCTCCGCGTTCCCCGTACGTCCCTCGTCCGTGAGCCGCTTCCCCGTCCCTGTCCCCGTTCCCGTCCCCGGAAGGACCGCTCCCCATGACCCGAGCCGAGCTCGTCGTCGGTGTCGGCGCCCGTCCCGGCGTCCCGGCCGAGGAGGTGCTCGGCCTCATCCGCAGGACGCTGGAGGAGGCCGGGGCTGCCGCCGGTGACGTGGTCGAGCTGGCGACGCTCGACACCCGGGCCGACGAGCCGGGGATCACCGGTGCCGCGGCGCGCCTGGGCGTGCCCGTCCGGTCGTACACGGCGGAGGCTCTGGCGAAGGTCCCTGTGCCCCATCCTTCGACGGTCTCCCTCACCGCTGTGGCCACCGGGTCGGTGGCGGAGGCGGCGGCGCTCGTGGACGGCTGTGAACTGCTGGTTCCCAAGCGGAAGTCGGCGTCGGCGACCTGTGCGGTGGCGCGTCGGAGACCGGTGGACGTCACCCGGGCATCGACGAATGGCGCCGAGCCGTTCACCATGGCTGCCATGCTGCCCCCCACGAAGCACATCGAGAACGCCGGGCCCGATCTGCGGCACCACGGCGACGCGGAAGTACGCGGCCTGGATCTGACCGACCTCGCAGTCAACGTACGGACCGGCACGCCCCCGGAGTGGCTGCGCCGGCGGATCGTGGCCTCGCTCGGATCACTGGCGGCCTATCCGGACGGACGGTCGGCGCGGACGGCGGTCGCCGGACGGCACGGTCTGCCCGAGGAGAGAGTCCTGCTCACGGCGGGCGCGGCCGAGGCGTTCGTGCTGATCGCGCGGGCCCTGCCGATCAGGCGGCCGGTGGTCGTGCACCCGCAGTTCACCGAGCCGGAGGCCGCTCTGCGTGCAGCGGGCCACGAGGTGGGCCGTGTGGTGCTCAGCCCGGAGGACGGCTTCCGGCTGGATCCGGCAGCGGTGCCCGAGGACGCGGATCTGGTGGTGGTCGGCAATCCGACCAACCCGACCTCCGTGCTCCATCCTGCGGGCGTGCTGGAGCAACTGGCGCGGCCCGGGCGGACGCTGGTGGTCGACGAGGCGTTCATGGACGCCGTACCTGGCGAACGCGAGGCGCTCTGCGCGCGCCAGGACGTCCCCGGGCTCGTCGTCCTGCGCAGCCTGACCAAGACCTGGGGTCTCGCCGGCCTGCGGATCGGCTATGTGCTCGCCGATCCGGCGACGGTCGGCCTGCTCCAGGAGGCACAGCCGCTGTGGCCGGTCTCCTCCCCCGCGCTGGCCGCGGCGGAGGCGTGCATGGAGCCGCGCGCGCTGGTCGAGGCGGCGGACGCCGCGGACCGGATCGCGGTGGACCGTGCGCACCTGCTGGCCGGGCTCGCGGAGTTCAGCGAGGTGCGGGTGGTGGAGCCGGCCGCCGGGCCCTTCGTGCTGCTGCGGCTGGAGCGCGCGGACGAGGTGCGGGAGCTGCTGCGCTCACGCGGTTTCGCGGCGCGGCGCGGGGACACCTTTCCCGGGCTGGGCAGCGAGTGGCTGCGGATCGCCGTACGCGACCGTGTGACGACCAACCGGTTCCTGCAGGCACTGGACCTGGCCCTGCAGGGGCTGCCGCGGAGAGCCGTCGGCTGACGGCTCCCCGGGGCTCGGAGAGCGGTGCTCCGCCGCGCGGGCACCGCTCTCCGAGGAGGATCAGCCCTTGGCGCGCCTGCGGGCGACCACCGTGGCACCGGCTCCGACCGCCAGCAGGGCCGCCGCCGCGCCCGCGATGTACGGGGTCGAGGAGCTGGACCCGGTCTCGGCGAGGTCGCCCGATCCGGAGGCCTGGACGGGGTCGGAGCCCGTCTGGGGCTTCACGCCGACGGGCTCCTCCTTGCCGCCGGTGCCGCCGGTTTCCTGGGAGCCTCCGTCACCGGAACCGCCGCCGGAGCCGTTGGCGCCGCCCGTCGATCCGCCGCCGCCCGAGGTGCCGCCGTTGTCGGAGCCCCCGTTGTCCGAACCGCCGTCACCCGAGCCACCGTTGTCCGAGCCCCCGTTGCCCGAACCTCCGTCGTCCCCACCACCGTTGCCGGAACCGCCGGTGTGCGAACCGCCTCCCCCGGGCGTCTCGCACGTCGCCTCGGCCAGCGCGATCTCGCCCTCCACCTCGGCGACGTTCAGATCCAGCGGGTTCACCGAGACCCGCAGCCGCAGTGCCGTGGCGGCCGCCGTCCGTGTCGTCGTCTCCGTCTTCGAGAGGTCGAGCGTCACGTCACCGACGCCCGGCACGCTCACCTCCGTCGTGCCGCCCGAGGTGAGCCGGATCCGCTTGCCGAGAACCGTCACGTGTCCCAGCACGTTCGACTCCGCGACCGGCTTGCGGCCCACCTCGCACAGCGCCTTCGAGGTCACCTCCCGGACCTCGATCAGCGAGAGCAGCGGCAGCCCCGGCACGTGCACCCGCGCCGCGGCGAGATTCGTGTACCCCTGCGCCCTGCGCTTGTCGACGGTGGCCTCCGCCGTGGCGACATCGGCCTTCAGCACGTGGACGGGGCGGCCCTTCTCGACTCCGTCGAGCTTCACGCTGAGCGCCGTCTTCTCCGCGCCGCCCGGCGCGTGCACCTCGTTGAGCGTGGCCGTGAGCGGCACCTGGACCGACTTGTTCAGGAGCGAGACGTCGAGTCCGGCGCGGAGCACGACCGCGCTCGCCTTTCCGTGGTCACCGGACGGAGTGGCCGGCGTCGTCGCGGTGGCTGCCTGCGCGGGGACGGCGAGGAGCAGGGCGACGGGAGCGGCGGCGATCGCCAGGACGGCCGGACGGAAGGTGTTGCTGTTCAAGATGGTGGAACCCCCACAAGAGACATGGAGCCTCCGGCGCCGTCCAATGGGGGACATCGCGGGCACCGGTGGCCTCGACTCCGTGAATCCTTACGCACAGAGAGTGAACTGGCGGATACCTTCTGCCAGTTCACTCCAAAGAGGGGTTTTCGCGTACGCATTCGAATCTACCGGCACAGGAGTTCCTCGGAGTCACCCGTTTCGCCGCTCGCGGAGTGCGTCCACCTGCCGCCCCGGACGGCGCGCAAAGGTGCTTCAACGAGAGCCGCGCCCCGGAGTCACCGCCGGTCAACACGACGCCTCTTCCGGTGTCAACCGGCGATCAGCCCATCACCCGCCCGTTGAGCACCACCGCCCGCGGCGCGGCGAGCACCCCCACGTCGGCCCTCGGGTCCTCGTCGTACACCACGAGGTCCGCCGGGGCGCCTTCCTCCAGCGCGGGCCTGCCGAGCCACCGGCGCGCGCCCCAGGCCGTGGCGGAGAGCGCGTCCAGGGCGGGAATGCCCGCCTTCACCAGTTCGGCGACCTCGTCGGCGATCAGGCCGTGCGCCAGCGATCCGCCCGCGTCCGTGCCGGTGAAGACCGGGATCCCGGCGTCGTACGCCGCGCGCACGGTGTCGTACCGGCGCTCGTGAAGCCGTCGCATGTGCGCGGACCAGCGGGGGAACTTGGCCTCGCCGCCCGCCGCGAGGGCGGGGAAGGTGGCGATGTTGACGAGGGTGGGGACGATCGCCACCCCACGCTCCGCGAAGAGCGGGATGGTGTCCTCGGTCAGCCCCGTCGCGTGTTCGACGCAGTCGATCCCGGCCTCGACCAGGTCGCGCAGCGAGTCCTCGGCGAAGCAGTGGGCGGTGACCCTTGCCCCGAGCCGGTGCGCCTCGGCGATCGCGGCCTCGACCTCACCGCGCGGCCAGCAGGCGGTGAGGTCCCCGGCGTCTCGGTCGATCCAGTCGCCGACCAGCTTCACCCAGCCGTCGCCGCGCCGCGCCTCCCGCGCGACGTAGGCGACGAGGTCGCCGGGCTCGATCTCATGGGCGAAGTTGCGGATGTAGCGACGGGTCCTGGCGATGTGCCGTCCCGCCCTGATGATCTTCGGCAGATCCTCGCGCTCGTCCACCCACCGGGTGTCGGAGGGCGATCCGGCGTCCCGGATGAGCAGCGTGCCGGCCTCCCGGTCGGTCAGGGCCTGCTTCTCGCTGGTCGCGGCGTCCACGGGGCCCTGGTGGTCGAGGCCCACATGACAGTGGGCGTCGACGAGACCGGGCAGCGCCCAGCCGGTGAGGGTCTCGGCGCCGTCCGCGCCCGGGGGCCTCTCGTAGGTGATCCGGCCGTCCACGGCCCAGAGTCCGTCCCTGACCTCGTCGGGGCCGACGAGCACCCGCCCCTTGATCCGCAGCACCGGCGCCGCCTCCTGATCGCTCATGGACAGCACTGTACGAGGCGGCCCACCCGGGGGTCCGGGAGGTGCTGGGTACCCTCGGACGCAGGCGCTGACCGCGCACCGGCCGACCCGAAGAGAGCACCACCGTGACGCACCCATTCCTCGACCTCGCCCCGCTCACCGCCGCGCGTTTCGCAGCGATCGAGCGGCGGGTGGCCGGCCTCCTCGACACCGAGCAGGACGTCGTCATCATGCAGGGCGAGGCGCTGCTGCCCCTCGAAGGCTGCATCCGGGGCGGCGCCCGGCCCGGTTCGACCGCGCTGAACATCGTGACCGGTCCGTACGGCCAGACCTTCGGCGACTGGCTGCGCGACTGCGGCGCCGAGGTCGTCGACCTCTCGGTCCCCTTCCACTCCGCGGTCACCGCCGAGCAGGTGGAGCGGGCACTGGCGGAGCATCCGGAGATCGACTTCGTGTCGCTGGTGCACGCCGAGGCGGCGACCGGCAACACCAATCCGGTCGCGGAGATCGGCGAGGCGGTCCGGGCGCACGGGGCGCTGTTCATGGTGGACGCCGTCGCGTCGGTCGGCGCGGAGCCGCTGCTGCCGGACGCCTGGGGGGTGGACCTGTGCGTCATCGGCGCGCAGAAGGCCATGGGCGGCCCGGCCGGGGTGTCCATGGTGTCGGTGAGCCCGCGGGCCTGGGAGCGGATGGCGGCGAACCCGCAGGCCCCGCGCCGGTCCTACCTCTCCCTGCTGGACTGGAAGGCCCGCTGGATCGACGGGGGCCGCAGGGCGCTGCCGCACGCTCCCGCGCAGCTGGAGATGCTGGCGCTCGACGCGTGTCTGGAGCGGATCGGGGCGGACGGTCCGGACACGGTCATGGCACGGCACGCCTCGGCCGCCGCGGCGACCCGGGCCGGCGCCACGGCACTCGGCGGCGGGCTGGAGCCGTACGTCCACGAGGCCCGTGACGCGGCGCCCGTCGCGACGACACTGCGCACCCCGGCGGGTGTCGACGCCTCGGAACTGGTGGCGCACGCCTTGGCTGCCGACCCGTCGCTGCCGCTGATCGCGGGAGGCGGGCCGCTCTCGAAGGAGATGATCCGGGTCAACCACTACGGCGTGGACGCGACGCGGGAGGCGGTGCTGTCCTCGCTGGCCGCCCTGGGCGCCGCACTTGCGGACGCGGGCCGGGCGCCCGATTCCGATGCTGCCCGCGCAGCTGTCGAGGAAACCTGGCCGAACAGCTGAATTCAATTCAGCACACACGGTCACGAATTCAATCGAAGCATAAAGGGGAGCCGCTTTACCGTAAGCAGCTCCCCGCATTCTTCTTCCCCCGTTCTCCAGACCTAAACGCCACAGTTCCCGCCGGTCGGATCCACGTAATCCGAACGGGTGTCATGAGAGTTACAACGATGTGACCGAACCCACATCGAGACCGTTATGACCGATTAATTGCGGACAAACACACACGATTCCCCGCCCCGTCGAGGCGAGTCCGCGCCCGCGTGATAACACAGCAGGCCTTCTCACCCAACCCCTTGCGGCGATGCAATTTTGATTTTTGCTGGGTAAATTCAATTCGCATGACCGCCGCACCAGCAGATGTTGCACGTGCCCGAAGCGAATTCCTCAGAATCGACACCCCGCGAGTGGAGGACGGAGCCGCGCTCTGGCGCATCGCCCGCGACTCCGAGGTACTCGACCTCAACTCCTCGTACAGCTACCTGCTGTGGTGCCGTGACTTCGCGGCGACCTCCGTGGTCGCCCGTGACGAGAACGGCGACCCCATCGCCTTCGTGACCGGATACATCCGCCCCGACCGCCCCGGGACGCTCGTCGTCTGGCAGGTGGCCGTCGACCAGGCCCACCGTGGGAAGGGACTGGCGGCCACGCTGCTGGACGCGCTGACCACCCGGGTCGCCTCCGACCAGGGTCTGACGTCGGTCGAGACGACCATCACTCCGGACAACACCGCCTCCGACCGGCTGTTCACGTCCTTCGCACAGCGGCACGACGTGCCGCTGGAGCACGAGGTGCTCTTCGACGGGGCTCTGTTTCCCGAGGGGACGCACCTGCCGGAGGTTCTGTACCGCATCGGTCCCTTCTAGGACCTCCCAGCGCCCCTCCGCGCCCCGCCCGGGCGCGGCTTTCCCGGGCATGCCTGACCCGCCGCCCGTCACAACCCCCCTCGAGCAGGAGATCAGCTGTGACCATCACCCCGCCCGCCCTGAGTGTCTTCGAGAGCCTTGAGTCGGAAGTACGCAGCTACTGCCGCAGCTGGCCCGCGGTCTTCGACCGTGCGCAGGGTGCCCGGCTCACGGACGAGGACGGCCACTCGTACCTGGACTTCTTCGCCGGTGCCGGTTCGCTGAACTACGGCCACAACAACCCGGTGCTGAAACGCGCGTTGATCGACTACATCGAGCGTGACGGCATCACGCACGGTCTGGACATGGCCACGACGGCGAAGCGGGCGTTCCTGGAGACGTTCGAGAACGTGATCCTGCGTCCGCGTGATCTGCCGTACAAGGTGATGTTCCCGGGTCCGACGGGCACGAACGCCGTGGAGTCGGCGCTGAAGCTGGCCCGTAAGGTCAAGGGCCGTGAGTCGGTGGTCTCGTTCACGAACGCCTTCCACGGCATGTCGCTGGGTTCGCTGGCGGTGACGGGCAACGCGTTCAAGCGGGCCGGTGCCGGTATCCCGCTGGTCCATGGCACGCCGATGCCGTTCGACAACTACTTCGACGGTCAGGTCCCGGACTTCCTGTGGTTCGAGCGGCTGCTGGAGGACCAGGGGTCGGGGCTGAACAAGCCGGCCGCGGTGATCGTGGAGACGGTGCAGGGCGAGGGCGGCATCAACGTGGCCCGCGCCGAGTGGCTGCGCGCGCTGCAGGATCTGTGCCACCGCCAGGACATGCTCCTGATCGTGGACGACATCCAGATGGGCTGTGGGCGGACCGGCGGTTTCTTCTCCTTCGAGGAGGCCGGGATCGTCCCGGACATCGTGACGCTGTCGAAGTCGATCAGCGGTTACGGTCTGCCGATGTCGCTGTGCCTGTTCAAGGGCGAGCTGGACGTCTGGGAGCCGGGCGAGCACAACGGGACCTTCCGGGGCAACAACCCGGCCTTCGTCACCGCCGCCGCCACGCTCGACGCGTACTGGGCCGACGGTCAGATGGAGAAGCAGACCCTGGCCCGCGGCGAACAGGTCGAGCAGACACTGCTGGCTATCTGCGGCGAGGAGGAGACCGCGCAGTTCCGCGGCCGCGGCCTGGTCTGGGGCCTGGAGTTCACCGACCCCGAGCGCGCGTCCGCCGTCTGCAAGCGCGCCTTCGAACTGGGCCTGCTGCTGGAGACCTCCGGCCCGCAGTCCGAGGTCGTGAAGCTGCTCCCGCCGCTGACCGTCACCCCCGAAGAGCTGGACGAGGGCCTGCGCACGCTGGCCCGGTCCGTCCGTGAGACCGCCTGAGCGGGGTACTCCCCCGCCCGGGCACCAATGAGCAGGACAGAAGAGAAAGGCACCATCGCACCGTGATCGTCCGATCTTTCAGTGACATCGAGAACACCGACCGGCACGTCAGGTCCGCTTCAGGTACCTGGGAGAGCAAGCGCATCGTGCTCGCCAAGGAGAAGGTGGGCTTCTCGCTCCACGAGACCGTGCTGTACGCGGGCACGGAGACGTCGATGTGGTACGCCAACCACATCGAGGCCGTCCTGTGCACCGAGGGCGAGGCCGAGCTCACCAACGACGAGACCGGCGAGAAGCACTGGATCTCCCCCGGGACGATGTACCTGCTGAACGGGCACGAGCACCACACACTGCGCCCCAAGACCGACTTCCGCTGCGTGTGCGTCTTCAATCCCCCCGTCACCGGACGGGAGGACCACGACGAGAACGGTGTATACCCGCTGCTGACAGAGGAGGGCTGAACCATGACCACCGATGTACGCGCCGACCTGTACCCCTCGCGCGGCGCCGCCGAGATGACCACTCCCCGCCAGGGCCCGGTCATCTGGTCCGCGCCGGGCGCGCCGGGACCGATCGCCGCGAAGGACCTGCAGTCCTTCGAGCACGACGGCTTCCTCGCCATCGACCAGCTCGTCACCCCCGACGAGGTGGCCGGCTACCGCGCCGAGCTGGACCGGCTGGTCGCCGACCCGCTGGTCCGCGCCGACGAACGCTCCATCATCGAACCCAAGACGCAGAGCGTGCGTTCCGTCTTCGAGGTCCACAAACTCAGCGAGGTCTTCGCCCGACTGGTCCGCGACGAACGCGTGGTGGGCCGCGCCCGCCAGATCCTGGGCTCGGACGTCTACGTCCACCAGTCCCGGATCAACGTCAAGCCCGGCTTCGGAGCCTCCGGCTTCTACTGGCACTCCGACTTCGAGACCTGGCACGCCGAGGACGGCCTGCCCAACATGCGGGCCGTGTCCGTCTCGATCGCCCTGACCGAGAACCTCGACACCAACGGCGGGCTCATGATCATGCCCGGCTCCCACAAGTCCTTCGTCGGCTGCGCCGGCGAGACACCCAAGGACAACTACAAGAAGTCCCTCCAGATGCAGGACGCCGGCATCCCCTCCGACGAGGTCCTCACCGCCATGGCCGACCGCCACGGCATCAAACTCTTCACCGGCAAGGCAGGCTCGGCCACCTGGTTCGACTGCAACGCCATGCACGGCTCCGGGGACAACATCACCCCCTACGCCCGCAGCAACGTCTTCATCGTCTTCAACAGCGTCGACAACACCGCCCAGGAACCCTTCGCGGCCCCCGTCCGCAGGCCCGACTTCATCGGCGCCCGCGACTTCACCCCGGTGAAGTAAGGGCGTACGACGGTCAAAAGGGGCGGGACGCACAGGGCGTCCCGCCCCTTCCGCGTACGGTTCACCCGACGACGACCCGTCGGCCGGGCGGCTCACAGGTAACGTCCTTCGCTCCGGGCGTTGCACCGCGCGTTCTCCGCGCGAAGCCGCTCCATCGTCGTCGCGAGACGTACGAACGCCGGATCGACCTCCCATTCGGCCCCGCCCCGGACCGGGCGCAGTGACCAGTAGGGTCCCGCGACTCCTCGGAACTCTCCCACCCGGTCATCACGGACGGTGTCCACGACGAGGGTGCCGGGGGGCGGCGGGTGTGGGGGATTCTGTCCGCCAAAAGGGCTGTATGCCCCAGCCATTGCGACTCCACTCCGTAGCCGTTCCACTACCAAGGCGGCTCAGCGTGGCCTAGAGTCAGGCTCTCTTCAACGTGTCAGTCGTGAGCGGAAAGTTGGTGGAAGCCCTTTTGAACCGCAAGGAGCTGAACCCCGGTAGCAGCCCACAAGCCGCCTACGGCGCGCGGTTACGCAGGTCACGCGAGGCTCGCGGGTGGAAGCAGGAAGACCTCGCGGCACGCATGGAGTATTCGAGTACGCACGTCTCTGCCGTGGAAACCGGCCGCAAGCTTCCGACTCTGCGTTTCTCGCGGAGTACCGACCTCGCCTTCGGAGTCGGAGACACCAAGGACAGCTTCGAACGCGAGTGGGCCGAGATCCGGAACGGCTCGCTGCTCGAAGGGTTCCCTGAGTACGTGGGGTTCGAAGAACGCGCGGTAGAGATCCGCCTGTTCGAGATCGGCCTCGTCCCGGGGCTTCTGCAAACACCCCAGTACGCACGCGCGCTGGCACAGGGCGAGGTCCAGCGCGGCGCAATCACTCCCGAACAGGCCGAGGAACGCGTCTCGTTCCTCGCTGAGCGTCAGTCCGCAACCACGCGAAGCAAGCCGCCGATGATGCTCGTGGTGATGGACGAGAGTTGCCTTCGGCACCAGGTCGGCGGCGCCGAAGTCATGGCCGCACAGCTTCAGCGACTGGTCGACTTCGCGGCCCTGCCCAACACGGTGCTCCAGGTGTCGCCTTTCGACGTGGGTGCGAGGCGAGCGTTCAACCTGCCGGTCAACCTGCTCACCATGGCTGACCGCAGCATGGTCGGCTACGCCGAGTCCCAGGCCCAGGGACACCTGGACCGCGAGACCACGCATGTCCTGTCCATGCTGACCGCCTACCATCACCTACAGGCCGAAGCGTTGTCGCAGGCGGCTTCCGTGGCCATGATCCAGGTGATGAAAGGGACGGTTCCGTGACTGACGAGCCTCGCTGGCACAGGTCCTCCTACAGCTCGAACGGCGGCAACTGCATCGAGGTGGCCCCCGACCTCGCCCGCCCTCACGGCGTGGTTCCCGTCCGCGACTCCAAGAACCCGGGCGGCGCCGTCCTGAACCTGCCCGTCGCCTCCTTCGCCTCCTTCGTGGACGGCGTCAGGGCGGGAGCGTTCGGCAAGGCCTGAAGGGCAGTTCACCCCCGACCCGTCAGGGATACCCGCCGCGGCCGAGCTGTCCAACTCGCTGGACCCGGGCCCGGGTCAGCGGCGACAGTGGCGCCCATGACCTCACTCGTACAGCACATCACCATCGACTGTGCCGACGCCTACAAGCTCGCCGGCTTCTGGTCCGAGGTGCTCGGCTCGCCGATGTCCGACGACGACGAGCCCGGTGATCCCGAAGCCCTCGTCGACTCGCCCCGGGGCGCGCTGCTCTTCGTCACGGTGCCCGAGTCCAAGAGCATCAAGAACCGGATCCATCTCGACCTGCGCCCCGAGGGCCGCACCCGGGACGAGGAGGTCGAGCGGCTGCTCGCCCTGGGGGCGACTCCGGTGGGCGACCACCGCAAGCCGAACGGCCGGGGCTGGGTGACGCTCGCCGACCCGGAGGGCAACGAGTTCTGCGTGGAGTGCAGTGCGGGGGAACGCGCCGCACTGACCGGTACACGGCTGCCCGTGACGGCCGACGACGTGTCGCTGGCGGTCCGGCTCGCGGCCGACACCCTCGCCGGGTCCCCCGCCCAGGACTGGCGGGTGCCTGCCGGTGGTCTGACGTGGGACTGCTGGGAGACCGTCGAGCACCTGAGCGACGACCTCTTCGCCTACGCCGTCCAGCTCGGCCCGCGCAGGCCGCCGCAGGACCGTGAGGTGCCCTACCGCTACGGGTCCGAACGCGAGGGCGGGCCCGGGAACTCGATCTTCGCGAACCCGGATGCGGGCGTTCCCGGGCTGCTCCAGACGCTGGAGGCGAGCGGGGCCCTGCTGACCGCGATGGTGCGGACGACCCCGTCGGACGTGCGCTCCCACCATGTGTTCGGGCTGTCCGACCCCGAGGGCTTCGCCGCGATGGGCATCGTGGAGACCCTCGTGCACACCTATGACGTCGCCGCCGGGCTGTCGCTTTCCTGGGCTCCGCCCCAGGACCTCTGCGACCGGGTACTGGCCCGGCTCTTCCCAGACGCCCCGGACGACGAGGACCGGTGGACCGTGCTGCTCTGGTCCACCGGCCGCGCCGATCTGCCGGGGCGCCACCGTGTCACCTCGTGGAAGTGGCACGGTGCGCCGCTGGACCGGTGAGCCGTGGACGATCCCGTGAGCTGCCACGGGTCGGCGTATACCGGCCACGTCACGGCCGGTTGCGGCGGTCCGGGGAGCCCGGCCGGGGTCCGCCGGTAGCGTCGACGACATGGAACAGCTGACCGGCACCACCCTCACCGATCAGGCGCCCGCTGACCCGGCGGCCACGGACGACGCACTGGCCACCCAGCCCGTCGGGTACTGGAGCGGGCTGGCCCACGCGGCCGTGACCCGCCATCTGCGGGACGCCATGGCCAGGATCGACGTGACCCAGCCGCAGTACTGGGTGCTCAACCGGGTGCACGGCGGGCCCGCAGCGCCCACCCGCGAGGAGGTCGTCGCCCAGCTCACCCCCCTCGCCGACGGACCGCAGGACATCTCCCGGGTCGTCGATCAGCTGCTCCACCGGGGCTGGCTCGGCGAGGAGGGGCAGCGCCTCGTCCTCAGTGCCGAGGGGGAGGCCGCCCGGCTGCGGCTGCGTGAGCTGATGACCGGCCTCCGCGCCGAGGTCCACCGAGGGATCAGCGACGCGGAGTACGTGGCCGCGCTGAAGGTGCTGCGGGCGATGGTGGCCAACATCGAGGGCCGGGCCACCGCCTGAATCCCTCCCCCGCTGCGGACGGGTGCCGCCGGTCCGGTCCGCCGCGGGCGTCCCGGACCGGCGGAGCCGGCTACCGGTGCGAGAACCAGGTGGCAGCAGGCAGCAGCTTGCCGTCGTAGTCGAACACCGCCTGGTTCTCCCACGCGTTGCCCGACGCCGGGTCGGCCGGGTCCCAGCCGCTGCCGGTGACGGCGGTCCAGGCCGGCTCCCAGTACACGGCGCCGAGCCCCCGGCCGTTCGGGACGGCCTCGACGACGTTCATGACGTCCCGGAGGTTCGCCGCCTGACCGGCCGGGGACGCCGGGTATCCGCTGACCAGCTGGCTCGCGGTGGCCACGTTGTTCTCCAGGCCGTCGTCGTCGGCCAGCGTGTGGGCGTAGGCCGTCTCGGCGACCAGCACCGGCTTCCCGTAGCGGGAGGCGGCGTCGTCGAGGTTGGTCTGGAGCTCGGACAGCGAACCGTGCCAGTAGCCGTAGTAGGAGAGTGCGATGACGTCGAAGGGCACCTTCTGTGCCACGGCGTTGTCGAACCACCAGCGGGTGCCCGCGTTGTCACCGCCCTCGGCGAGGTGCAGCGCCACCTTCGTGCCGGAGGAGACCGCCTTGGCCGCGTTCGCCCCCGAGGTGATCAGGCCCGCCAGCTGTGACCAGTTGCCGGTGGAGCCCTCGGGCCAGAGCATCCCGCCGTTGATCTCGTTGCCGATCTGCACCATGTCGGCCGTGGTGCCCTGGGCCTTGAGGGCGTTCAGCACGTCGTAGGTGTGGTTGTAGACGTCCGTGCGGAGCTGGGCGTAGCTGTGGCCCGCCCAGGCGGCGGGCTTGTTCTGCTTGCCGGGGTCGGCCCAGGCGTCGGAGTAGTGGAAGTCGATCAGGGTCTTCATGCCGAGGGCCTTGGCGCGCTTGGCCATGGCCAGGACCCGGGCCTTGTCGTTGTAGCCGTCGGCCGGGTTCACCCACACCTTGAGGCGTACGTAGTTCATCCCGGAGCTCTTGAGGATGCTCATGGCGTCCCCGGCCGTGCCGCCGGCGTTGCGGTACGTGGCGCCGTGGGCCTCGTTCTTCGGCAGCGTGGAGAGGTCACCGCCCCTGACGCTCAGCCCGGTGCTCCCGGGGGTGAAGGTGATGTCGTCGAAGTTCGCCCACTCCCCCGCGTGCGCGTCGGAGTTGAGGCTGATCGTGCAGGCCCCGCCGGTCACCTTGACGGAGGTGACGAGCCGGATCCACTCGCCGTTCGCGGTCGGGGGCAGGTCGGTCCGCTGCTCGGCCGAGCCGCAGTTGCGCAGGGCGATGTAGGCGGAGTTCTGGCCGCCGCCGGAGCGCACCCAGGCGCTGAGGGTGTACGTGCCGTCGGTCAGGCCGCTCAGGTACTGGTAGGTCTCGACCTTGTACGCCGAGGCCGACCAGTGGCTGAGCCGGGTGCTGCCGCCGTGGCCGCCCGCCTCGGTGAAGGAGGCGGCGTTCTGGCCTCCGGCCGAGTAGGTCGACCAGCCGGTGGCCCCGGACTCGAAGCCGGTGTTGACGGGGGCGGTGGCCGCGTGGGCGGCCTGGGCGGGGAGTGCGGCGAACACGAGGCCGGAGAGTGCGGCCACCGCCCCGGCCGCTTTCGCGCGGGTGTGCGTCGTTCCGTACATCGTCGATGTCCCTTCGACAGTTGTGCGGGATTCCCTGTGGGTGTGCGCCTCAGCCGTCGAGCCGTACGACACGGACCGCGCCCGCCGGAACGGCGAGCTTGTCCGCGGCGGGCTCGCCGGTGAGGAGTTCGGTGCCGGGGGTGTCGAGCGGCACCACCACCTCGGCGTCGGTGTGGTTGATCACGAAGAGGTAGCTGCCGTTGTCGCCGGTGCGGCGTACGACCTCGACGTCGTACGGCAGGCTCGTGCGGGGCTCGATGCGGGCGTCGGCGGCGGCCCGGTCCAGGACGGCGTCCAGCTCCGGGCCGGAGAGCCGG
This sequence comes from Streptomyces sp. Alt3, assembly GCF_030719215.1. NCBI lineage: Bacteria > Bacillati > Actinomycetota > Actinomycetes > Kitasatosporales > Streptomycetaceae > Streptomyces > Streptomyces glycanivorans. The sequence continues at coordinate 6,453,928 of NZ_CP120983.1, read as the reverse complement.
GTGGAGATGTACCAGGCGGTGCCCTCGCCGAGCTGGTTGCGGGTGACGGCGGGGCGGCCCGCCGGGATGCCGTCGGCGTACGACCAGAGCGTCTCGGCGCCGCGCGGGATCACCACGTCCGACCAGAGGTCGCCGGTCAGTTCCGGGCCCTCGGGGGCGCCCTCGGGGGTGATCAGACGGACGGTTGCGCCTTCGCCGAGAGGCGCGAACTCCTCGACGGTCAGGCCGAGTACGTCCCTGAGCGGGCCCGGGTAGGCCCCGGGGTGCACGGCGTCGTCGGTGTCCACGATGCCGGAGAAGTACGAGACGACGAGGGTGCCGCCCTGCTCGACGTAACGGCGCAGGTTGCGGCCGGTCTCCTCCGTGGCGAGGTAGAGGGCCGGGACGACGACCAGCGGGTAGCCGCTGAGGTCGGCGTCCGGGTGGGCGAAGTCGACGGTGAGGTGGCGGTCGAAGAGCGAGGCGTAGAAGGTGTCGGCGCGCTCGCGGGCGTCGTGCTCCTCGCTGGGGCGCCATTCCAGGCCCTGGGCCCACCAGGACTGCCAGTCCCAGATCATCGCCACGTCGGCGACGGTCCGGGTGCCCCGGATGCCCTCCAGCAGGCCGAGTCCGGCGCCGAGCGCGCTCACCTCGCGCCAGATCCGCGAGTCGGTGCCGGCGTGCGGGACCATCGCGGAGTGGAACTTCTCGGCGCCGCGCCGGGACTGCCGCCACTGGAAGAACATCGCGCCCTCGGAGCCCCTGGCGACGTGGGCGAGGCTGTTGCGGGCCATCTCGCCGGGGCGCTTGGCGGGGTTGCGGGGCTGCCAGTTGACGCCGCTGGTGGAGTGCTCCAGCAGCAGCCAGGGAGCGCCGCCGGCGACGGAGCGGGTGAGGTCGGCGGCCATGGCGAGGTTGACGTGGGTGCGGCGGCCGTCGGTGATCAGGTAGTGGTCGTTGGAGACGATGTCGACCTCGCGGCCCCAGGCCCAGTAGTCGACGGATTCGCACTGGCTGAGCGCGGTCATGAAGTTGGTGGTGACCGGGATGCCGGGGGCGAGCCGGTGCAGGATGTCGCGTTCGGCGGTGAAGTTCTCCCGCATGGTGGCGTCGGCGAAGCGGGCGTAGTCCAGCTGCTGGGCCGGGTTGCCGACGGTCGGGGTGGTGCGGGGCGGGTCGATGTCGTCGAGGCTCCGGTAGCGCTGGCCCCAGAAGGCGGTGCCCCAGGCCTCGTTGACCGCGTCGGCCGAGCCGTGCCGGGCGGTGAGCCAGCGGCGGAAGTGCGCGCCGCAGCTGTCGCAGTAGCAGGCGCTGACCGGGACGCCGTACTCGTTGTGGACGTGCCACATGGCGAGCGCGGGGTGGCTCCCGTAGCGGCGGGCGAGCTGTTCGGTGATGTTCGCCGCCGCCGCGCGGTAGGGGGCGGAGCTGTGACAGATGGCGCCGCGTGATCCGAAGGCGTACCGGACCCCGTCCCGGCTGACGGGCAGGGCCTCGGGGTGGGCGCGGTAGAACCAGGCCGGCGGGGCGACGGTGGGGGTGCCGAGGTCGGCGCGGATGCCGTTGACGTGCAGCAGGTCCAGGAGACGGTCGAGCCAGCCGAAGTCGTAGGTGCCCGGCTCGGGTTCCAGCAGCGCCCAGGAGAAGATCCCGACGCTGACCATGGTCACGCCCGCTTCCCGCATCAGGCGTACGTCCTCGTGCCAGACCTCTTCGGGCCACTGCTCGGGGTTGTAGTCGCCGCCGAAGGCCAGCTTGTGCAGGCCGACCGGGTAGGGCGCGGATTCTGAGTGCGGCATGGACAGCTCCTGGCTCTTCGGGTCAACTTCTGGGAACGTGCACACACACTCTCGGCGGCGCAGGGCCAACATAACCGCACAGCAACAACCATTGACAAGTGTCGGTTTCGTTTCTCTACTGTGAACGCTCACAGCGCAGTTCCGGCCAGTCCGCCGACGCGTCTGTTCGTCTCGCCAGGGGAGAAACCATGAAATACCGCACCGTCGCGGTGTCCACCGCCGCAGCTCTCGCCGCCACCGCCCTGCTCTCGGGGTGCGGCTCGGACGACGGCGGCGACGAACCGGCCGCTTCCGGGCCCGCATCGCTGACGTACTGGGCGTGGGCCCCCGGCCTGGACAAGGTCGCCGACATCTGGAACAAGGGCCCCGGCAAGGAGGCCGGCATCACCGTCACGGTGAAGAAGCAGGCCTCGGGTGACGACCTGGTCACCAAGATCATCACGGCGGCGAAGGCCCACAAGGCCCCCGACCTGGTCCAGGCCGAGTACCAGGCACTCCCCACCCTGGTCTCCAACGACGTCCTCGCGGACATATCCGAGGAGGCGGGCGACGCCAAGGGCGAGTTCGCCGACGGGATCTGGCAGCAGGCGACGCTCGGCTCCGACGCCCTGTACGCCCTGCCGCAGGACTCCGGCCCGCTGATGTTCTACTACCGCCAGGACCTCTTCGAGCAGTACGGCCTGACGGCGCCGACCACCTGGGACGAGTTCGCCGAGACCGCCCGCGCGCTGAAGAAGAAGGCGCCGGACAAGGACCTCACCACCTTCTCCTCCAACGACTCGGGCCTCTTCGCGGGTCTCGCCCAGCAGGCGGGCGCGAAGTGGTGGACCACGGGCGGCGACAAGTGGAAGGTCGCGATCGACGACCCCGCCACGCAGAAGGTCGCGGACTTCTGGGGCGGCCTGGTGAAGGAGGGGGCCATCGACAACCAGCCGATGTACACCCCGGCCTGGAACAAGGCACTCAACACCGGCAAGCAGGTCGCCTGGGTCAGCGCCGTCTGGGCGCCGGGCACCCTGACCACCGCTGCGCCCGAGACGAAGGGCAAGTGGGCGATGGCCCCGCTCCCCCAGTGGACCGCCGGTGAGAACGTCACCGGCAGCTGGGGCGGTTCCTCCACGGCCGTCACCAACGACTCCAAGAACAAGAAGGCCGCCGCCACCTTCGCGAAGTGGCTGAACACGGACCCGACGGCGCTCGCCGCGCTGGTGAAGGAGGGCGGCATCTACCCCGCCGCCACGGCCGCGCAGACCGGTGGCGCCCTGTCGAAGGCCCCGGACTACTTCTCCAACCAGCCCGACTTCTACACCGAGGCCGCCAAGATCGCCCAGGGCACCGCCCCCGCGGCCTGGGGCCCGAACGTCAACGTCGCGTACAGCGCCTTCAAGGACAACTTCGCCGCGGCCGCCAAGAACAGGTCGGACTTCGGCGCCGCGCTGACCGCCATGCAGGACGCCACCGTCGCGGACCTGAAGAAGCAGGGCTTCGGAGTCTCGGAGTGACTCGCACACCCCGCAGGAAGGCGTACGGGGTCAAGAGCGCCCCGTATGCCTTCCTGGTCCCCGCCACCCTCCTGTTCCTGCTCTTCTTCGCGCTCCCCATCGGCTACGCCGTGTACCTCAGCTTCCGCAGGACCGAGGTCAAGGGGCTGGGCCTCGGCAAGGACGCACGGGAGGAGATCTGGGCCGGCGTCGCCAACTACACGGACGCGCTGTCCGACTCGGAGCTGCTGGACGGAGCGCTGCGCATCCTCGGGTACGGCGCGATCGTCGTCCCGGTGATGCTCGGCCTCGCCCTGCTCTTCGCCCTGCTGCTCGACACCGACGGGCTACGGGCGCGCGGCTTCAGCAGGCTGGCGATCTTCCTGCCGTACGCGATCCCCGGCGTCATCGCGGCGCTCATGTGGGGCTTCCTGTACCTGCCGGACGTGAGCCCCTTCCTCTACCTGCTCGACGCGGCGGGGCTCCCGCAGCCCGACCTGCTGGACGGCGGTCCGCTGTATCTCTCGCTCGCCAACATCGCGGTCTGGGGCGGCACCGGCTTCAACATGATCGTGATCTACACCTCGCTGCGGGCCATCCCCGCCGAGGTCTTCGAGGCCGCGCGGATCGACGGCTGCTCGCAGCTCCAGATCGCCCTGCGCATCAAGATCCCGATGGTGGCGCCGTCCCTGATCCTGACCTTCTTCTTCTCGATCATCGCGACGCTCCAGGTCTTCAGCGAGCCGACCACGCTGAAGCCGCTGACCAACTCGCTCTCCACCACCTGGAGTCCGCTGATGAAGGTCTACCAGGACGCCTTCGTCAACAACGACATCCATGCGGCCGCCGCCCAGGCGGTCATCATCGCCCTGGCCACCCTCGCCCTGTCGTTCGGCTTCCTCAAGGCGGCCAACTCCCGTACGAAGCAGGGAGACTCCCGATGAGCACCCCGTCCCTCGCCGCCCCCGGCCGCCGGCGGCTCCCGCTCGTGCCGACCGCCGCGCTGTTCCTCGGCGCGCTGTACTGCCTGCTGCCCGTCGTCTGGGTCCTGGTCGCCTCGACGAAGTCCGGCAGCGAGCTGTTCTCCACCTTCACCTTCCTGCCCGGCTCCGGCTTCACGGACAACGTCGCCGATCTCACGGAGTACCGCGACGGGGTGTACTGGAGGTGGATGGCCAACTCGGCCTTCTACGCCGGGGTGGGCGCCCTGCTCTCCACGGCGGTGTCCGCGGTCTCGGGTTACGCGCTGGCCGTGTACCGCTTCCGTGGCAAGGAGACCGTCTTCAACATCCTGCTCGCCGGGGTGCTCATGCCTCCGGTGATCCTGGCCGTGCCGCAGTACCTGCTGCTGGCCCAGGCGGACATGACCGACTCCTACCTGTCGGTGCTGCTGCCGCTGATCCTCTCCCCGTACGGCGTCTACCTCGCGCGGATCTACGCGGCGGCCGCCGTGCCGGCCGACGTGATCGAGGCCGGGCGGATGGACGGCGGCGGCGAGTGGCGGATCTTCCGGACCATCGCGCTGCCGATGATGCTGCCGGGGCTGGTGACGGTGTTCCTGTTCCAGTTCGTGGCGGTCTGGAACAACTTCCTGCTGCCCTACATCATGCTCGGCGACGACGAGAAGTTCCCGGTCACCCTGGGGCTCTACACGCTCCTCCAGCAGGGCTCGAACACTCCGGCGCTCTACACGCTGGTCATCACGGGCGCGCTCCTGGCGATCATCCCGCTGATCGCCCTGTTCCTCGTGATCCAGCGGTTCTGGAGCCTCGACCTGCTCTCCGGCGCCGTAAAGTCCTGACAGCTCCTCAACAGGGCACCCCTTCATGAAAGATCGAGCACCATGAGCCGCACAGAACAGAACGGCGCGGGACGCCGCAGGCCGCCGACGATCCACGACGTCGCCCGGGAGGCCGGGGTCTCCCGGGGCACGGTCTCCCGGGTGCTCAACGGCGGTCACAACGTCAGCCCGGCCGCACTCGAAGCGGTTCAGTCCGCCATCCGGCGGACCGGCTACACCGTGAACCGGCATGCCCGGTCGCTGATCACCGGACGCTCCGACTCCGTGGCGTTCCTGCTGACCGAACCCCAGGAGCGCTTCTTCGAGGACCCGAACTTCAACGTGCTGCTGCGCGGCTGCACCGCCGCGCTCGCCGCGCACGACATCCCTCTGCTGCTGATGATCGCGGGCACGGAGGCCGAGCGCCGCCGCAACATGCGTTACATCGCCGGGCACGTGGACGGGGTGCTGCTGGTCTCCAGCCACTCCGGCGACCCGGTGGCCGCGCAGCTGCACGAGGCCGGGGTGCCGCTGGTGGCCTGCGGGAAGCCGCTCGGTCAGGGATCGCGGGTCAGTTACGTGGCCGCGGACGACCGCAACGGCGCCCGGGACATGGTGCGCTTCCTGCACGGGTCCGGGCGCCGCCGGATCGCCACGGTCACGGGGCCGCTGGACACCCCGGGCGGTGTGGACCGGCTCGCGGGGTACCGCGAGACGCTCACCGAGTGCGGGCTGCCGGTCGACGAGACCCTGATCGTGCCGGGCGACTACAGCCGGGCGGGCGGTGAGGCCGCGGCGGCGCTGCTGCTGGAACGGGCACCCGACGTGGACGCGGTGTTCGTCGCGTCCGACCTGATGGCACAGGGTGTGCTGAGCGCGCTGGAGCGGGCGGGCCGCCGGGTGCCGCAGGACATCGCGGTGGGTGGCTTCGACGACTCCCCGGCCGCCCTCTCGGCACGCCCGGAGCTGACGACGGTCCGTCAGCCGTGGGACCGGATCAGCGCGGAGATGGTGCGGGTGCTGCTGGCGCAGATCGGCGGTGAGGACCCGGCCGCGGTCATACTCCCCACGGAACTGGTGCGCAGGGAATCGGCGTAGAGCCGGGGCGCCTTCGTCCGTACGGCAACGGCCTGGCCGGGGCTCAGCCCAGACGCCGGGCCAGCACCTGCCCCGGCCAGGTACCGGACAGGAAGGGGTCCGTACGGGCGAAGCCGTTGCGCTCGTAGTACGCGACCAGTTCACCTCCGCCACCCGCCCAGCAGTCGACCCTCAGCAGGTCCACCCCGGCCCGCCGGGTCTCCTCGGCGGCGTGGGCCAGGAGCGCGGCTCCGATGCCCAGACCTGCGTGCCTGCGGTCGGAGATCAGCAGGCGCACATAGCGCTCCGGTTCCCCGGCAGGGGCGATCGGCATCTGCGGGCTGGGGCCAGTGTCCAGCACCAGCGCTCCCGCGGTCGTGCCGTCCAGCTCGGCGACGTACGGGGTGTTCAGCGTGGTGTACCGCTCGACCCGCTCGGCGCCGCCGGCGGTCTGCGAATACGGGACGGTGCCCCACTGCTGGGTGTTGCCGCGGGCGTTCATCCAGGCCACCGCGGAGTCGAGCATGTCCAGGATGGCCGGCGCGTCGGCCGGACCGCCCGGCCTGATGCGTATGCGCTGAGCCGCTTCGTCGTTGGTCACGGCGGCAGTCTGCCACGGGGACCGCGGCGGGCGCCGTGAGCCCGTACGCCGCCGTCGCGGATCGCGGGACGGCGGCGTACGGGCTCACGAAGTCCCCGCCGGCGGGGGTCAGACGGTGTCGAGCGCCGGGTAGTCGGTGTAGCCCTTCGCGTCGCCTCCGAAGAAGGTCGACGGGTCCGGTGTGTTGAAGGGGCCGCCCGCCTTCAGCCGGGCCGGCAGGTCCGGGTTGGCCAGGAACAGGGCGCCGTAGGCGATGATGTCGGCCACCCCGTCGTCGATGACCGTGTGGTGCTCGGGGCCGGTGGGTCCCTCGGAGAACACGTTGATGACGAGGGTTCCGGTGAACCGCTTGCGCAGCGCGAGCGTCAGCTCCCGGGTGCCGGCCTGCTCCAGTACGTGCAGGTAGGCCAGCCCGAGCGGTTCGAGCTCGGCGACGAGCGCGGTGTAGACGGCGTCCGGCTCGGGCTCCTCGATGCCGTTGTAGGGGTTGCCGGGCGAGATGCGCAGTGCGGTGCGCTCGGCGCCGATCTCGGCGGCGACGGCCTTGACCACCTCGACCGCGAAGCGGATACGGGCCTGCTCGGAGCCGCCCCACGCGTCGGTGCGGAGATTGGTGTTGGGGGCCAGGAACTGCTGGATCAGGTAGCCGTTGGCACCGTGCAGCTCGACGCCGTCGAAACCGGCCTCGATCGCGTTGCGGGAGGCCGTGACGAAGTCGTCGACGGTGGACCGGATCTCCGCGTCGGTGAGCTCGTGCGGCTCCACGAAGTCCTTCGGCCCCACGTGGGTGTAGAGCTGGCCGGGCGCGGCCACCGGGGAGGGTGCCACCGGGACCAGCCCGTCGGGGAGCAGGACGGGGTGGCCGATCCGGCCCGCGTGCATGACCTGGGCGAAGATGCGTCCGCCCGCCGCGTGGACGGAGTCGGTGACCTTGCGCCAGGAGGCGACCTGCTCGGCGCTGTGCAGGCCGGGGGTGGAGGGATATCCCTGGCCCACCACGGACGGCTGGATGCCCTCGGTGATGATCAGCCCGGCCGAGGCGCGCTGGGTGTAGTAGTCGACGGTGAGGTCGGTGGCCGTGCCCCCTTCACCGGCCCGGCTGCGGGTCATGGGTGCGAGGGCGATGCGGTTGGAGAGCTGCGTCCCGGAGAGGTCGACGGGATCGAACGCGGTGGTCATGAGAGCCTCCGAGGCATTTATATGGTCGGCCAAGTAATCAGCTGCGAGCCACTGTAACGCATTAATTGGCCGACCAAGGTAAAGTTCACGGGGACGTCATGAACCCGGCGGTGGACCGGGTGGCAGCCCCGCCCCGAGGAGTACCGATGCAGGCCGACAGCAATGCTCCCGCCGATCCCGCCTGCACCGGCGGACTGCCGGGCGCGGCACTCGGCGGGCCTGTCAGCCACGCCGTCTCGCGGGTCGCCAGGCTGCACAGGATGACGGCGGGCCGCATGCTCAAGGGGCTCGGGCTCTACCCGGGGCAGGAGTTCCTGATGATGCACCTCTGGGACAACGGGGCGGTCCGCCAGGCCGAGCTGATCAAGGCGATGGACCTCGACCCGTCCACCGTGACCAAGATGCTCCAGCGCCTCGAACAGGCCGGGCACGTGCGCCGCCGCCCCGACCCCGACGACCGGAGGGCCGTCCTGGTCGAGGCGACGGAGCAGGGCTGCGCACTGCGTACGGAGGTACGCGACGCCTGGTCGGGACTGGAGGAGCACACCCTCGCGGATCTGGACCCCGCCGAGCGCGCGGAGCTGATCCGGCTGCTCGCCAAGGTGGAGGAGAACCTCTGCCACCAGGCCGGGGACTGCCCCGCGCAGTAGCTCAGCCGGACAGCACGTCCAGCGCGCGGTCGACGTCGGCCTCGGTGTTGTACAGGTGGAAGGCCGCCCTCAGGTTGCCCGCGCGGGCCGACACGACCACCCCGGCCGCCGCCAGGTCGGGCTCGCGGCCTCCCAGCCCGGGTACGGCGACGATCGCGGAGGTCCCGGGCACCGCCTCGTGCCCGAGCGGAGCCAGCCCTTCACGGAAGCGGGCGGCGAGTGCGGTGGCGTGCGCGTGCACGGCTTCGACGCCGACCTCCGCCAGCAGCTCCAGCGAACGCTCGGCCCCGTGGTAGGAGAGGAAGGAGACCGGCTCGTCGAAGCGCCGGGCCTCGGCGGCGAGCCGTTCGACCGGGCCGTAGACGTTGCCCCAGGCGTCCTCCGCCGCCGCCATGCCCGGGAACAGGACGGGCAGGGTCTCCTGCGCCTCCTCGGTCACGGTCAGGAAGGACGTGCCCCGGGGGCACATCAGGAACTTGAAGCCGCCGGTGACCGTGTAGTCGTACGCACCCGCGTCCAGCGGCAGCCAGCCGGCGGACTGGCTGGCGTCGAGCAGCGTGCGGGCGCCGTGCGCGGCGGCGGCCGCGCGGATCGCGTCCAGGTCCGCGACGCGGCCGTCGGAGGACTGGACGGCCGAGAAGGCGACGACCGCCGTCCCCGGCCGCACCGCGTCGGCCAGTTCGTCCAGCGGGACGTAGCGCGTCTTCAGGTCGCCGCGCACGGCGAAGGGGCTGACGACCGAGCTGAACTCCCCCGTCGGCGCGAGGACTTCGGCGCCGGGCGGGAGGGAGGCGGCCACGAGCCCGACGTGCGAGGCGACGGAACCGCCCACGGCGACCCGGCCGGTGCCGACCCCGACGAGCCGGGCGAATCCGTCCCTCGCGGCCACCACCGTCGCGTGGTCACCCGCACCTTGCCGGCGCCCCGTCGCGTTGTCGTCGACGAGCGCCTTGACGGCGTCGGCGGCCCTGCGGGGCAGTAGCCCGCAGGTCGAGGTGTTGAGGTAGGTGGTTTCGGATGCGAATTCGCTGGCCCTGACCCGGTCGATCGCAGAAGTCTCCATGCGGGACAGCCTGACGGCCGCTCAACCTCACGTCAATCACGCTGGTTTGAGCGGCACGCCCAAGACATCCTTATACGCGCCGGTCGGGGGCGCTCGCCGCGGGCACTTCGCAGGCCCCGTCCGCGTCACAGGCCGCCGCGTCGCCACCGACCTGCGTCAGGCCGGGGACCTCGCGGTCCTTCCACGCCTGTTCCAGGGCCTGGGTGAAGACCTCGGCAGGCTGCCCGCCGGAGATGCCGTAGCGCCGGTCGAGCACGAAGAACGGCACCGCGTTGGCACCCAGCTCGGCGGCCTCGCGCTCGTCGGCCCGCACGTCGGCGGCGTACGCCTCGGGGTCGGCCAGCAGCGCACGCGCCTCGTCGGCGTCTAGGCCCGCCTCGACTGCCAGGTCGGCCAGCACGGCGTCGTCGAAGACGGAGCGCTCCTCGGCGAAGTTCGCCCGGTAGACGAGGGTCAGCAGCTCCTCCTGGAGCCCACGGGCCTTGGCGAGGTGGAGCAGCCGGTGGATGTCGAAGGTGTTGCCGTGGTCGCGCCCCTCGGTGCGGTAGCCGAGCCCTTCGGCCTGCGCGTTCGCCGCGACGTTGGCCTCCATCCCCCGGGCCTCCTCGGTGGTGCGGCCGTACTTCTGCGCGAGCATGTCGATGACCTGCTCGGTGTCGCCCTTGGCCCGTCCCGGGTCGAGCTCGAAGGAGCGGTGGACCACCTCGATCTCGTCGCGGTGCGCGAACCCGGCCAGCGCCTTCTCGAAGCGCGCCTTTCCTACGTAGCACCACGGGCAGGCGATGTCGCTCCATATCTCGACGCGCATGACTCTTCTACTCTCCACCTCTGCAGAACCGGTGCGGAGGGGTCCTCCGCCGAGGGGTCAACGCACGGCCCGACCGGCTGATTCCCGGCTGTGGGACGTCACACGACGGGGCCGGTGGCGATCCTGCCGACGACCGTGCGGGATTCGGCGAGCTCCAGGGCCGACGCGACGTGGGCCCCGTCCGGCTCGACCTCCCCGGGCAGGACCTCGGTGGCGGAGAGGGTGACGGTGCTGGTCATGACGCACTCCTTGCGACTCCTGCCATTTACTTACAGCCGTAACGCTACGGACGTGAACTCATTCCGCAAGGGGACGCCCTTTGAAAACTTCACGGTGTAAGTTGACGGGATGGAGCACACCGGAACGGCAGATGCGGCCCCGAAGCGGGCCCGCGTACGCAACCGCCGCGGCGAGGGCGGCCGTCTGCGCGAGGACATCGTCGCCGCGGCGATGGAGCTGCTCGACGAGACGGGCGACGAACGCACCATCACCCTGCGGTCGGTCGCACGCCGGGTCGGGATCGCGGCCCCTTCGATCTACCCGCACTTCCCCGACCAGCCGGCCATCATGCTCGCCGTCGTCCGGCAGGAGTTCGACGGGCTGACGGACAGTCTGCGTACCTCGGTGGAGAAGGCCGGCGACGACCCGCGACGGCGGCTGTACGCCGTCTGCAACGCCTATCTCGACTACGCCCGGCTCCACCCAGGGCGCTACCGCACGATGTTCGGCGGACTGTGGCTGCCGGACCTGGGCGACAGTTCCCTCACCGAGCAGGACCTGGCGACGCTCGGCGCGGAGAGCATGCAGATCCTGGTGGACGCCCTCGGCGGCTGCGTCGGCGCGGGGCAGGCCACCAGTGACGACGTGCCGGCCGACGCGGTCGCGCTCTGGGTCGGCCTGCACGGCTTGGCCCACCAGCGCACCATCAGCCGCGCGTTCCCCTGGCCGGAGGACATCTCCGACCGTGTCATCACCGCGCTCGCCCACCTGAACCCGGCCGACGGATGACGGCGCGTGCCTGCGATCGCTTCGATCGCAGGCACGCGCCGACGGGACGGACCCGTCGGCGGAGCAAGGCCCGACAGGCCGGAAGACGGGCGACTCAGCTGCGCGGGGCGTCACTTCGGCAGGCGGCCTGGCAGCGCTCGGCGTCGGGCCGGCCCGGAGCCGGGCCGGCCGGGAGGAGCAGGCGGAAGGCGCATCCCTCACCGGGGCCGGTGTCGAGTTCCAGGCGCCCTCCGTGGGCCTCGGCGATCGTCGAGGCGATGGCGAGGCCGAGACCTGAGCCGCCCGCGAGGACGCCGTCCCGCGAAGAGCCGGCAGCCGGCTGCGCCCGGTAGAAGCGGTCGAAGACCTGCGCGGCGTCCTGGGGGGACAGGCCCGGGCCGTCGTCGGCGACCTCGATGACATGGGCCGGCTCGCCGGAGGGCAGCGGCGGATTGGCGCTGGTGCGGCCGGGGCGGTCGGCACCACCGGTACGGGGGCCGGCCCGCAGGCTCCCGACGCGCACCTCGATCCGGGTGCCCGGCGGGGTGTGGGTGCAGGCGTTGTCCAGGAGGTTGGACAGCACCTGGGCGAGCTGGTGAGGGTCGCCGGAACCCTCCACGACGTCGAGCTCCCCCGGGTCGCCTGCTCCGCGCACCCCGAGCGGAGCGAGGGTGACGCGTCGCTCCGGGTGGCGTACGGCCGTGGCGGCGATGCCGTCCGCGGCCAGCGAGAGCAGGTCGACGGGCCCGTGTTCGGTGGTGGGGGCGTCGCCGAGCTTGGCGAGCAGGAAGAGGCTGTCGACCAGGCGGCTCATGCGGTCGGCGTTCTGCGCGATGAGTTCATGGGCCTCGCGGCGGCGGCTCGCGGACATGTGGGGGTCGTGCAGCAGGAGTTCCGCGAAGCCCTGGAGGGAGGTCAGCGGCGTGCGGAGTTCGTGCCCCGCGTCCGCCATGAAGCGCCGCAGCCGGCGCTCGGTCCTGTCCTTGCGGTGCAGGGCCGCACGCAGTTGGTCCAGCATGGTGTTGAAGGCGATGCCGAGCCGGCCGACCTCCGTGTCCGGGCTGGTGTCGGTGACGTTCTGTTCGAGCTCGCCGCTGGTGATGCTGCGGGCGGTGTGCTCGACCCGGGTCAGCGGACGCAGGCCGAGGCGCACGGCCGCACCGCCCAGCAGTGTCACTCCCGCCGCCGTGGCGACCCCGATCCCGAGGCTGAACCAGAGCAGTCGGGACGTGGCCTCCTCCACCGAGTCCAGGGGCAGGGCCACGACGGCGCGCATGCCGTCGGGGCCCGAATCGGCGACCACACGCCAGCTGCCTCCGCCGTCCTCGGCGGGCACGGTGGCGGGACGTCCGTCCACGGGATCGCCCGCGGTGACGGTACGTCGCAGGCGCGGCTCGCTGCGACCGTCGCCGAGCGACTCGGGCAGCAGCCGGCCCTCGGCGTCGTAGAAGTAGACGCGGAAGTCCGACGGGAGTATCTCGTGGGCGGGGGGCCGGTGGGCGGGCGCGGTGCCGCCGGAGATGTCACGGTAGACCGGCGAGGGCGGCCGGAAGTCCGTGAGCCGGTCGTCGACCTGCCCGACGAGCCAGGAGCGCATGAGGGTCAGCCCGGTCGCCTGGCACACCAGCACAGCGGCGGTGGCGAGGACCGTGGCGATCAGGACCAGACGGGTGCGCAGCGATCGGGGGCGCAGACGCCCGGGAGTCTTCACGGGGTTTCGTCCCGGGGCAGGCGCAGGCAGTACCCGACGCCCCGCACGGTGTGGATGAGCAGCTGTCCGGTGCGGTCCATCTTCCGGCGCAGGTTCTTGATGTAGGTGTCGACGATGCGGGTGTCGCCCGCGAAGTCGTGGTGCCAGACCCTCTGCAGGATCTGCTGCTTCTCCAGCACCTTCTCGGGCTGCGCCATGAGGCAGGCCAGCAGCCGGAACTCCGTCGGCGACAACGGCACCCGCCGGCCGGCGCGCCACACCTCGTGGGCCTCCTCGTCGAGGGTGAGGTCGGCGTAGCGCATGGGCGGCCGCTCGGCGGGCGGTGCCGTGCGCGGCCCGGCACTGCGGCGGAGGATGGCGCGTATCCGCAGCAGGACCTCCTGGACGTGGAAAGGCTTGGTGACGTAGTCGTCCCCGCCCGAGCTGAGACCGATGATGCGGTCCTCCACCTCGGTGCGCGCGGTGAGGAAGAGGACCGGGGTGTAGATGCCCCGGGCGCGCAGTTCCCGGGTCACGGTGAATCCGTCGGTGTCGGGGAGCATCACGTCCAGCACGATCAGGTCCGGCCCGCAGCGGCCCGTCCCGGACAGGGCGTCCCGCCCGGTCCCCGCCGAGGCGACGGCATAACCGGCGGCGTGCAGGGCGGAGGTCAGCAGGGTGCGGATGCTCGGGTCGTCCTCGACTACCAGGACGGTGTGCCGGGCTGATGCTGCCATCACGGCTGGGGTTCACCTCGGACGGGACGTGCGGTTCGTGGGCCGGCGGGGCCGTGTCCACGGTACGGGGCACCGGGGGCGGCCCGCGGACACACGGGTGGGCCGGCGCCCCGGACCGGACGGGGGGAATCCGTGTCCGGGGCGCCGTCGGTCATCCGGTCACCTCCGCGTTCTTCGCCAGTGCCTCGGTGCGCGCGGTGACGGTCGTGCGCAGCGTGGTGACGGCCTTCTCCAGGTCGTCCGCGTCGACACCGGCCTTCTGTGCCTGGCCGGCGATGTCGTCCAGCGCCTCGGCCGCCGTACCGGAACCGAAGTACGTCTCGTACAGCTCGCCGTACGCCTTCTTGTAGACGCCGTCGAACGCGTCGAGTTCCAGGAAGCGCTCCTTGAGGGCGTGGCCCCCCATGGCTCCGCCGCCCGGCATCCCGCCGCCCTCCGGCATCTCCGCCCCGTCCGGCAGCTCCATGCCTTCCGGCAGCCCGGGCATGCCCTGCGGCGGTCCGCCGTCCTGGCCGCCGGTGTCCTGCTGCCCGCCGGTGTCCTGCCCTGCCCGGTCACCGCCGGCGCGGCCGCCGCCCATGCTCATCTCGTCGTCGGGCCCCGCCTCGGCGTCTCCGCTGAAGGTGAGGTTGAAGTCCCATCCGAGGACGGAGAACTTCTTCGTGTCCAGGTCGTACCAGAGCAGGTAGTTCTTGCCGGGCCCCGCCATGTCGTCGAAGTTCATCAGCAGGTTCTGCGTGGCGACGTACTTGGAGAACGACTCGATGTCGATGTGCTTGCCCAGGTCCGCGGCGAACTCCTCGTCCGACGCCTCGTCGACCCACTTGATGAACTTCATGACGGGTTCGAGGTCCTGGCTCCCGACCTTGTTGAGCTGCCGGAACGAGGCCTCGTAGTCGGAGGGGTCGTCTCCCTCGTAGGCGAAACTCCCGCCCGCCCGCGCCTTGTACAGCACGCCGTTGCCGTCGACGGCCTCGGCGTACTCGGTGTCGGGGTTCTCGACCATGAGCCTGGTGACGGCCGGCCGGTTGTTGACGGCCACCGTCGTGAAGCCGTACCGCTCGGCCTTCTCCCCGCTCTCCTTCGTCAGCGACAGCGCCAGGGCCTCGTTCAGCGGGACCTGTTCGTCGGCTCCCGGGCGCAGCGAGATCTCCCGCTCGCCCTGGTAGGCGCGGCCCTCGACGTATTCGTCGATCTTGATGAGCCAGGGAAGCTCCTCCGGCTTCTCGGCGGAGAGGTCGTACTGGGTCATCCCCCCGCCCATACCGCCCCTGCCGCCGCCCGCGTCGGCGGCGTCATCGCCGCCGGTGCCTCCGCCGGCGCTACCGCCGGCCGCACCTCCGGCACCCGCGGCTCCGGGACCGCCCGTGCCTGCCGTACCGCCCGCGGCGCCAGGACCGCCGCCGGTCGCGGCCTGGCCGCGGTCCTGGCCCCCGCCGCCCTGTTGCTGCTGCGGGGCGCCCTGCCCGGCCCCGGCCGGCATCCGGCCGCCACCGGGTCCGCCCTGGTTGCCGCGCAGGGACATCAGGGTGGAGTTCCCCTTCAGCCGGATACCGACGTCCGCCAGGAAGACCCCGTCGATGGTGAGGTCGGCCGAGATGGAGTCCTTGGTCCCCTCGTCCTCGAACTCCTTCATCATCTTGTCGAAGTCGGTCTGCTCGTACGTCAGCTGGATCGAGTGCGTGACCGCGGTGTCGTACAGACCGACCGTGCCCTTGACGTCGTCGGTGATCGTGTCCGCCTCCACCTGCGAGGCCGACGTGACGTACGGCGAGATACGGGCGTCACCGAAGGCGTACACCATGACGGCCAGCCCCACGCACAGCGCTCCGGCCGGCTTCCAGTGGTGCCGCAGCCGCACCGGGAGACGGTCCTTGAGGCGCCGCCGGCGGGCAGGTGTCGTACCGCCGCTCATCACAGGTCGGTCGTGTCGTAACCGGTCAGCACCGTCACCCGCTGCCCGGAGGTGCGCTCCTGGAGGGCGGTGACGAGGTCCCCGGGTTCGGTGCCCTTCTTCATCCGCACGGTGTAGAAGACCTCGTTGAGGGCTCCCCCGCGGATCGTCTCCGTGCTGACGAGCTCGAACTCGCTGGTGTACTTGATCAGCACGTCACGGATGGCGGGCGTGTAGTCCTCGCCCGCGGGGACCTGGACCTTGACGACCTGGCGCTGGACGTTCAGGGCGAACCAGTTGAACTTGAACATCACGAGGATCACGACGCAGATCACGACGGCGCCGACGGCTGCCAGCGTGTAGAACCGGGCACCGCAGGCCATGCCGATGGCCATCGCCAGGAAGATGAAGCCGACGTCCCTCGTCTCCTTCACCGCGTTCCTGAACCGGACGACGGACAACGCGCCGACCAGCGAGAACGCCCGTGCCAGGTTCGAGCCGACCACGAGCATGATCAGGGCGACGATCATGCCGACGATGACCAGCGTCTGGACGTAGGACTGGCTGTAGGAGACGTTGCGGTGCGTGTACCGGTAGGTGTAGCCGATCACCGTGCTCAGGATGAACGACAGCGCCATGGCGGCGACCACGTCGGCGACGCTGAACGTCCCGCTGAGTTCCTGCAGATCGAAGTTCACTGTGCTCCTGCTTTCACCGGCGCGTGCGGCGCCGTCGGCTGCCCCAGCGGGGGCCGGGTGTGGGGGGTGGGCGGCGGACAGTCCGCCTCGTGGACGTGGAAGACGGACCGGGGTGCCAGGCCGAAGGCCTCGATGGACTGCACGTACTTGCTGATCCGCACCAGGTTCAGATTCCGGCGCGCGGCCAGGTCGGTGATCCAGTACGGCGTGCGCTCGTTCACCTTGATCTCCATCACCGTCATGTGCGGCGGGATGGTGAAACGGTTCTCCGGCGTGGTGGTCCCGAAGTGGAAGTCGCGGTCCCGGCCCCGTATCCGCCGGTCGAAGGTGACCCGCAGTCCCGTGTCGGAGGCACGGCCGACCAGCGCCTCGCGCTGGTATCCGGTGATCGCCGTCGGCCGGAGGTTCAGCCGGACGACGAGGTCCAGCACCTCCTGGACGAAGGCGCTCTCCTTCGGCGTGTGCTCGACCGTCTCCCGCGCGTCGCACAGCCTCCTGGCGGTGGCGTACGGCAGGGTGATGCGCCGCTTCTGTGTCACCCGGTTCACCCGCTGCTTGATCTCCACGCACACCGGGGACTCGTCGGTGACGCCGTCGAGATCGCCGTAGTGCCGGATACGCAGCTTGCGCCGGAACTTCAGGCCTTCGATCTTCTCCCAGTAGAACCGCAGTTCCGGGCTGTCGTAGTACAGGCTCCAGACCCCGTACCCGCCGACCGGGCTGTTGAGGTCCCGGTCCATCCGTTCCCCGAGCTCGTCCCGGATCTCGGCGGCCTGCTCCACGGGCACGAGGTACTTCAGCTCGAACCGGTTGAACGCGTGCAGCCTGCTCGCCACGTGCAGCGGCTGGTCACCCTCCTCGGCCGGGGCGTCGCCGTCCCGGTACCCGGGGGATGCAGCCATGTCGGGTCGCGACACCCTGCGCCTCCTTACGTCTACGTGCCGGACCGGCCGGCACGGGACACCGAATCAAGGGCGCATGAGGAAGCCGTGAGAAACGCGGGTTGATTGCCGGAGGATTCCTGGTGACGCACGGGTGAACACCGTACGAACGCGACAGAGCGGGCCGGGACATGCGCCGAGGGCCCGGATCCTCCTGGATCCGGGCCCTCGGCGGGTGTGCGTGTGTTCCGTCAGCTGCCGTCGCGCAGGTCCCCCGGGGCGGTGGGGCGGAAGGCGATCCGGTCGAACGAGGCCGTGCAGCCCTCGCCGGTCGGTGACTGGACGAGGAAGCCGATGCGGGCGGCCGCCCGCTCCTCCTCCGTGCCGAGGGTGAACACGCGGACGAAGGTCCACCGCTCACCGTCGGCCGACGCGTGGAAGGCGAAGGCACCGCCGGTGCGGCTGAGCCGCAGCCAGCAGCTGTCCCCCTCCACGACGGCCGAGTTCACGTCGTCGGACTGCCCCCGGGTGACCACGGTGCAGACGGTCGGGCGTTCCGGGGAGAGCTCCAGGCAGAGCTTCGCCCACTCCCGCTCGCCGACGTGGAGGTAGAGCACCCCCGCGTCGAAGGCGGCGGCGAAGCCGACCTTCACCCGGGCGATCAGCTGGAAGTCGCCCTCGGGCGCCGCGCCCAGGAGACGCGGGGCGTCGGAGGCGGGCTCCAGCGCGTCGCCTCCCGGCGGGACGAAACGGTCCTGCTTCGGGCCGGCCGTGCCGGTCAGCGCGCCGTCCTCGTACACCCACCCGCCTTCGGGCCCGGAGGGCTCCAGCGGGAAGGGGAGCTCGTCGATCCGCAGCGCCGTCATACCCGGCGCCCGTCGACCCGGCGCGGCAGGTTCTGCGGGTTGTCCTCGCGGAGCTCCGCCGGCAGCAGCGCCTCGGGCGTCGACTGGTAGCTGACGGGGCGCAGCCAGCGCTCGATCGCGGTGGCCCCGACCGAGGTGGAGGTGGAGGTGGTGGCCGGGTACGGGCCGCCGTGGTGCTGGGCGGGAGCGACGGCGACGCCGGTCGGCCAGCCGTTGACCAGGACGCGTCCTGCCACCGGCGTCAGCTCGGCCAGCAGTCCGGCGGCGCTGCCGTCGGCCTCCTCGGTGGCGATCTGGAGGGTGGCGGTGAGGTTCCCGGGCAGGCGGGACAGCACGGCGGTGATCTCGTCCGCGGAGTCGTAGCGGGCCACGACGGTGACCGGGCCGAAGCACTCCTCCAGGAGCGCGTCGTGGGGTCCTTCCTGGGCCAGCCGCCGGGCCGGCACGGTGAGGAAGCCCGCGGAGACCGTGTGCTCGCCGCCCGCACCGGGGGTGACGGGTGCCTCGACATCGGGGAGCGCGGCCCGCTCGGCCACTCCCTGGACGAAGGCCTCGCGCATCCGGTGGTCGAGCATGACCCCGGCGCCCGTACCGCTCACCGTCTCGGTCAGCGACTTCAGCAGCTGGTCGCCGGCCTCGCCGGACGGGGCGAACACGAAACCGGGCTTGGTGCAGAACTGCCCTGCGCCCATGGTCATCGAGCCGCCGAGTCCGGCACCGATCTGCTCGGCGCGCTCGGTGGCGGCCGCCTCGGTGACGACGACGGGGTTGAGCGAACCGAGCTCGCCGTGGAAGGGGATCGGCGTGGGCCGGGCGGCCGCCGCGTCGAACAGGGCGCGGCCGCCGCGGATCGACCCGGTGAAGCCGGCGGCGGAGACGAGCGGGTGCTTCACCAGCTCGACACCCGCCTCGAAACCGTGGACCACGGTCAGGACGTCCTCGGGCAGCCCGTGCCGGGCCGCGGCCCGGCGCAGGAGCGAGGCGCAGATCTCGGAGGTCGCGGGGTGGTCGGGGTGCGCCTTGACGACGACGGGGCAGCCCGCGGCCAGCGCGCTCGCGGTGTCGCCGCCGGGGACGGAGAACGCGAGCGGGAAGTTGCTGGCGGCGTAGACGGCGACGACACCGAGCGGGATCTTGTAGCGGCGCAGGTCCGGCCAGGGCGGGGTCCGGCTGCCGTCCTCGTGGTCGATGTGGATGTCGAGGTAGGCGCCCTCGTCGACGACCTCCGCGAAGGCCCGCAGCTGGGCGGCCGTGCGGGCCAGCTCGCCGGTGAGCCTGGCGGGGCCGAGCGCGGTCTCCGCGTCGGCGGCCTCGATGACGTGTTCCTGGGCCTCGGCGAGCAGGTCGGCCGCGGTGCGGAGGAACGCGGCGCGCACGGTGCGGTCGGCCAGCGCTCCCCGGACGGCGTGCGCCGCCCGGACCGCACGGTCGACCTCCTCCGCTGTAGCCTCCACCGCAACCTGCTCACGCGGGTTCCCCGTTCGGGGGTCGACGCTCCAGACTGGTGCTGCTGCCACCGTGATTCCTTCCGGTCCACTGCCACACAGGAGAAGTTGTTCGGTATTCTGAACAGCGTTCCTGAACGTGAATACACGGGAACTCTATTTCCGGGCGCTCAGTGTTGGCAAGAAGTGACAGGGTCGGACAAGAAGGCTGGAAGGGGCATCAGGGATGTCGGTTGGCGAGTCCGGTGGGGCACAGGTCAAGTCCGCTGTGAGGACGGTGGAGCTCCTCGAATACTTCGCGGGGCGACCCGGCATGCACTCGCTGGCCGCCGTGCAGGAGGCCGTCGGGTATCCCAAGTCCAGCCTCTACATGCTGCTGCGCACCCTGGTGGAGCTCGGCTGGGTGGAGACCGACGCCACGGGAACGCGCTACGGGATCGGCGTGCGGGCCCTGCTCGTCGGCACCTCGTACATCGACGGTGACGAGGTCGTCGCCGCCGCCCGCCCCACCCTGGACCGGCTCTCCGACGACACGACGGAGACCATCCACCTGGCCCGGCTGGACGGGACGAACGTGGTGTACCTCGCCACCCGGCAGTCCCAGCACTACCTGCGCCCCTTCACCCGGGTCGGCCGCCGGCTGCCCGCGCACTCCACCTCGCTCGGCAAGGCGCTGCTGGCCACCCACAGCGACGAGCAGGTCCGCAAGATGCTGCCCGAGACTCTGCCGGCGCTGACCGAGCACACCCTCACCGACCGCGAGAAGCTGATCGAGGAGCTGCACGTCATCCGCGAGCAGGGGTACGCCGTGGACCGCGAGGAGAACACCCTCGGCCTGCGCTGCTTCGGCGTCGCGATCCCGTACCGCACCCCCTCGCGTGACGCGATCAGCTGCTCGGTACCGGTCGCCCGGCTCACGCCGGCGCACGAGCAGATGGTCAAGGACGCCCTGTTCGACGCCCGCGACCGGCTCACGCTCGCCACCCGCAGGCTCTGAGCACACAGCGGGGCGCTCCCGGACGAGCGGACCCGCGCGCCTGAGAAACCGGTGAGAAGGAACACGAACGGGAACGTCCCCGGCGCCCCCGTTCGTCCCTCCAGCGGGATGAACAAGACGATCAGGCGCGCTTCGGTCTTCTGTCTGCTCATGGTCCTCGCCCTGCTGGTGCGGGCGACCTGGGTCCAGGCGTACGAGGCACGGGCGCTCGCAGACGACGAACACAACCGGCGGAACACCATCGCGCAGTACGCGCAGCCGCTCGGAGACATCATCGTGGCCGGTTCCCCGGTCACCGGTTCGAAGGAGACGGACGGCGACGACCTCCGCTACAAACGCACCTACACCCAGGGCGATCTGTACGCGGCGGTCACCGGCTACAGCTCGCAGGCCTACGGAGCCACCCAGCTCGAAGGCATCTACAGCGATGTCCTCGACGGCACCGACGACCGGCTGAAGAACCCCGCCGACATGCTCACCGGCAAGCAGACGGACCCCGGCGACGTACTGACGACCATCGACCCGGACGTGCAGAAGGCGGCGTACGAGGCGCTCGGCGACGACCGGGGAGCGGCGGTCGCGATGGACCCGGAGTCCGGGCGGATCCTGGGGATGGTCTCCTCGCCCTCGTACGATCCCTCCGGCATCAGCGGGACCACGGACGGCGACGCCTGGCAGAAGCTGCTCGACGACAAGAGCAAACCGCTGGTCAACCGGGCGCTGCGGCAGCCGCTGCCGCCCGGCTCGACGTTCAAGCTGGTGGTGGCCTCGGCGGCGCTGGAGAACGGTCTGTACGGCTCGGTCGACGAGCCCACCGACAGCCCCGACCCGTACACCCTGCCGAACACGAGCACGGTCCTGTCGAACGAGAACCCTTCGGCACCCTGCGAGAACGCCACACTGCGTACCGCCCTCCAGTACTCGTGCAACAACGTCTTCGCGAAGGTCGCGGCCGATCTGGGCCAGGACAAGCTGAAGGCGATGGCGGACGACTTCGGCTTCGACACCGAGGAGCTCGACGTACCGGTGCGGGCGTCGCAGAGCGTGTACCCGACCGGGATGGACAAGGCGCAGACCGCGCTGACCGGCATCGGGCAGTTCGAGGTGACCGCGACCCCGATGCAGATGGCCATGGTGTCGTCGGCCCTCGCCAACGGCGGTGAGCTGGCCTCACCGCACATGGTCTCCAAGGTGACGGACTCCGACGGATCCACCCTCCAGGAGTTCCCGGACGGGGACACCGAGCGGGTCGTGAAGGCCTCGACGGCCGAGCAGCTGCGGAGCGCGATGGTCACCGTCGTGGACGAGGGAACCGGCAGCAACGCGAAGATCGACGGCGCCGAGGTGGGCGGCAAGACGGGAACCGCGCAGAACGGCGTGGACAACAGCAACACTCCCTACGCCTGGTTCACCTCGTACGCGAAGGACGACTCCACCGGCAAGCAGGTCGCGGTCGCGGTGGTCGTCGAGGACTCGGGAGCGGCCCGCTCCGAGGTCAGCGGAAACGGTCTCGCGGCCCCGATCGCGCAGAAGATGATGAAGGCGGCCCTGAAGGGCTGAGGCGGACCCGCTGCCACCGGCCTGCCGGTGGCAGCGGGTCGGGTCCTACTTCACGCCGAGCAGCTGCTCGACCGGGTCGACGGCGAAGTACACGGCGAACAGGGCGGCGGAGGCCCACAGCAGCCAGTGGACCTCCTTGGCCTTGCCGAGGACGGTCTTGAGCACCACGTACGAGACGAAGCCCGCGCCGATACCGTTGGTGATCGAGTAGGTGAACGGCATCACGGCGATCGTGAGGAAGGCCGGGACGGCGATCTCGTACTTCTCCCAGTCGATGTGACGTACCTGTGCCATCAGCATGAATCCGACCGCGACCAGGGCCGGCGCCGCCGCCTGCGCCGGGACGATCGTGGCAAGCGGGGTGAGGAACAGCGCCACGGCGAAGAGGCCGCCGGTGACGAGGGAGGCGAAGCCCGTGCGGGCGCCCTCACCGACGCCCGCCGCGGACTCGACGTAGGAGGTGGCGGAGGACGCGGAGGCCGCGCCGCCCGCGACGGCTGCCGCCCCGTCGATGAGCAGGACCCGGCCCAGATGCGGCACCTTGCCGTCCTCGTCGAGTAGTCCGGCCTCGTGGGAGACGCCGACGACGGTACCCATGGTGTCGAAGAAGTCGCTCAGCAGCAGGGTGAAGACCAGCAGCACGATGGTGAGGACACCGACGTGCTGGAACGCCCCGAAGAGACTGAAGGAGCCGATCAGCCCGAAGTCCGGTGCCGCCATCAGGTCTTCGGGGACGGCGGGCACGGTCAGCCCCCACGCGGTGGGGGCGATGTCGGCGACCGCGTCGATGACGACCGCCACGACGGTCGTCACGACGATGCTGATGAGGATGGCGCCCTTGGTCCCGCGTGCGAGAAGCGCGACGGTGAGCAGGACGCCGAGGCAGAAGACCAGGACCGGCCAGCCGGAGAGGTGCCCGGTGGCGCCGAGCTGGACGGGCACGGATCCGGTGTCGCCGGGGATGCGGGTGGCGAACCCGGCGTCGATGAAGCCGATGAAAGCGATGAAGAGCCCGATGCCGACGCTGATGGCCTGTTTCAGGGAGGCGGGGATCGCGTACATGATCGCCTCACGGAGCCCGGTGACCACCAGGACGCAGATCAGCAGGCCCTCGATGACGATGAGACCCATCGCGTCGGGCCAGCTCATCAGTGGCGCGAGCTGGTACGCGGTGACGGCGTTGATGCCGAGACCGGCCGCGAGGGCGAGCGGGAGATTGCCTCCGAGCCCCATGACGACGGTCGTCACGGCGGCCACCAGGGCGGTGGCGGTGACGAGTTGGGGTGCGGAGAGGTGGTTGCCGAACTTGTCCTCGGCCGAGCCGAGGATGATCGGGTTGAGCACCAGGATGTAGGCCATCGTGAAGAAGGTGGCGAAGCCGCCGCGTATCTCACGTCCGAAGTCGGAGCCGCGGGCGCTCACGGAGAAGAAGCGGTCGACCGCACCCGGGCCGCCGCGCTCCGGGGGCACGCCCTCCGCGGACACCGCGGGCTCGGGGGCCACGGCGCCCTCGGTCCCGCGCACGGGCGCGGTGGGATCAGGTCTGTCCGGCATGACGCTCCTCCTGGTATGCGGATCGCGGTGTACGGATCGCGGTGTACGGATCGCGGTGTACGGACACCGCGTACGGATCACGCGGTGGTCAGCCGGATTGTTCACCGGCCACGGGGATTTCAGGTTTTCGCCGTGTTACGTCTCGGACGGCGCACGGGCACGCCGAAGAGAGCCGGGGTGTGTACCGCGGACCCCCGGGCGGTGGCGCGAAAGGAACGTACACACGGACGCGCGCGCCGTCACTCCCCCGGGCCTCCGGTCCTTCGGCCGGCGCAAGGGGGTTCAGGTTTTCGCCGTGTTACGCCTTACTGGGAGGCGCACACCTGTCGAAGCGCTTCCGGGGTGCTCATTGGTACGCTCGCGCCCCGCGAACGGAGTTGGGAACGTACACAGCCCGTTCGAGCGCGTAGGTATCCCCGTGCAGAGAAGAGGTACCCGTGGGCACAGTCGTGGATGATGCTGCTGCCGCCGAGTTCCGTGCGTTCTTCGAGGCGCACTACGCCGAACTCGCCCGGCTCGCCCATCTGCTGACGGGCGAGGCGGATGCGGCGGACGACCTGGCGGCCGACGCGCTGATGGCGCTCTGGCACCGCTGGGACCGGGTCAGGGGCGCCGACCACCCGGCGGCGTACGCCAGAGGGGTCGTCGCCAACCTGGCCCGCACCCGCATCCGCAGCGCCGTGCGTGAGCGCCGGAGGATCGCCCTGTTCTGGGCGCCTCGCGGGGCCGGGGACGGCTGCGCGGCGGACGGGCCCGACGTGTCGGCCGTGGTGGACGTCCAAGGTGCCCTGCGGCGGCTGCCGTTCCGCAAGCGGGCGTGCGTGGTGCTGCGGCACGCCTTCGACCTGTCCGAACGCGACACCGCTCTGGTCCTCGGCGTCTCGGTGGGTACGGTGAAGAGCCAGACCTCGCGCGGTGTGGCGGAACTCCAGCGGCTGCTGGGGCCCGAGACCCCGGCGGCACAGGTACAGGTGGCGGCCGCCGGACAGCGCGCCGGAGGAAGGCAGTGATGGACGAGGACCTGCGGGAGCGCCTGCGCGCGGCCGCCGCTTCGCACCACCCCGACCGGGCGAGGATGCTGGCCCGTGTCGAGCGTGGCATGGCGGAGGAACCGCCGGCCCGCCCCGCGCGCGTCCCGCGTACGGCGATGCCGTGGCTGCGCGTCGCCGGGGCGACCGCCGCGGTGTGCGGGGTGCTGACGGCCGGCGCGTTCGCGGTGGCGTCCGCCGGCGGGGAGGAGCCGGAGGGCGGGCAGCGGGTGGCCGCGGGTCCTGCCTCACCCGGCCCCACGTCGCCGGCCGCGGGCAGGGGAGGCGCGCTGCCGGCGGGGAAGGGCCCGCTGTGGTCGGACGGTTCACTGGACCCGGACAGCAACAGCTACTGGGCGCAGAGCGAGGTGACGGTGAAGACGGCCGGGCCCCTGTCCACGCTCACCGTCGAACTCCGCATCGCGCTGAACGGCGGGGTGAACACCACCGGGTCCTGGCGCTCCCTGCCGGAAGAGGACTTCACGGTCTCGGCACGCGAGGAGGACGGCTTCCTGGTCTACCGCTGGGACCTGAAGCCGGGCAGGAGCGTGCCGGCCGGTACGCACACCTTCGCGGGGCAGTACAACCACGCGCAGGGCGACCGTGACGCCGGACGGGACGACTACACGGCGCGGGCGCGGGTGGCGGGTGAACAGGTCGCGGTGGGCGGGGACTTCACACAGACGCGCTGAACGCGGGGCGGCGGGGCCGGCCGGCACCGTGGAGAAGAACGGGGCCCGGAGGCGGCAACCCTTTCCCAGGGCGGTGGCGACCCAGGAGCGCGACACACCCCCACCCCCTAGGAAACGGGACCACGAACATGAAGGAACGCGCGCACACCCACCGGCGCAGGCCCGGCAGGCGCCGCATGGCAGCCGCCCTCACCGCGGCCCTGGGCCTCACCGGCGCCGCTCTGGCCACCAACGTGATGCTGCAGCCGGCGGGCGCGGCGACGGCCGCGGTACCCGCCTGGCCCAGCGCCACCGGCACCCAGGCCGTCTCGAAGACCATCGAGGTCTCGGGGACGTACGACGGATCACTGAAGCGCTTCTACGGGAGCGGCGACCTCGGGGGCGACGGCCAGGAGGAGGGCCAGGACCCGATCTTCAAGCTGGCCGACGGCGCCACGCTCAAGAACGTCATCCTGGGCTCGCCCGCCGCCGACGGCGTGCACTGCTCCGGCAGCTGCACCATCCAGAACGTCTGGTGGGAGGACGTCGGCGAGGACGCCGCGTCCTTCAAGGGCACGTCGACCGGCTCCGTCTACACGGTGTACGGCGGCGGCGCCAAGAAGGCCTCCGACAAGGTCTTCCAGTTCAACGGCGCGGGCAAACTGGTCGTCACGAAGTTCCAGGTGTCGGACTTCGGCAAGCTGGTCCGGTCCTGCGGCAACTGCTCCAAGCAGTACAAGCGCGAGATCATCGTGAACGACGTCGACATCACGGCGCCGGGCAAGTCCCTGGTCGGCATCAACACCAACTACGGGGACACCGCCGCACTGCGGTCGGTGCGGATCCACGGTGACAGCAGCAAGAAGATCAAGCCGTGCGTCCGCTACACCGGCAACAGCACCGGTGCCGAGCCGAAGGAAACGGGCAGCGGCCCGGACGGCACGTACTGCCGCTACACCGCGTCGGACCTCAGCTACGACTAGGCACCCCGAGGGGTAGGAGCAGGGGCCCGGACCCGCGCGGCGGCGCGGGTCCGGGCCCCTGCTGTCGGCCTGGGCCGGCCGTCAGTCCTGCGCGGCGGGCGGCTCCTCCGCCACCGCGGACTCCCCGCCGGCTCCCGACTTCGCTGCCGCAATCAGGTGGGCCCCGCGCCGCTCACACATGTCGAGCACACCGAGTACCGGGGGTACGGCGATGCTGGGCATGAGGTTCTGCAGCAGTACCGTCACACGGTCCGGCAGGTCGTCGTAGTCACTGAGTAGCTGCGACATCTGCTGGAGGCCCGCGAAGGTGCCCACGAACAGCTCGGCGGTCGCCAGAAGGTCGACGTGGCAACGGAGTTCACCGCGTTCCTGTGCCTTCTCGAGAATGGCCAGGTTGGCGTCCCTCCAGGCGCGGAACACGCCGCCGCGGTCGATGCCGGTGGCCTGCTGGTCCAGGGTGAGCCGGACACTGGCACGGACCAGCGGGTCGGTGCGCAGGCGTTCGGCAAAGACCATCCCGGAGTCGACTAGTTCCTGCAGCTTGACGGGCTGCGGGCGCAGGGCGTTCTCCTCGGTCTGCTGCTGCTCGGCGAGGATTATCCGGGCCAGGTCGTCCTTGTTCCTGAAGTGGAAGTAGATGGCCCCCTTGGTCGTTCCCGCCGCGGTGGCGATGTCACTGAGAGTGGTGGCCTCATAGCCTCGCCGGTCGAAGACGACGGCGGCGGCCTCGATGAGTTTCCGCCGGGTTCGTGCCGCCCGGTCCTGCTTTGTCAAGTTCATCCCTCGCTCTGTGCTCCGGAAGCGAGAAAAACGTTAACGTACGAATCTGCTGTCAAAAAGACGACCCCACGCTCCCCGGAGGCTCTGCCTCCACCCCGACCGGAGCGTTCACGAAACGTAAGTTCCCCTCTAGATCACTTGTGACCTGCACTTATTCAATTCCGCATGATGTGTTTCGCGTCACACTTTCAGCCGTTGAAAAGAATATCCTGGGGTACGTAACGTTGCGCCAACAACGTTTCTTGGGGGGATCGTGTTAGACATCATCAGCGCCGGCACCCGGAAGCCCACTTCCGTGCCCATGCAGTGGGCGCACCGCGAGAGACCGCAGGACGTCGTACCGACGCATTGGAAACGCCTCTCGGAGAACCGTTTCCTCGTCGATGGCAGCTGGCCCGAGGAGCACCCGTTCTTCGCGCCGGTCGGCGGACTCCACGATCCGCTGTTACTGGTGGAATCCATGCGTCAGAGTACGATTCTGCTCGGTCATGCCGCTTACGACGTCCCACTCGACACGCACTATCTGATGCGCTCGCTGGACTTCACCTGCCAGCCCCAGCACCTTCACGTCGGCTACAAGCCGGACGTCGAGATCGAAGTCGTCTTCGACGAACTCACCCACCGAGGCCGTGTGCTGTCCGGCATGCGGGCCGCGGTCACGGTCGGACGCAACGGCCGGGAGGTCGGCACCGGCGTCAGCCACATCAACCTGATCAGCGCCCGCGCCTACCGTCGTGTGCGGGGTGCCGTCGCACAACAGCCCGTACCCCGGCAGTACGCACCCGATGTGCCGCCCCAACTCGTGGGCCGCCTCCGCTCCGAGGACGTCCTGCTCTTCCCCACCGGTATCTGGGGCCACTGGGTCCTCAAGATCGACACCGGTCACCGCACCCTCTACCAGGGGCCCAAGGACCATGTGCCGGGCATGGTCCTCATCGAGGCCGCCCGCCAGGCCGCGCACGCCACCATCGGTCCCTCCGCCTTCGCGCCCTGGACCGGCGACAACACCTTCCACCGGTACGCGGAGTTCTCCCGGCCCCTGCTCATCGAGGTCACGGACGTGTCCCTGTCGGGGGCCGACTGGGCGATGAAGGTCACCGGACACCAGGACGGGGAAGCCGTGTTCACCTCGGTCTTCTCCGCGGGACAGTCCCGGAGACTGTCTTGATCCTGGTCACCGGCGCCACCGGCACGGTGGGGCGGGAGGTGGCGCGGCAGCTGGCGGCGGACCATGCCGTACGGCTGATGAGCCGCGCCCCCGCGCGCCCCGCCGTGCCCGGCCCCCGGGTGGAGAACGCCGTCGCGGACTTCGCACGGCCCGACGAACTGGCCGGAGCGCTGAGCGGGGTGCGGGCCGCGTTCCTGGTCACCGGCCACCCGGTCGAGCCCCATGACGAGCGCTTCCTGGAAGCCGCCGTCGCCCAGGGCGTCAGCCACGTGGTCAAGCTGTCGGCAGCGGTCGTCGCCGACGAGACCGACGACTTCCTCACCTCACGCCAGAGGGCCATGGAGGAGGCGGTGCGCTCGTGCGGGATCGCCTGGACCCTGCTCCGCCCCCGGGCGTTCATGTCGAACACCCTGTCCTGGGCCGACCCCATCGAACGGGACGGCACGGTGGGCGCGTTGTACGGCAGCACGCCCAACGCGCCGGTGGACCCTCGCGACGTCGCCCGGGTCGCCGTGCGGGCGCTCACGGAGAGCGGACACGCGGGCAGGACGTACACCCTCGCCGGTCCCGAGGAGCTCAGCGCCCACGCGCAGGCGCGCATCCTCGGCGACGTACTCGGGCGCCCGCTGCGGTTCCGCGAGTGGACGGTCCGGGAGGCACGCGCGTACCTGGCACGCGGACACCCGCCGCCCGTGGTCGAGGCACTCCTCGAGCGGGCCGCCCTGCAGGCCGGCGGCGGCAAGGATCTGCGCGGAGACGCGCTCGCCCCACTGACAGGCCGCGCCGCGGGCACGTTCCGAGGCTGGGCGAACGACCACGCGCACTGCTTCCCCGGCAGCAGGTGAACAGCCCGCCCCCAGGGTGACCGGCCCTGTCACCCTGGGGGCGGTCGCGCGCTCCCCCGTTTCCGTACTCACCGAAATGTGCCGCCGTACCGGACCGGGTGGCGCCGCGTCCCCCTGTACGACGCCGCCCGGCGCTCCCGCGTCAGCCGAGACGGACCGGCAGTTCCCGGTGGCCGTTGGTGATGAAGCTGGGCAGCAGCGGCAGGTCCTCACCGGGGCGGGCCAGGCTCACGTCCGGGAAGCGGCCGAAGAGGGCCTTCAGGGCGACGACCGCCTCCATGCGCGCCAGTGGTGCGCCGATGCAGTGGTGGACCCCGTAGCCGAAGGTGATGTGCTCGCGGCGGGTGGGCCGGGTGACGTCGAACTCGGCCGCGTCGGCGCCGTGCACCCGCGGATCACGTCCGGCCCCGGCCACGGACACCAGGATCGGTTCGCCCCGGGCGATGAGCACGCCGCCGATCTCCAGGTCCTCGACGGCGTAACGCAGCGGGACGTGGAAGCCCGAGGGCTCGCAACGCAGGGTCTCGTCCACCACGTCCTCCCAGGCCGCACGGCCGGAGCGGACGAGTTCCAGCTGGGCGGGGTCGCTCAGCAGGCGGTGGACCGCGTGGTCGAGGAGGTTGGCCGTGGTCTCGTAGCCGGCCGAGATGATCAGGAGCAGGGTGTCGAGGAGCTCCTGGTGGGTGAGGCCTGTTCCGTCCTGTTCGTCGCGCACGGCGACGAGACGGGTGATCAGGTCGTCGCCGGGCGTCTCACGCCTGGCGTCCACGAGCGAGGCCAGGGCCTCGTACAGCGCGCGGATGTTCTCACCGTTCGCGGTCGGCTCGACCGAGGTGAGAAAGGTCAGGCCGATGATCTCCTGCAACGGTCCGCGCATCTCCTCCGGGATCCCGAGGAGTTCGCAGACGACCTGGACGGGGAGAGGCAGGGCGAACCGGGCGCGCAGGTCGACCTCGGCACCCTCGGGCACCTCGTCGAGGCGGTCGAGGAGCACCCGCGTGATCTCCTCGACGCGAGGCCGGAGCATGCTGATGTTGCGGGCGGTGAAGGCCCGGGCGACGAGCTTGCGCAGCCTGACGTGGTCGTCACCGTAGGCGGTGATCATGCTGCGGACGGAGACCCACAGGGCGAGCGGCCAGTCGGCGGGTATCTCTCCGCGTATCCAGGCCGGCCAGTGCTGTTGGGCGTCCTTGGAGACCCGTGGATCGGTCATCAGCTGCTTGATGAGTTCCGTGCTGGTGACGGACCAGGCCAGGACGCCTCCGGGGAGGGCGACCTGGGCCACAGGGCCCTGCTCGCGGATGCGGGCGATCTCGCCGTGCGGGTCGGCGCCGGAGGCGTCGAGGTGGACCGGGCAGGTCGCGGTCGCCGTGGTCGGAACACTCATGGTCGGAATGCTCATGGTCGGGATCCCTCTCGGTTCGGAGCGCGCGCGGGCCCGTGCAGGGCCCCGGCCGGCGCGGGGTGGGCGGGGCGGAAGGAAGAGCGTGGCGGGGCAGGTCGGTGCACCCGCGGGCCGCCGGGCATGACGCGGCACCAGCGGGCCGGGCTAGGCACTGCTGACGTACGGCTGGTTTCCCGGCCGCCCTCGGAACACGGGTTCGTGTGCGGTGTCGCCGCTTCCGCGTGGGTGCGGCGGGGACGGCGCGCATGGGATCGGGTTCGCGCCGTGCAGACCCGGACCGTCGCGGTGGCTCGGGTCCGGGGTGAGGCGTGTTCAGCACCCGGGCAGGGCTGTTCCCGGGTCTTCGAGGAGCAGTTATCCGGAACGGCCCCGACGGCACGCGGGGCCGTTCCCGCAGGAACGGCTCCTCACAGTGCGGACGAGGTGGCCGCGGCCGGAACGGATACCGTCCCGCCGTGCCGTGGGCGTGCGTTCATCCACGAGGATCCGATCCGGGAACGGACCGGAAGGGTTTCGGCCGTTGCTCCGGCGGCGCCGGAGGCGGGTGGAGAGGACCGAGTGGCCCACCGTGGGTGAGGCGTCTCCTGCGGGACTACGGGAACGGCGACGAAGGGCCCGGGCACGCGGCCCTGGAGAAATCTCCGGGCTCCGGCGGAGCGTGCTTCCCGCTGCCCGGGCTCACCGCGCACGGCCGCGGCCCGATGTCGGGTTCACCGCACCGCGGCGCGCACCTGTGAGCCCGCGCGGCGGGGTACCCGCCCGGACGCGGACATCGTTCCCCGCGCCGGGACCGCGACTTCGGACTGGAGGAACGTCCGGCGCACCCATGCGCCCGGAACACCCACGGAGCATGTCTCCACAGAATCTCCACATCCATAAGATACGCCTGGGTCAGCACCGAGTTCAAGCGTCTCCAGCGGCGTTCGACTCCAGGGCGCGGCCCGGCAGTACGGCTCGCCAGAAGCCGGTGAGCACTTTGGGGGACAGCCATGCCCGGTTGTCGCGGGCCAGCAGGGCGAATCCGGTGGTGGCCCCGACCACGGTGTCGGTGAGCTCACAGAGAGGCAGGGGGCCGAGCGGCGACCCCGCCTCCTCGCCGGCCTGGACGAGGAGCCGCTGGACGCAGCCCTGCCACTCCTGGTGAATGCTCAGCCGAGTGCGGCCCGATGTCTCGTAGTTGAGCCGGAAGCCGGCCCGGGAGACCACGTCCCGGTGCAGAAGTTGGGCCAACGCATAGGAGAGGGAAGTCAGTTCGGTCAGCGCGTCGGTCCGGTCACGCCGGCTCCTGCGGGCGGCACGGTAGAGGTTGCGGATGGCCGCGTACTCCACGGCCTCGGCCAGGTCGGCCTTGTTGCGGAAGTGGAAGTGCAGGGCACCGGTGGTGACCCCGGCCCCCTCGCTCACCTCACTCAGCTTCGTCCGCTCGTACCCATGACGTTCGAACCGCTCGGCCGCCGAGTGGATGAGAGCTCTTCGGGTGCGGACGGAGCGTTCCTGTTTGCGGGCTCCGCAGGCCACGGGAGGCGGGTGCGCGGTCGAGCACCCCTGCGGGGAGGCCTGCGGCTGAGACGACGACATGGAGACATTAAATACCCAGAGGAATCAATTTTCAGCAGTGTGTTAAATCCTCTGACCGATATGCCCCGAGTATCCACTTCTATCAACATGCCACCGTAAGCGGACTGCGACCATGGCAGGTCACTTCGACATCACAAAAAGCCGCACAGCGCCTCTAAGTTGAACATTTCACCCCTTACGAATCCTTTGACAGAAACATCCTTGTAGGTATTGAATTTGATGCGTCGTTGAGTCAAAGCCAAGGATCCGAGGGGGGAAGGGCTATGACCGACCCGGCCGGCCTGCTGGCGCGCGGCGTACACACGCGGGCGCGCACCACGGGGCGAGGAAGTGGCACGAGGCGCCCGGTCGACGAACGCCGGGGCTGGAACGTGCTGGTCGTGCAGAACGACCCGGCCGACACCGAACTTCTCATGCGCGGGCTCCGGCGCCACGGGCATGCCGTGACCAGCGCGGAGACCGGCGTCGCCGCGTTGCGTGCCTACGGGGAGGCGGACCTGGTCCTGCTCGACCTGGAACTGCCCGATCTGGACGGCATCGAGGTGTGCCGGGCCATCCGGCAGTTCGACGACACCCCCGTGATCGCGCTCACCGCGCGGGGCTCGGAGCTCGACCGGGTACTCGGCCTGCAAGCCGGCGCCGACGACTACATGGTCAAGCCGTACGGATTCCCGGAGCTGATGGCCCGCATGGACGCGGTGATGCGCCGGGTGCGGCCGCGCCCGCCCCGCCAGGAGAGCCATGTGGTCGTCCACGGCGAGCTGCTGGTGGACCGCGAGTCGCGCAAGGTTTCGGTGTCCGGGCGCCGGGTGGAGGTGACCGGCAAGGAGTTCGACCTGCTGTACCTGCTGGCGAGCAACCCGGGCGACGTCATCTCCCGCAGCCGCATCATGCAGGAGGTCTGGGGCGGTTCCTGGTCCCGGCGGACCGTGGACACCCATGTGTGCAACCTGCGCAGCAAGCTCGGCTCCAGCGGCTGGATCCTGACCGTCCGCAGCGTCGGGTTCCAGATCGGCCTGGGCTGACCACCGGTCGCCCCGCTTCGCGGGCAGCGGAGAGGCCCCGTTCCCGGATGCCGGGAACGGGGCCTCTCCGGCGCCGTGACCCGCCCGCCTGCGGGGGACGTGAAGGCGGTCGGGGCCGTGGCGCGTCCGGAGCCGGGTGGACGCCCCGGGACGGGGGCCGGGGCGTCCAACCGGGAAGGCGGGCGTCAGCCGGAGCTGGGACGCTTCGCGGGGAAGGCGTGCCGTCGTCCGAGGACCACGACGACAAGCACCGGGAGCATCAGGGCGAGGACACTCCAGGGGAAGGACTTGGGGCCGTGCATGTCGAGCAGGATGCCTCCCACGGCGCCGCCGCCGGCCATGAACGAGTTCCAGGTGGTGACCAGAAGCGCCTGGCCGCGGTCGCCGCCCGCGTCCGTGACGGCGGTCTGGAGCAGCGTGGTGACACCGCCCCAGCCCAGGCCCCACAGGATCATCGCGGCATAGACGACCCACAGGTTGCCGGCGAGGATCACCAGCATGATCGAGGCGATGATGAACAGGCCGGAGCTGGCGACGGTCAGCATCCTCAGCTTGCGGTCCACCAGCGCACCCGTGACCCAGATGCTGACCACGGAGGCGATGCCGAAGACCAGCAGCACGACGTCCCGCGAGTCGCCGTGGTCGTAGGTGTCGAGGAAGGTGGCGATGTACGTGTACAGGATGTTGTGGGCGAGCACGTAGGCCGCGACCACGAACAGGACGGCGGCGACGCCGGGCAGCCGGACGGCCCTCAGGATCGGTTCGCGGGCGCCGGGCTTCTGGCCGGCGGCGTCCGGGACGGTGGCCCAGATCCAGCCGAGCAGGAGCACCGAGACGACCGTGACGAGGCCGAAGGTGAGACGCCAGCCGAACAGGCCGCCCAGGAACGTACCGACAGGAATGCCGAGCGACAGGGCGAGCGGTACGCCCGCCATGGTGATGGCGATGGCTCTGCCCTGAAGGTGCGGAGGCGCCAGCCGGCGTGCGTAGCCGACCAGTTCGGCCCAGACAGCCGCCGCGGCGACACCGGCGATCAACCGGAAGGCCATGGTCAGCGGGTAGCTCGAGGAGATCGCGGTGACCGTGTTGGCGACGGCGAAGGCCGTCACGGACAGCAGCAGGAGCCTCTTGCGGTTCCAGGTGGCTGTGCTGATGGCCAGCGGGATCGCCGACAGACCGGTCGCGATGGCGTAGATCGTCAGCGCCTGGCCCATGGCCGATTCGCTGACGGACATGTCGCGGGCCATCTCGGGAAGCACACCGGCGGGCAGCGCCTCGGTCAGAATGCCCATGAACGCCGCGGTGGCGAGCGCCAGAAGCGGGGACATGGGCAGCTTGCGCTGCTCGGGTGCCGGGGAGGTGTCGTCCAGCAGATCTGATGGGGATGTTGACATGATTGAATCCTCAAACCCTCACATTGATGTGAATGTCAAGTCGGTCGGGTGGACGGGCCGGGAAGGAGGGGCACATGCGTATCGGGGAACTGTCCGAGCGCACCGGGACTCCGCGGAGGCTGCTCCGCTACTACGAGGAACAGGGCCTGCTGGTGTCGGACCGGACGCCCAACGGTTACCGCGACTACGCCGAGCGGACGGTGGACCGGGTCCTGCAGATCCGCGGCCTGCTGGAGGCCGGACTACCGACGCGGGCGATCAAGAAGGTCCTGCCCTGCATCAGCGATCCGCGGATGATCCATGTGCCGGACGCGGCGCCGGAGACCATCGAGCTCCTGGAGCGGGAGCGGGACCGGATGACCGAGCGCATCCGGTGCCTGACGCGTAACCGGGACGCGATCTCCGGTTACCTCGACGCCGTGCGCGACACGGACGGGCGCGACGACGGCGGGAGGTACGAGCCGGAGAAGGCGGTCGCGGTCTGAGTTCCGTACCGCACGGTATTGGCGAGGACCACACCGTGGCTGGTCACGTCGAGGACCATGCGGTCGCCGTCCTCGATGCGGAACCCGTCGTGGTACGTGGCCTTGTCGGCGCCCAGGAAGGTGTACGTGACCAGCCCGGCCTGCCGCAGCAGGGGGTACGAGAACAGGTGCTCCGCCATGTCCTCGAACCGGTGGAAGATGGAGTCGGCGCCGCAGGAGAACGGGCCCTCCCACACCGCGGCACCGTCCCGCTCCACCACGACCCGGCCCGTCACACTCTGCGGCGGCGCGTCCAGGAACAGCCAGGGGAGCACCGAGGTCTCGCAGAGCTTGGCGTACGGGGTGTACGCCCAGGGGTTCTTCAGGTGCAGGCCGATGTCGTTCAGGTCGTTGCCGAAGGTGTAGCCGGCGTAGTGCGGGGTGCCGTCCTCGCCGTTGACGTACACCAGGACCACCTCGGGCTCCTCGATCAGCCAGATCGGGTCGGCGGGGACGGTCAGCGGCTCGTCGGACACGCGCAGCCAGGAGCCGAAGCCCTTCATGTAGTAGTTCGGGGCCACGAACTCCTCGTCGGGTTCGGGGTCGCGGTCGAACTTGGAGCGGTGCGTGCCCATGAATCCGTTGACCAGCGCGTTGCCGGTGGCTGTGGGCAGCAGCGGCGGGAGCAGCCGCAGTCCGGGGTCACCGGGGGTGACCGACACGGTCTCGCCGCCGCTCGTCGCGGCGGCCAGCGCCGCTTCGGCACCGCCCGCGAGGAACGCGGCGCGCAGCTGCCCCTCCTCGACTGCGTGCAGGGTGTGGGGCCGGCCCGATTCGGGGACTCCGGCTCCCGCGTAACGACGTCCTCGGTACTCGGCTTCGAAGAGGATGGACATGGCGGACTGAGCCTCCTGGGAGAGAAGAGATGTGTGGTGACGGGAGGAGCGGCGGGCGGTCTCAGCGGGTGGGCGGGGTGACGCACACGCCGGTGAGGTCGGCCAGGACCTCGGCGACGCGCTCCAGGGACGCGCTGATCCACGGCAGTCGCAGCGGGTCGGCGGAGGACAGGGCACGGGTACGTTGGGCGTCGCTCTCCCCGTACAGGCGGCTGGTGGCCACCCGGACGCGCAGCGGCCGGGGGTGCTCGCCGAACGCCGAGCCGGGCAGCACCCCGACGCCGTAGCGCTCGCCGAGTGTGACGGCCAGGCCGTCACCGTCCCGGATCCCGTGGACCCGGGCGAGATGGTCCCTCGCGGCCTCGAAGTCGGGGTAGAGGTAGCTGGTCGCACGGACCGGCGCCACTTCGGCGCCCGCCTCGGTGAACAGCGTGCCCACGGCGCGGACCACCGTCTCGTGCAGCCTGCGGCCGGCGGCGACATGCGCGACCACCTCGGGTGGCTCGGTGAACGCCCAGGCCGCCGCGGCCTGCACGGGTGCCGCGGTGCTGGACCAGATCTGGCTGGCCACACCGAGCAGGCGCGTCCTCACCAGTTCGCCCAGCGGACCTTCGGGCAGCCGGGCCACGCCCAGGCGCCAGCCGCCGACCGCCAGGCTCTTGGTGAGCCCTGTGGTGACGACCGTGCGCTCGGGTGCGAACACGGCCGGGGAGACAGCCGGCCTGGTGCTGTCGTAGACCAGGTCGCAGTAGATCTCGTCGGAGACGATCACCAGGTCCAGCTCCCTGGCGACCTCGGCGAGCTCCTCGACCGTGGCCGGCGAGGCGATCGTGCCCGTCGGGTTGTCGGGCAGCGTGACCACCACGCAGCGCGGATCGTGCCCGGCCGCCCGGGCGAGGATCACGGCGTCCCGGACCCTCCCGGGGTCCGGGACGCCCCCCTCACCGGCCCGTGTGGCGACCGGGACCGGGCGCAGTCCGCCCAGCCGGGCCTGGGCCGCGTAGCTGACCCAGCTCGGCACCGGCACCACGACGTCCCCGCCGACGGCCAACATCAGGGCGAACAGCAGCGGCTTGCTGCCCGGCCCCGCCACCACCGCGTCCGGGTGGGTGGCCAGGCCACGCCGCTCCCAGTAGCCGGCGGCCGCGATGCGCAGCGCCGGATCCCCGGCGACGGGACCGTACGCGTTGCGGTCCGCGGCGAGCGCGAGCCGCTCCGCCAGCTCGGGCATGACGGGCAGCCCGATCTCCCCGCCGGCCAGGGACAGGACCTGCTCGCCGGCCAGCCGCCGGCGGATCAGCGCCTCGTCGGCGGCGAGTGTCGGCGACATCGTCACCGGCGCTGGATGAGGCATCCGAGGCTCCAACGGTTGGGCGGGAAAGGGGTTTCGGCGGTTGTGCGGGAGGCTCAGGAGTGTGCGTAGAGCTTCCTGAGCTCGATCTTCCGGACCTTGCCCGTGATCGTCTTGGGCAGGGTGTCGGTCAGCTCCAGGCGGTCCGGGAGGAACCGGTCGTCCTGGTCGGCCCGGCGCAGGTGGGCGCGTATCTCCTCCAGCGTCGGACGGACACCGCCGACCGGGATGACGACCGCGAGGATCGGGTCGTCGACCTGGCCGGTGGGTCCGACGACGGAGGCCTCGGCCACCTTGGGGTGGCGCGAGATGATCGCCTCCAGCTCCGCGATCGGGACGACGATCCCGTCGCGCAGGATCGTGTCCTTGGAGCGGCCGAGGATCCGGATGCCACCGCGCCCGTCCTCGCGGGCCACGTCCCCTGTGTCGAACCAGCCGCCGTCGGTGAGATCCGAGTCGAACTGCTCCTGCTGCTTGAAGTAGCCCAGCGCCCGCGACGCCCCGCGCACCCGCAGCCGGCCCACCGAGGCACGTCGGCCCGGATCGTGGCACACGTCGATGCGGATCTCCATGGAGTCGATCGGACGTCCGTGGCTGTGCGCGGCCCAGTCCTGGTTGTAGTCCAGGCGGCTGATGGTGACGGGTCCGAATTCGGACATGCCCCACACCGAGTAGGTGCGGGCGCCGAACGTCTCACGCAGTTCGTCGACGAGCTCCATCAGCACCGGCGCGGCGCCGGTGACCGTGTGACGCAGGCTGGAGACGTCGTGCGGATCGGCGTTCTGGGCACGGGCGACGCCGGAGAGCGTGGGCGGCGGGCCGTAGAGGAGGGTCGCTCCGTACCGCTCCACCAGGTCGAGCAGGCCGGCGTGGTCGGGGCCGTCCTGGAAGGCGATGGTGCCGCCCAGCATCACTCCGGCGAGCACACCCTGGCCGAAGCCGGAGTAGTGCACCAGCGGGGTGGTGACCGCGACCACCAGGTCGTCGCGGAGCAGGAACGTGTCGACGTACCCCCGCACGCCCGAGTGCACGGTGTTCTGGCTGTGCACCACTCCCTTGGAGAACCCGGTCGTACCGGAGGTGAAGAGCACCACGAACGGTTCGTCGGGCCGGAGCTGACGGCCTGCCAGGTCGCCCATGAGCTGCTCCTCCCAGTGCTGGGAGACGAAGTGCTCGTGGAAGTCGACCGTGCCCTCGGGGCCCGGGCCGTCGACGACCACGACGTGTTCCAGGGGCAGTTCCCCGAGCAGTCCGCAGACGGTCTCGGCGAGCGGGTAGCCCTCCCACTCGGGGAGCGTGACGCACACTCTGGCCTCGGTGAGCGCCAGTCGGTGGCGCAGCTCCTCGGCCTGGCAGACCGGAGCGACGGGGCAGATGACCGCGCCGACCGCCATGCAGGCGAACATCAGCGGAACCATCTCCCAGCGGTTGGGCAGCTGCACCGCGACCACGTCGCCGCGCTTGACCCCCAGCTCCAGCAGGCCCCCGGCGAACCGGTCGGTCAGCCGGGACAGCTCGGCGTAGTCGAGCGTGTCGGTGCGGGCCTCGTCCAGGCGGCGGCCCGCGATGGCGAGCTTTCGGGGTCTGCGGCGGGCCTGGCCGCGCAGGTCGTCGAGGAAGGTGTCGTCGCGCCACCAGCCGCGCCGCCGGTACTCCGCCATCCGGTCCGCGGCCGATGCGTCGGCCAGGAGGGCGGCGGTGGTCGACGTCATCGCGACAGCTCCTCGCGGCGCGCCCCGAGGAGCTCCGGCAGCGGGTTGCCCGCCGTGGTGCCGGCGATGTCGATCAGGTCGCGGGTGTTCCGGCGGACCCGGTCACCGACCCAGTCGAAGACCCATGCCTTGCGGGCCTCGGCCTCCAGCTCGAACGGCACCACGCGGGTGACGGCCAGCGCGGCGGACGCGGCACCGCCGATGTTGGCGATGACGCCGGGCACCAGAAGGACCCCGGCGGCGGCCGCCTTGTCGCGGGCTTCGTCGGACGAGCTGATGTTGCCGCCCTCGACGACCAGGCCGGCGCGCAGGCGGTGGACGTTCTCCGCGTTCAGCGCGTGCTTCTGGGCCGCGAGGATGAGCAGGTCGGCCTCGACGTCGAGCCAGGCGTCCGAGTCGGTTCGTACGGTGACGCCGGAGGGCAGCCGGGCACGGTCGATCGCACCGAACTCGTCCGTGACGGCCATCAGTTCGGCCACCGGGAGCCGGTCGGCGCTGATGGTTCCGGCCGCGTCGGCCACGGCCACCACCACGTGACCTCGCTCCTCCAGGAAGCTCGCGACCGCGCGGCCGACCGCGCCGAAGCCCTGGATGACGACCCGGGCCGGTCCGGCTCGCCCGCCGGCCTCCAGGGCCGTGACGGCGGCGACACCGACGCCGTGACCGGTGCAGTCGATCAGGGGCTCGTAGTAGGTGCGCCAGTCGATCGGCATGTCGGGCGCGCCGAGGCGGAACCGCGGGTCGTACCCGGCCTCCTCGAAGAACACCGCCCGGTCCGCGGGGGTGACGCCCATGTCGATGCCGAGGTGGATCCCCCCGTGCAGCAGCGGCTTGACGGTACGCCCGAAGGTGCGGAACGTCGTCCCGCGGTCGGAGCCGTCGGCGACGATGCCTGCCTTGGCGCCGCCGATACGCAGACCGGCGAGGGTGAACTTGACGGTCATGTCACGGGCCAGACCCGCCACTTCCGCCTCGGTGACCCCCGGCGTCATCCGGGTGCCGCCCATGGCGAGGCCGTCGACGAGCGAGTCGACGACGACCCACCCCTTGATGTCACCGCCGGCACCGTTCAGGTGAGCGGTCAGGGCGGGCTCGCGTGCTTCCCAGTCAGTCATGTGTCTTCTCCAGTGGTGAGCAAGAAGGTGTGGTGATACGGCGGTGCGGGGTGTGCTCAGCGGTACAGGTCGGTGAAGCCGCGCAGGATCTCCCGGCCGTCGGCGCGGAACTCCAGGTGCGCCTGGGCGCCCAGGATCCGGCCGTCGTCGGAGCGCAGGAACTCCACCGGGGCGTGCTCGGATCGCCCGATGGTGCGGAAGCCGGGCGGGGCCTGCTGGAGGTACAGGGTGTGCCGGTGGAAGACCGTCACCGTCGGCTTGACGTACGTGAACAGCGGCTCCTCCGTGTCGACCCTCGCGTCGAAGCCGCCGACGCGCTGCGGCCCTTCGGTCAGGACGCCGCCCTGGGAGACGGCGAGGATCTGCATGCCGCCGCAGATGCCGAGGACCGGCACGTCGGAGCCGAGGACGAGGTCCACCAGCGGCTTGTAGTACTCCTGGTCGTAGGCGCGGACCTTGGTGCCGCTGAGCACGATCGCCTGGTAGCGGCCGCCGAGACCGGCGGGTACGCCGGCCACCGTCACCGGGTCGGTGTCGGAGCCCAGTTCCTCCAGTCGGGCGCGCAGTTGCTTGAGCGAGAGCGTCCCGTTGTTGACAACGAGCACGCGGGGTTTCGCCACGTCGGGCTCCTCAGGTTCGCGTGATGACGGTTCCGGCACGGCCGGAGAGCAGTTCGCTGACGGGGGCGCTGCCGATGACGACGCGTCCGGCACCGCGCTCCAGCGCCTCGCCCGCGGCACGCAGCTTCTTGCGCATGCCGCCGGTGGCGCCCTTGTCACGGAAGGCCGCCGCCGCGTCGGCGGAGATCTCGCGGACAGGTTCCCCGTCGATCAGCAGATGGGCGACGTCGGTGACCAGGACCAGGTCACGGGCGCCGACGGCCCCTGCGACGGCGGCGGCCGCCCGGTCGCCGTCGGTGTTGACCTCACGCCCCTCGGTGTCCCTGGCCAGTGGGGTGACCAGGTGGGCGTGACCGGGCTGGAGGTTCTTCAAGGCCGAGGCGTCCACGTCGGTGATGGGGCCGACGAGGTTCTCCAGCTCGACGAGCTGCTTGTCCTTCCACCAGAGGCGCTCGCCGGGCCCGGCGGTGACCAGGCCGTCGCTGCCGAGGACCCGCTCGGCGGTGATGCCGCGCGCCTCCAGGCGGCCCAGGACGTCCTCGCCGAGCTCGGCGCTGACGGTCTTGATGTCGGCGATGACCTCGGGTGTGGTCCAGCGGCTCTGGTTGCCGTAGCGGTCGCGCAGGATCGCGGACGGCTCCCGGTAGCGGGGGCCGAGCTTCCTGAGCGGCTTGGACCAGCCGTGCACCAGCACCAGGGGCCGGGTCCCGCCGTGCTCGGCGAGGTCGTCCCACCAGCTGTCGGCCAGGTCCTCCAGGCAGCTGCCGCCGAGCTTGACGACGGTGGGGGCGGTTCGGGGGCCGGCAGCGGTCATGTCGGCATCACCGGCTGCATGGTCAGGCCCGTCTCCTCGGGCAGGGCGAAGCGCCGGTTGAGGGCCTGGACCGCCTGCCCGGAGGCTCCCTTGAGCAGGTTGTCCAGTGCGGACAGCACGACGATCCGCTCGCCTTCGGGGTCGTGCAGGACCGTCACGTCGCAGTAGTTGGAACCGATGACTGCCTGCGGGTCGGGCACCGGGATGAGGGTCTCGGTGTGGCGTCGCACCCGCACGAACCGGTGGCCCTTGTAGAACCGTGAGTAGGCGCGCTGCAGCTCGCGTTCGGTGACCTCCGCGTCGGTGAAGACGTACGCGCTGGTCATCAGGCCGCGCACGTGACCCACGCCGTACGCGGACATGGACAGCGAGCCGACCTCACCTGCCTTGCCGCGCTCCAGGAAGTCACTCACCTCCGCCGCGTGCCGGTGCCCGGTGGGCGCGTACGGGGCGATGGCGCCGCTGCGCAGAGGGTGCAGGTCCGGCACCCTCATCTGGAGGCCGCCGCCGCTGGAGCCGCTCTTGCCGTCCACGACGACGGTCTTCAGGGGCAGGCCGAGCCCCAGGGTGAGGGGCGCCAGCCCCAGGGTGAGGGCCGTGGCGTAGCAGCCGGGCACGGAGATCAGCGCGGCGTTCTCCAGGCTCTCGCCGATCAGCTCGGGCACTCCGTATACGAAGCGGTCGGCGAGCTCGGTGGTCCGCGGCACCTTCGGGTACCAGCGCTGGTGGAGCTCCGGGGTGCGGATCCGGAACGCCCCGCTCAGGTCGATCACGCAGGCGACACGATCGGCCAGCTCGGCGGCCAGCCGGGCCGAGACCGGGGCGGGCGTGGACAGGAACACCACGTCGCAGGTCTCGGCGATCCGGTTCGCGTCGACCGCTTCGACGGTGAGGCCGAAGTCGAGGCGCAGCCCGGGGTGGAGCTGGGCGGGGCGGCGGCCCACGCTGGAGTTGCCGCCCAGGTAGGTGAGTTCGAGTTCCGGGTGCTGGAGCACGAGCCGGATGAGTTCACCGCCGGCGAGTCCGGAGGCTCCGACGATTCCTGCTCGGATCATTCGAGGGTCTCCTGTACGTGGCGGATGACGGCGGAGGAGATGTCGGTGTCCGTCGTGGAGGCGACCCCACGCCAGGCGGGCGCGTGGTTGACCTCGTTGACGAGGTGGCCCGACTCCGTGCGGAACAGGTCGACGCCGTAGATGCCGGGACCGAGCCGGTCCACGACGGCGTCGACGACCTTGGCCACGTCCGGATCGTGCGCCAGGGAGCGGCTCCGGTTGCCCAGGGCGGCGTTGCTTCGCCAGTCGGCGCCCGCGCTCTCGAACTCGGCGGCGGCGACGATCTCCCGCCCGACCACCAGGCAGCGCACGGAACCGCCGCCGAGGTAGGGCTCGACCAGGCATGCCTGCTCGAAGGCGTGTCCCAGGTCCTCGACGTAGTCGTACACCGAGTGCGCCAGGTCGGCGTCGCGGACCAGGGTGACCCGCTTGCCCATTCCGCCGTAGACGGGCTTGAGCACGGCGGGGGTGCCGAGGTCGGCCAGCGCCTTCGCGTAGTCCTTGCGGGAGAGCACGAGGCGGAAGTCCGGTACGGGGACACCCGCTTCGCGCAGCACAGCCCGCAGGACGAGCTTGTTCTCGCATGCGTGGATCGCGGCGGCGGTGTTCAGGACGGGGGTGCCGTCCGCCTCCACGAGGGTGGCGACGAGTCCGCCGCGGGTGTAGCTGCGGCTGCGCACCAGGACGGCGTCGTAGCCGGCGAGCGGGGAGGAGTCGATGGAGCCGAGACCGAGATCCTCGTCGTTGACCCAGTCGATGTGCAGCCCGGCCTTTTCGGCCGTCAGCATCAGCCGGCGCTCCTCCCAGCCGACCCGGTCCGCGACAACAGCAACCCTCGCGCCCATCTCACTGGCCCCAGTCGCGCAGGGTGACCTCGACCATTTCCAGGGTCAGCTCGCCGTCGGATATGGCCTCCACACGCAGCGTCAGCATGCACTCGGGGCATGACAGGGTCTCGCCGACGAGGATCGGCGGCAGGGTGAGACCGGTCTCGCACTCCGGGCAGGCTCCGGTCAGGGTGGCGGTGGTCATGGGTGGGCTCCTCTACGGGTACGGGTGTGACTGGGCGGGGTGGTGCGGGTCAGACGTTCTGGAAGTCGACCGCGGCCTTGCGGATGGCGTCACGGTCCAGCAGCGGCGCGCCCTCGTCCTCCTGCCGGGCCACGAGCCAGGGGGTGAAGGTGTCGACGTCGACGGTGACCCCGGAGTCGTCGAGCGCCCAGCGCACCAGGGCGCCGGTGAGCCGGGTCCGGACCCTCAGTTCACGGCGGTTTCCGACGAGTTCGGCGGGGAGCGTCTCGTACGCCTCCGGGTGGAGCAGCTGGCCGGGCAGTTCGTACGCGAAGGCGTGCGGGGTGGTCGGGCCTGACTGGAAGGCCTCGCCGAGGCCCGCGCCGCGCAGGGCGATGCGGGAGAGCTCGGTCAGGTGGCTCAGGTCGAAGCGCCGATCGTCGTGGATCACGCGGAGGGCGGTGAGCAGTTCGGCGAGCGGCGCGTTGCCGCCGCGCTCGCCTATGCCGCCGACGGTCGCGGAGATCCAGCGGGCACCGGCGCGGACCGCGGCCAGGGAGTTGGCCACGGCCATGCCCAGCATGTTGTGCGAGTGGATCTCGATCTCCGAGCCGTCGATGGCCGTGATGTCGGAG
Source organism: Streptomyces sp. Alt3 (assembly GCF_030719215.1). NCBI lineage: Bacteria > Bacillati > Actinomycetota > Actinomycetes > Kitasatosporales > Streptomycetaceae > Streptomyces > Streptomyces glycanivorans. The sequence continues at coordinate 6,409,652 of NZ_CP120983.1, read as the reverse complement.
ATGACCTCCTCCATCTGCCACGGCGAGAGGTACGCCACGGTCTCGGCGAGCCGGAACCGGTCCGCTCCGGCCTCGAAGCCGGCCTCGACGTACGGGACCAGCCGTTCCCTGGGGGTGCGCGCGCCGTCCTCGCCGCTGAACGTGACGTGGAATCCGCGGTCCTTGGCCTGGGATATCGCTGAACGGGCCACGACGTGGAGGAGCTTGGCGCTCGGCGAGTCCAGTTTGAGCTTCGCGTGCTGCTCGGAGGTGGGGATGGAGTACATGATGTGGCGCACGCCGAGGCGCTCGGCCTCGTCGAGGGCGGTGGCCACCTGATGGCGGTCCCGGACCACGAGGAGCGTCATGCTGCGCTCGGGACCGATGGCGTCGTGGGTGGCCTCGATCAGGGCGGCGTCCTTGGAGCCCGGGCCCGAGACCATGCCGACCTCGACGAGGTCGATGCCGGTCCTGACCAGGAGACGGGCGATGTCGGCCGCGTCGCGGGGCTCGAATTCGACGCCCGCCATGTGCGCGGAGTCGCGCAGGGTCGCGTCGGACAGATGGGGCGGTACGTGAAGACCAACCTCTTCGGGGGTTGCTGCCATGGCGCGTTCCCTCTCTTTCAGGATTTCTGGAACGGCGTTTCGACGGACGTTCCTGTGCGTGATGCCGAATTGGCGGCCACTGGAATCCTGGGGAGACGATCCTGCTCGAGCGGCACGCCGTGGAGCGCTGGACAAAATGATGCAAGGGCCCGGTGGGCTGGGGCAATGCACATCGTGTCAAGTCCCGCCAAGGAACGTCAGGGCAGGTCGGCACCGACGCGATCCGGATGACACAGCGTCGAGTTGCGTAAAGCTTCGCTCATTCGTCCGATAATTCGGTGCCCGGGGCCGGAGAAAGCCGTCGCCACCCGACTATGGTGACCGCATTCCCGGCCGGACGGCCTTCATGACTCGCGTTCATGAATCCCCTGTCGCCCAGGAATGCCACGTACGCGAATTCAAGGACGTCCTTTTCGAAACCCGTGCAGGCCGGGGCCGGGAAGGCCCCGTGAACGAGGGGAGATCCAATGGTGCTCGCACAGCCCGAACTCCGTACGGACCTGGAGGCCGCCGCCGGCCCCGGTGCCGGCCCGCTCGCACGCTCCCGTGAACTGGCCGGCCTGCTCGCCTGGCCGACGACGGCCGAGCGCGACCGTCACCGGGCCTGGGACCCCGCGCTCTTCGCCGAACTGGCACGCGCGGAGCCCGGACCTTCCCTGACCGGCCCCCTGGTGCCCGCGGCGCTGGGCGGCGGCGGCGGTACCGCGGCCGAGGGGCTGGCTCTGCTCGAAGGGCTTGCCGAGGGCTCCCGCGATCCCGGGCTGGCCCTGGCCGTGGCCGTTCACGCGGTCCTGGCAACGGTCCCTCTGCGCGCCCACGGCACGCCGCGCCAGCGCGAGCGCTACCTGCCGCGAATGGCCTCCGGCGAGTGGTTCGGCGCGCTGTCGCTGCGCCAGACGCACGGCGGCGCCGTGGCCCCCGCCGTCACCGCGCGCCCCGCACCCGGGCAGCACGCCTGGCTCCTGACGGGCCGCCTGGACCTGGTGGCCGGTGCGCCGGTCGCCCACCACTTCCTGGTGGTCGCCGCACACCAGGGCGGTGGCCGCACCGCTTTCCTGGTGGACCGGGCCACGCCGGGCCTGCTGGTCACCGAGGGCGGCCCGGCTGCCATGCACACCTGCCCGTGGGGACACCTCCTGCTCGACGGTGCCCAGGTGGACGACGGGTCGGTCCTGGGCGCCGTGGAGGGCGCCGCCACCGAGGTGGAGCCGCTGCTCGCGGTTCTGGACTGGGTGTACTGCAGTGCGCCCTGGCTCGGCGTGATGCGTGCCTTGGCCCGGGACGCCCTGGAGGCCGCGCGCGGCCGGGAGCTCTTCGGCCGCCCGCTCGCCCACGACCAGGCCACCCGCTTCGCGCTCGCCGACCTCGCCACCCAGGTCGAACTCGCCGAGGGCCTGCTGCGCCAGACCGCCTCGCGGCTCGACGACGGCGGCGCGCTTCCGCTCCAGGAGGCGGCCGCGGCAAGGCTGTTCGTCTCCGATGCGGCGGAACGGGTCACCCGGGCGGCTGCCGGTCTGACCGGGCCTCTCGCCGGGACGGGAGACGGTCTCACCGAACGGGCGCACCGCGACGCCCTGTTCCTGTCCCGTACCGGCGGCGGCGCGCAGGTGCTGCGTCCGGTCGTCGCGGCTTCCATGCTCGGACTCGGCTGAAGGTGAGGACCATGAACGACCGACCCCGCTCCGAAGAGAACACACCGGCCTTCCCCGGCATCGCGTCCAGGGCCGCGGCTACCGACAGCGACGGCCGGATACCGGCGGCGAACTGGGACGAACTGGTCGACAGCGGGTATCTGCGACTGTTCCATCCGCCGGAGGCCGGCGGATCCGGCGCCGACGCCGACGCCCAGTTCGACGCCATGGAAGCACTGGCCCGCGCCTGTTCGGGCACGTACTGGTCCGCGACGGTGTCGGCGCTGCTGTGCGGCAGCCTCATCGCCACGTACGGCAGTCTCCGTGAACACGGCCGGCTGCTGCGCCCGTTGCTGTCCGGCGAGGGGACGGCCTGCTTCGGCATCGTCGAACCGACGGCCGGCAGCGACGCGAGCACGTACCGGACCACGGTCCGCCCCTCGGGCCGGCCCGGCGGCGGGTACGTCATCCGGGGCGAGAAGTCCCGTATCACCAACGCCCCCACCGCGGACCTGTCCGTGACCCTGGCCCGCCGCGAGAAGGGCCCCGGGGACGACGGCCCGGACTGGTGCCTGGCCTTCGTGAACCTGCGTCAGCCGGGCGTGCAGCGCTACGAGACCCCGCACATGGGCCTGCGCGCGATGCCCTGGGGCGGGCTGGTCCTCTCGGACGCGTACGTCCCTGAGGCGGACGTCGTCCCGGTGCCGTTCCAGGCCCTGTCGGACGGCATGACATGGGGCTGGCTGCTGGTGTCGATCGCGGCGATCGCGACCGCCGAGTCGGCACTGACGGCGTCGGTGCGCCATGCCCAGGCGCGGGTCTCCTTCGGGCGACCACTGGCGCACATGGAGGGTGTTCAAGCTCAACTGGCCGACTCACGGACACAGCTGGACGCGGCGCGCGTGCTTGCGCGCCGGGCCCTGCGTGAGCGTGCCACGGGCAGTCCGGCGCGGCAGCTGATCGGCATGCTCAAGGTGTACGCCACCGAGCTCGCCGTGGAGATCACCCAGCGGGCGGTGCAGATCCACGGGGCCTTCGGCGTGACCCAGGGCCACGAGGTGGAGCGCCACTACCGGGACGCACAGATGAACGTCATCGGTGCCTTCGCCTCCAACCGCCTGCGCGAGCAGCTGGCCGAGGGCCTGGGTCTGGGCCCGGCGGTCTACCGCCCGTTCGACTGGCTGGCCTCGGCGGGGCTGCTCCACCACCCGGTGGGCCTGGACGGCGGCACACGCGCGGTGCACACGGTGGTGTGACGGAGAGGTGAGGGAGCGCCGCGCCGGGGGTCCCCTGCCTGATCGGGGCCGGACCCCGATCAGGGAGGGGACGGGGCATCCGCCGGGTGGTCCCCCGGATTCACGCGTGGGGGTGCCAGTCGCCCAGCCAGTCGGCCGGGGTGTGCGCGCGGGCCTGGGACGCGGTCAGCTGCGGGCGGTTTCCGGGGACGGTGACGCGCGCGCCGGGGCCGGTGTTGCGGTACTCGGCGAAGCGCTGGTCCTGCCAGGGGAAGCCCGCGGACATGGTGCCGTACGGCGCGGCCGCGTCGATGCCGGCGCCGAGGTGGCTGTCGCGGACGGTCAGCATCGGGTGTGCGGTCAGGTCGGAGGAGGGCACCCAGGGGCGGGCCAGCTTGTAGTACGCGTCCGGGGCGGTGCTGGTGATCCGGGAGCGCAGGACCAGGTAGCCGCGCGGGTTGGCTCCGGCGGTGCTGGGCGCGAAGACGAAGCCGTACGGGGCCGCGGCGAGGTCGGTGCGGTTCAGGGTGCGGAAGTGGCAGCGGTCGTAGACGGCGGTGGCACGGCCGAAGACGAAGTCGACGTCGCCCTCCACGTAGCAGTCGCGGTAGTACTGGCGGGCGAAGGCGCTGAGTGCGAGGGAGTCGGCGTACAGGGTGTCCTGGTGACCGAGGAAGCGGCAGCCGTGGAACGCCGAGCGGTCGCCCTGGACCTTGATCGCGACGGCCTGGGTGCCGGTGTACTCCGGGTTGTCGGAGCGCAGCCAGTCGTTGGCGAAGGTCACGTCGCGGGCGGTGAAGCCGGCGGCCTGGACGGTGACCGTGGCCGATCCGCTGGTGCCGAGGGTTCCGGAGCCGTCGGGCCTGGGCGTGCCGGCGGCGTTGTCGTGGACGATGACGGTGTCGCGGGGGTCGCCGCTCGCTCCGATGACGGTGAGCTCCGCCCGGGCAGCGGTGACGAGGACCGTGCCTCGGTAGGTGCCGGGGGCGAGGACCAGGGTGTGGCCGGTGCCGGACGCGGCTTCGACGGCGGACCGCACGTCGGTGTGGTCTCCCCTGCCGAGCGGATCGACGTACAGCGTCAGGGCGTCGAGCCGTCGGGAGGGCGAACCGTAGCGGCCGAAGGGACGGGCGTGGGCGGGCCGTGCGTGGGCGGCGGGTGCGCCGAGGGCGAGGGCGGCGCCCGCCCCCGCGAGCAGGGTCAGCGCGCTGCGTCTGCTGGGCATGGCGGAACTCCTTGTGCGGGGGTGGTGGGGCCGGAGCGGCGCTCTCCGGGGTGCTGGAGAGCGTGCGGTGCCGCTCCGGCCGGTATCAGGGGGGCGGGTCAGCGGACCAGCGGCTTTCCGGCGCCCGCTCCGAGGCCCACCAGGAGCGGGACGACGAGCGGGTGGCTGACCTCGGTGCGCAGCGTCGGGGTCCAGCCGGCGCCCGCGGTGAGCTGCTCGGCGGGAACGCCCGCGTTGTGGACGGCGATCAGGTCGGTCTTGCGTCCGTTGACGTAGTTGTTCCCCGCCGTGAGGGAGGACTCGGACCACTTCTTCAGGATCTTCGCCTTGTCGAAGCCGGATCCGAGCGTGAACGCGTTGGACTCGGCGACGAGCTTGGACTCGGCGCCGATGCCGTAGGTGTAGCCGTAGGCGGCGCCCGTCGTGGCGACGAAGTGGTTGTTGTAGGAGTCGACCTGGCCGAAGCGGACGCGGGGCGCGCGTTCCTTCACGTCCTTGAAGAGGTTGTGGTGCAGCGTGACGCGGAGCTTGCCCCGGTCGGTGGCGCCGGCGCCGTCGCTGTTACCGATGAGCATCGTCTTGTCGTGGTCCTTGAGGACGTTCCACGAGACGGTGACGAGGTCGGCGCCACGCACGATGTCGAAGAGGCCGTCGTGCTGCTGGTAGATCTGGCCGAAGTAGGAGGGCTGGTCGGCGTCGGGCCGGTCACCGTCGCTGAAGGTGTTGTGGTCGACCCAGACGTGGCTGGAGCCGTAGACGACGAGGTTGTCGTACTCGGAGTTCCAGGCACCCTGGTCACCGTCGGTGGGGTCCCACTGGGGGAAGCAGTCGTAGGTGTCCTCGAACGAGATGTTGCGGACGATGACGTTGGAGACGTTCTTCACCTGGAGGCTGGCGCCGATGACCGTGGCGTCCCTGCCGACGCCGACGATCGTGGTGTTGGAGGGGACGTTGACGTTGACCGCCGCCGCCTGCAGCTTCGCGGACGCGGCCCGTGCGTCCTCCAGCGGGCCCGCCGGGACCTCGTCGGTCCCCCAGACGGCCGGGTCGTAGGCGGCGAGGTACTTCTCCAGGGTGTAGCCGTCCTGCTGGTAGGCCTCGCAGCCGATCGGGGTGCCGGCGGCGTCGGAGTTGCCGTGGACGGTACCGGCGATCCTGACGATCTTGGGCGCGTCACCGGCGTCCGCGAAGGCGGCGATGAGCTCGGCCCGGTTGGTGACGGTGTACACGTGCTCCGGGGTGGCGTCCGCGCCGCCCGTGGTGGAGCCGTCGGCGGAGGCCCAGCCGTCACCGGCGGGAAGCACGGAGCGCTCGACGCCCCTGCCGTGGTGGGTGGTGGCCTGGGCGGGCACGCTCACGGCGAGGGCGAGCGAGGTGGCGCCCATCACCACGGCGATGGCGCGGACGTGTCTCATGCGTGCGGGCATGGCGGATCCTTGTCTGTCGTACGCGGAGGGTGCTCGGGTGAGCGCGGAAGGCGGCGCCCGGGAGGTGCGGAGGGGATCAGGCCTGCGGCCAGGTGATCCACGAGCCGGGTACCGGCTCGTCGAGGCGGCGCAGGTCGCGCGGGGAGAGCGTGCGGGTGTCCAGGAGGGCGCGGGCCGTGGTCCTGGCCACCTCGACGGCGCCGTCGGGCCTGAAGTGGGTGTTGTCCTGCTTGCCGTCGGGGTGGTTCGGCGACTCGCCGGGCTCGAGCCAGTTGAAGTACGGCAGGGTCCCGTCGGGGCCGAGCTGCTGCCAGCGGGCCAGGGAGAGCGCCTGCACGTCGAGCAGGGTGACGCCCTCCTCGGACGCCAGGGCGCGCATGGCGGCCGGGTACTCGCCGTGGGTGGGCTTCGCGGTGCCGTCCTCGGCGAAGCGGCGGCGCTCGACCGGGGTGATCAGGACGGGCTCGGCGCGCCGGGTGCGGGCGCCCTCGACGTACTGGCGCAGGTACTCCTGGTAGGTGGTGTAGGGGTCGGTGCCCCGGGTGGGGTCCTCGGTCTTCTCGTCGTTGTGACCGAACTGGATGAGGACGAGATCGCCGGGGCGGACGCCGTCCAGCAGTGCGGTGAGCCGGCCCTCGTCGATGAAGCTCTTGGAACTCCGGCCGTTCACCGCGTGGTTGGCGATGTCGAGCGAGCGGCCGAGGAAGAAGGGCAGGGCCATGCCCCAGCCGGTCTCGGGCGCGGCGTCGGCGTACTTCTGAGCCGCCGTGGAGTCGCCCGCGATGTGGAGCGTCCGGGGCCGGGGCCCGCCCCCGCCACCACCGCCGCCGTGGGCGAGTGCGGGGGTGGCGCTGAGGGCGAGGGGCAGCGCGAGGAGCGCGGCTGCCGTCCGTCTGCGGGTGAGTGACACAGGATGACTGCCTCTCTCAAGGACACGCGGGAGGTGGTGCGTGGGAGGGGGACCGGCGGCGGGGTGCGACCCGGACCGCCGCCGGCCCCCCGGTCATCGGGGTGTCGGCCGTGGTGACGACCGGGTCAGCCGTTGCCCAGTTCCTCCCACTCCTTCTGGGCGGCGTTCAGCTCGTCGGCCATCTTGTCGAGGAAGGCCTTGGCCGTGACCTTGCCGAGGAGGAGCTTCTGGAACTCGGGCTCGTTGTCGGCCTTGCTGATGTTGTTCCAGTCGGGCAGGTAGTACGGCAGGTCGACGATCTCGGTGGAGCCGTCGGTGAGGGCCTTCGCGGCGAGCGCGGTCGGCTCGGACTCCGAGATCCACGGATCCTTGGCCGCCTCGGTGTTGGCCGGGATGGCGCCCGCGGACTCGTTCCACTTGCTGTTCGACTCGTGGGAGGCGGCGAACTCGATGAACTTCCAGGCCGCGTTCTTGTTCTTGCTGGACCGGAACAGGCCGAGGCCGTCGACGGGGTTGGAGACCTGGACGCGGGTGCCACCCTCGCCGATGGGCGCGGGTATGCCGGCGAACTTGTCCTCGCCCAGCGCCTTCAGGTGGTCCTGGTAGGAGCCGAGGTTGTGGCTCAGCATCCCGATGGTGCCGGTGTCCCACTGGGCGACCATCTTGGTGAAGTCGTTGTTGACGTCGGCGGCCGGTGTCGTCTTCTTGAAGAGGGCGGCGTACTTCTCCAGTGCCGCGACGTTCTTCGGGTCGTTGAGAGTGGTCTTCCCGCCGTCCCAGAACTCCGTGATGCCGGTCTGGCCGTAGATCGCGTCCAGGGCCTGGGCGATGGAGCCCGCACCGCCGCGGATGGTGTAGCCGAACTTGTTGTTCTTCGCGTCGGTGAGCTTGTCGGCGGCCTCGTAGAACTTGGGCCAGGTGGTCGGCGCCTCCAGGCCGGCCTGCTCGAACAGGTCGGTGCGGTACCAGAGCGCGCCGTTGTTCGCGGAGGTCGGCACGGTGTACATGTCGTCACCGCGGCCGGCCGCGGATCTGACGCTCTCGACCATGCTCTCGACGAGTCTGCCCTTCAGCGGTGACTTGTCCAGCCGCTTGCTGATCGGCTCCAGGGCCTCCTGGGACACCATGTTGGCCAGGTAGGCGGTGCCGACGCCGCCCACGTCGGGCAGCCCGCCGCCGGCGATGGCGGTGTCGTACTTGGACTGGACGTCGGCGATCGGGATCGGGACGTACTTGACCTCGATGTCGGGGTTCTTCTTCTCGAAGTCCTTGATGATCTCGGTCCAGATCGCGGTGCGCGGGCCACCGTTGTTGTCCCAGAAGGTGATCTCGCCCTTCCCGCTGCCCTCCGTGCCCGAACTGCTGCCGTCGTCGCCGCAGGCGGTGGCACCGAGCGCCAGGACCGCGGTGAGGGACACCGCGGTCGCGGCACGCCCCCGGAGCGTCTTCGAGATGTTCATGTCGGCTCTTCTCTCTCGGATTCTGTACGCGTACGTGGGGGGAGGTCAGTGGTGTGCGCGGTGCGGGGCCGCCGCCCGACGATGCGGCGGGCATGACAAAGACGGCGGTGAGTGGGCCGTGAACAGCGTTCTCGATCTGGTGCGCTCGGTACGGAGGTGCGTCATTGCGGCTCCCATACAGCGGTGCGGGGTCAGACGGTGCGAGGTCTTCCGGTGGTGCGGAAAGCGGTGAAGCCGGCTGTTCCGGAGGGTCCGTCGCCGGCCGGGGCGGTGGCGAAGAGGCCGAGCAGCGCGCCGACCCAGCGCCAGGGGGTGGCGGCGAACACCTGGCCGGACGGCCGGAAGCCGGTCCCGTCGCCGGTGTCGGCGGAGAAGCGGCAGCGGGCGCCGCGGGTGACCTCGATCCGGACACGGACGGACGCCCCGGGTGCGGGGCGGGGGTGTTCGGCGTCCCGCTCGTGCTCGGCGACGGACTCGGCGTACCGGTGCACGAGCCTGGCCTCGCCGTCGTCGCCGGCCTCCAGACCGATCCACGAGAAGGCGTCGCCGAGCACGGCGAGGCCGGCCTTGGCCCCCGGTTCGGCGGTGTCCAGCGTGATGCCCACCTCGACGGTGAACTCCTCGGCGGGCAGGCGTTGCACCAGGACGTTGGGCAGGGCGCGCAGGTCGTGGGCGTACGCGGTCCGTACGCAGCTGAGGCGCAGCCCGTCGCCCGCGTGCCCGATCGTCCAGCCGGTCCGCGGGTTGGCCGTCCACTGCCACTGGCGGCCGTGACGGCCGCCGGGGAAGTCGTCGGCGGAGGCCGGTGCCCCGGCGGTCTGCTCGGGAGCCGTGGGGAGCCGGTGCCCGGGGACGGGCTCGCCCTCGTCGCCGATGACCGGCCAGCCCCCCTCCCAGCGCATCGGCTGGAGGTGCACCACGCGGCCGTACGCCCCGCGTGCCTGGAAGTGCAGGAACCAGTCCTCACCCGCGGCGGTGCGGACCCAGCCGCCCTGGTGGGGGCCGTTGACGTCGGTGCTGCCCTGGGCGAGGACGACCCGCTCCTCGTAGGGACCTTCGAACGTCCGTGAGCGGAAGGCACCTTGCCAGCCGGTCTCCACTCCCCCGGCGGGGGCGAAGATCCAGAACCAGCCGTCGTGCCGGTAGAGCTTGGGGCCCTCCAGGGTGAACCAGCCCGGGATCGTGTCGGCGTCGACGAGGGTCGTGCCCTCGTCGAGCAGCTCGCGTCCGTCGGGGCTCATCCGGTGGCCGGTGAGCCTGTTCTTGATGCCGGAGCGCGACTTGGCCCAGGCGTGCACCAGATAGGCCTCGCCGGTCTCCTCGTCCCACAGGGGGCAGGCGTCGATCAGGCCCTTGCCCGCCTTCACGAGGTGCGGCGCGCTCCAGGGGCCGCGGATGTCCTCGGCGTTGATCTGCTGGATGCCGTGGTCGGGGTCGCCCCAGAAGATCCAGAAGCGGCCGGCGTGGTGGCGCAGCGAGGGGGCCCATACCCCGCAGTCGTGACGGGGCACCGCGAAGTCGGCGTCCGGTCCCGGCCGTTCGAGGGCGTGGCCGACGAGGGTCCAGTTGACGAGGTCGCGGGAGTGCAGCAGGGGCAGTCCGGGGGCGCGGCCGAAGCTGGACGCGGTCAGGTAGTGGTCGTCCCCGACGCGGACGACGTCCGGGTCGGACCAGTCGGAGTTCAGGACGGGGTTGCGGTAGGTGCCGTCCCCGAGGTCGGCTCTCCAGGGCGTCGTCATGCGGCGACCGCCTTGCGGACGTGGGCCGCCGCGGCATCCCGGTCGAGGCGCCCGTCGGCGACGACGGTGACGACCCGGCGCACGACCGTGGCCCCGGCGGCGACGGGGAGCCGGCTCTCGGCGGCGAGGGAGGAGCCGACCCCCGGGTACTCGGTGGTCCGTACGAACCAGGGGTCGCGCCGGGTCTCGTCGGTCGCGCCGGCGAAGACGAGTGTCCAGCCGTTCCCGGCGAGGGCGAGCCAGTCGGCGGCCCTGCCGTGCACGGCCTCCTCGCCGTCGAGCGTTCCGCTGAACACGGCGGGCGGCGCCGCCTCCTTGGGTGCGCGCCAGAAGAAGCCGCCGTAGCCGGCGCCGGGGCGGCCGTTGGTGGCGGGGCTGCCGATGGAGAGGTCCGTGCGGCCGCGGTTGGTCAGGGAGAAGGAGAAGTCCAGCGCCCAGGCGGTGCCGGAGAGTGCGGTGGCGGCGACGGTGCGGTGTTCGCGCAGCAGCTCGGTGCCGTCGGCCTCCCAGCTGAGTTCCTCCACGAAGCCGTCCGGGTCGCGCAGCTTCCAGCCGAGGTGGCGCTGCGTGCCGTGGTTGTCGAGCTCGGTGGGGCCCTGGTCGCGGACGTAGGTGCGCCCGCCCCAGAAGTTGTGTCCGGCGACGTCGGGCACCGCGACGGAGGCGCCCAGGTGGTGGAGGTGGTCGGCCGGGCGTTCCTCGGTGACGGGTGTGCCGGCGAGGGTGGTGACGGGGTGCAGATAGGGCCGGCTGTCGGACCCGGGCCGGTAGCCGTAGCGGCCGACGGGGCGTCCGGCGCAGCTGAGGAGTGCGGTGGTCATGGTGTGCTCACCTCGCTGGGGCGCGCCCAGGAGGCGCCTAGTTCGGAGAAGAGGGTGAGGGTGTCCGCGGCGGCGGCGACGGTGCCGTCGATGCCGTGCACGACGCGCCGTACTCCGTCGCCCTTGTCCGCGGGCCTGGTGTGCCAGGCGGTGGGCGGCAGCGCGGTCGGCTCGGGGGCCGTGCGTACGGCTTCCAGGACCCGCATGAACGCGCCGGTGCGCTCCGGCGGCACGAGGAGCGCGGTGCCGTGCTCCAGGTGGGCGACGAGGTTCTCCAGGAGGTCGGTCCGGCCGTGCACGGCCTCCTCCGGTCCGTGTCCGGCGCGCTGGACGAGGACCCGGTCCTGCTTGTACCAGAAGGTGATGCGGCCGCGGTCGCCGTGGACGACGACGTACGGCTCGCCGGCCTCCTCGGCGCAGAGGGTGACGGCGACGGTCACCGGCATCCCGTCGGTGGTGGTGATCCGGACGCAGCTGGTGTCGTCGGACTCGATGTCGTGGGCCCTGAACAGCTCGGTCTCGATGGACTTCACGTCCTCGGCCGTTCCCCGGCCGGCGAGTTCGAGTGCGGTGGCCACGGCGTGCGCGAGGGGGTTGGTGAGCACCCCGTCGACCACGTCGGTCCCGTTCATCCTGCGGCGTCCGGCCCAGGGCGCCCGCCGGAAGTAGGCGTCGTCGCGGACCCAGGCACCGGCCGCGCCGATGCCCCGGAGGGTGCCGATCGCCCCGTCGCGCACGAGCTCCTTGACGGCCGGCACGGCGTGCGAGCCGAACGACTGGAAGCCGATCTGGCAGGCGATGCCCGCCTCGCGCACTCCTTCCGCCATACGGGCGTAGTCGGCCCAGGTGGCTGCGGGCGGCTTCTCCAGGAGCAGGTGGACGCCACGGGACGCCGCCGTCAGGGCCAGTGCGGTGTGCGTCGGGATGGGGGTGCAGACGACGGCGACGCGGGCTCCGGTGGAGTCCAGGAGTGCCCCGAAGTCGGAGGACTGCTCGGGCATCTCCCCGGCGAACATGTCGAGTTCGTCGTCGGTCAGCGGGGTGAGTTCGCAGATCCCGGCCAGCCGCACCAGGCCCTGGTGCTGGAGCCGCCGGATGTTGGCGAGGTGCCAGCGGCCGTGGCCGCGGGCTCCGGCCAGGACGAGGGGTACGGGGGTGGTCGCGCTCATCGGCCGGCCCTCCCCGTCCCGGCCACGCGGGCGACGTCGGCGGCGCGGGGGCGCAGCTTCCGGGTCATGTCCGTCATCCCTTCACGGCGCCGGCGCTGAAGCCGGTGATGAGCCACTTCTGGATGAAGGCGAAGACGATCACCACGGGCACGGCGGCGATCACACCGCCCGCGGCCAGTGCCCCGAGGTCGACGCTGTCGGCGCCGATCAGGGTGTTGAGGCCGACCGGGATCGTCTGCTTGTCCTGCTCGCTGAGGAACATCAGCGCGAAGAGGAAGTGGTTCCAGCTGTGGACGAAGGCGAACGAGCCGACCGCGATGAGTCCGGGGCGCAGCAGCGGCAGGACGACGGCGCAGAAGGCCTTGAAGCGCGAGCAGCCGTCCACCCAGGCGGCCTCCTCCAGGGAGACCGGCACGTTCTTGATGAATCCGCTGATCAGGATGATCGACAGCGGCAGCTGGAAGACGGTCTCCGCGATGACGACGCTCCCCAGGGAGTTGATCATCTGGAGGTTCTTGAAGATCTCGAAGAGCGGCACGAGCATCAGGGCGCCCGGGATGAACTGCGAGCAGAGCAGCGCCAGCATGAAGGCGCCCTTGATCTTGAAGTCGAACCGGGCCAGCGCGTAGCCGCCGGCCAGCGCGACCAGGGTCGTGGCGATCAGCGTCGCGACGCCCACGATCATGCTGTTCTGGAAGAAGAGGGCGAAGCTGCGCTCGTTCCAGACCTTGGAGAAGTGATCCCCCGTCATCGGCCAGGGCACCAGCGAGGTGGAGCCGGCGGGCCGTACGGCGAAGAGGAGCATCCAGTAGAACGGGATGAGCGTGAAGAGCAGGTAGATGCCGAGCGGCACGTAGATCTGCCAGCGCGGTACGTCGTCGAAGGCACGCTCGCGCTTGACGCGGCGGTGCGAGGAGGGCGGCGGGGCGGCGTTGCCCCGGGACGGGCCCGGCGTGCGGGCGTCCTTCTTCTCCACGAGTGCGGCAGTCACTTGTTGTCGCCTCCGAACTTGCTCAGGCGCAGATAGACGATCGAGCAGAAGAGGAGGATCACGAAGGCGACGGTGGTGAGCGCGGACGCGTATCCGAAGTCGTGGCCCTCGATGCCTGTGTTGGCGACGTAGAGCGGGAGTGTGGTCGTCTCGCCCGCGGGTCCGCCGCCGGTGAGGGTGTAGAGCAGGTCGACGTTGTTGAACTCCCAGACCCCGCGCAGCAGGGTGGCCAGGATGATCGCGTCGCGCAGGTGCGGGAGCGTGATGTGGAAGAACTGCCGCAGCGCCAGGCGCCGTCCACCGAGGCCGCCTCGTACAGCTCCTTGGAGACGGACTGGAGGTCGGCGAGGATGAGGATCGCGAAGAAGGGGACTCCGCGCCAGAGTTCGGAGACGGTCGCCGCCCAGAAGACGGTGCCCGTGTCGGAGAGCACCGAGGTGCCGTACTCACCGATCCCGGCGTCCGCGAGGTAGCGGCTGAAGCCGGTCGAGGAGTTGTAGAGCAGGATCCAGATGGTGCTGGTCAGCACGCCGGAGACGGCCCAGGGCGAGAAGACCATGGCGCGGGATATGCCGCGGCCGACGAAGGTCTGGTTGACGATCAGGGCGAGGGCCAGGCCGAGCGCGAGCTGGAGGGTCACCTGGGTGAAGACCCACTGGGCGCTGAAGCCGAGCGTCGGCCAGAACTGCTCGTCCTCGGTGAAGATCCGGGTGAAGTTGTCCAGGCCCGCGAAGCCGTTCCGCCACGGCTTGGTGACGTTGTAGTTCTGCAGGCTGTAGTAGAAGACGCTGACCACCGGATAGGCGATGAAGCCCAGCATCAGCAGGCCCGCGGGCGCGATCAGCAGATACGGCAGGCGGCGGGGGGTGGCCGAGCGGCGCTTGGACGCCTTGCCCTTGGGGGGCGGTGTGGCCACGGCTGCGGATTGGGCCATGACGCGTCTCCGTTCTCTGGAAAAGTGCTGGATGTGCCGTTCTTTCGGTGCATGGTGCAAGCGCTTACCGCATGCCGTTCGGTATTCCGGACGAGGCGGTTCGCTGAATACTTTTCGCCCGGGGGTCAGCCCGCGTACGGGTCGGGCACCTCTCCCTGGCGGGCGAGGAACGTGAAGTCGCAGCCGGTGTCGGCCTGGGTGATCTGGTCCTGGTAGAGCGCGCCGTAGCCGCGCCCGTAGCGGGCGGGCGGCTCGGTCCACTCGGACCTTCGCAGCTCCAGCTCCTCGTCGGACACGTCGAGGTGGAGCAGCCGCGCCTCGACGTCCAGCGTGATCCGGTCACCGGTGCGGACCAGTGCGAGCGGCCCGCCGACGAAGGACTCGGGCGCGACGTGCAGGACGCAGGCCCCGTAACTGGTGCCGCTCATCCGGGCGTCGGAGATCCGCACCATGTCGCGCACACCCTGCTTCAGCAGGTAGTCGGGGATGGGCAGCATGCCGTACTCGGGCATGCCGGGGCCGCCCTTGGGGCCGGCGTTGCGGAGCACCAGCACATGGTCCGGGGTGAGGGCCAGGGCCGGGTCGTTGATGGTGCGCTGCATCTCCTTGTAGTCGTCGAAGACGACGGCGGGGCCGGTGTGGCGCAGCAGGTGCGGTTCGGCGGCGATGTGCTTGATCACGGCGCCGTCCGGGCAGAGGTTGCCGCGCAGGACCGCGACGCCGCCCTCCTCGGCCAGCGGGTTGTCGCGCTCCCGGATGACGTCGGTGTCGTGGACGAGCGCCCCGTCGAGCTGTTCGCGCAGGGTGTCGTGCGTGACGGTGGGGCGGTCCAGGTGGAGTACGTCGGTGAGCCGCGCCAGGAAGCCGGGCAGCCCGCCGGCGAAGTGGAAGTCCTCCATCAGGTACTTCCCGCCGGGGCGGAGGTTGGCGAGGACGGGCACGGTGCGGGCGATGCGGTCGAAGTCGTCCAGGGTGAGCTTCACCCCGGAGCGGCCCGCCATCGCGATCAGGTGGATGACGGCGTTGGTGGAGCCGCCGAGCGCGAGGACGGTGGCGACCGCGTCCTCGTAGGCGTCCGCTGTGAGGATCTGCGACAGCTTCAGCTGCTGCCACACCAGTTCGACGATCCGGATCCCGGACTGCGCGGCCATGCGGTCGTGACCGGAGTCCACGGCCGGGATGGAGGACGCGCCCGGCACCGTGACGCCGAGCGCCTCGGCCGCGGCCGTCAGGGTCGAGGCGGTGCCCATCGTCATGCAGTGGCCCGGTGAGCGGGCGAGCCCGTTCTCCAGTTCGGCCATCTCGCAGTCGCCGATCAGGCCGGCCCGCTTGTCGTCCCAGTACTTCCACATGTCCGTGCCGGAGCCCAGGACCTCGTTGCGCCAGTGGCCCGGCAGCATCGGTCCGGCGGGCACGAAGACCGTCGGCAGGTCGACGGAGGCGGCGCCCATCAGGAGGGCGGGCGTCGACTTGTCGCAGCCGCCGAGCAGCACGGCACCGTCGACGGGGTAGGAGCGCAGCAGCTCCTCCGTCTCCATCGCCAGCATGTTGCGGTAGAGCATCGGGGTGGGCTTCTGGAAGGTCTCCGAGAGCGTGGAGACCGGGAACTCCAGCGGGAAGCCGCCCGCCTGCCAGACACCCCGCTTGACCGCCTGCGCGCGCTCGCGCAGATGGACGTGGCAGGGGTTGATGTCGGACCAGGTGTTGAGGATCGCGACGACCGGCTTGCCCAGGTGCTCCTCGGGGAGGTAGCCGAGCTGCCGGGTGCGGGCGCGGTGGCTGAACGAGCGGAGCCCGTCCGTGCCCCACCACTGGTGGCTGCGCAGCTCCTCGGGGGCGACGCGGCGGCCTTGCGTGCCGGCGGCGCTCATATCGACCACCCGGCGACCAGACCGGCGACCTCGGCACGCTGCTCCTCGGGAAGCTCTCTGCTCGGCGCGCGCACGTCGCGGCGGCAGAGCCCGAGCGAGGCCAGGGCCTCCTTGACGACCGTCACGTTGTTGGCGGACTGCCGGTCGGCGCGCAGGTCCTCGAAGCGGCGGATCTGCTCCCAGACCTTCATCGCCGCGAGGTAGTCGCCCGCCCGCAGGGCCTCCAGCATGGCGAGCGAGACGCCGGGGGCGACGTTGACGAGTCCGGAGGTGAATCCGGTGGCGCCGGTGGCGAAGTAGGAGGGTGCGTAGAGCTCGGCGAGTCCGGCGACCCACACGAACCTCTCCAGGCCGGCGTCCCGCGCGAACGCGCCGAAGCGGGCCGCGTCCGGCACGGCGTACTTCACGCCGATGACGTTGGGGCAGCTGTCGGCGAGCTCGGCGAGGCACTCACCGGCAAGCAGCGGGTTGCGGACGTACGGGACGACTCCGAGCTCGGGAACGGCCCGGGCGATGGCCCGGTGGTAGTCGACCCAGCCTTCCTGCGAGACGTAGGGGTGCACCGGCTGGTGCACCATCACCATCTCGGCGCCGGTCTCCCTGGCGTGCTCGGCGGCGGCCACGGCGGTCGGCACGTCGTGGCCGACCCCCACCAGGACGGTGGCACGGCCGCGGGCCTGCTCGACGGTCAGCTCGGTGACGGTGCGCCGCTCGTCGGGGGTGAGCGCGTAGAACTCCCCGGTGTTGCCGTTCGGGGTGACGATGCGGACGCCGCC
The DNA here is from genome assembly GCF_030719215.1 of Streptomyces sp. Alt3. Taxonomy (NCBI): domain Bacteria; kingdom Bacillati; phylum Actinomycetota; class Actinomycetes; order Kitasatosporales; family Streptomycetaceae; genus Streptomyces; species Streptomyces glycanivorans. The sequence goes on along the minus strand of NZ_CP120983.1, from coordinate 6,392,876 downwards.
GTCGAGCATCCGTCGCAGCAGGGCCTGGTGCGACGGGACGTCGATGCTCCCGTCCTCGGCGAACGGGGTCACCGGGATCGCCACAACGTCTGCGAGGGCCGCCTTCAGCGGGGAGAGGTCCATGCGGACCAGCCTTTCGTCGAGGTGCTGGTGAGTCACGTCCAGCGGGTTCACGCCGCGTCACCCCCGTCTTCGTCGTCGGGGAAGGCGCGGCGCACGAACGATGCGATGTGGTCGTGCAGGGCCGCGGTGGCGGCCGTGGCGTCGTCGGCGAGGGCGAGCCGCAGGATCTCCCGGTGCTCGGCCGCCTCACGCTCCCAGGACGGGATCGCCGACCAGGCCACGGTCGACACGAGTGCGGCCTGGTCGCGGATCTCGTCGAGCATCCGGGCGAGCAGCGGGTTGCCGCAGGGCAGGTACAGCGCCCGGTGGAAGTCCCGGTTGGCCAGCGACCTGTCCGCCTTGTCGATCGCCGAGTCGGCACGCTCCAGGGCTTCCTGGGCCGCCTCCAGCGAGACCTTGCGGGTGATGGAGCGGCGCAGCGCCTCCGGCTCCAGGAGCAGGCGCACGTCGTACACCTCCCGGGCCATGGTCGCGTCGACGAGCCGCACGGTGGCGCCCTTGTACTGGCTCATGACCACGAGCCCGGTGCCCGCGAGCGTCTTCAGCGCCTCACGTACGGGCGTCTTCGACACCCCGAACTGGGCGGCGAGCTCGGTCTCCACGAGTGCCTGGCCTGGCTTCAGCTGTGCGGTGAGGATGGCGTGCTTGATCGCCTCCAGCACGTACTGGGTCCTGGACGGAATCGGGGCAGGCGCAAAGGTCATGGGTGAAGAGCTCTCGCATCTCGCGTATCGCGTCTCATATATGACGTACGAAGTACGACGCGATGAAGCTAGAGCGGTGGGAATGTTTCGTCAACGCTTCTGGCAAAAGAAGTTCGGCGAACGTCGGGCCGGCCGGCCCCGGCGGGCGGGGCGGGGCACCCCGGACGCAGCGGGCGCAGGCCCCCGGCCCATGGCCGGGGACCTGCGCTTCGTGGGTGGGCGAGGCCGGGGATCAGCCGCCGCGGACCGCGGAGAGAGCCTTCGTGACGGCACTCAGGTCGGGCCCGGAGGCCAGGCCCGCGTGATAGAGACGCAGCTGGTTCGCACCGAGCGAGGCCGCGTGCGCGGCGTCCCGCTCCAGCGTGCCGGGGCTGCCGCCCATGCCGCTCACCACGTTGAGGTTCGCGGCCAGCACGCCGGGGAGGCCGGTGAACGGCCCGAGCACCGCCTCGCGGGCCGCGTCCCCGCCGGTGCAGGGCAGCACCACGCCGTCGGCCGTGGACATGATGTGGGCGGGGTCCGTCCCCACGTTGGCACCGGTGCGGTAGGAGGCGGGGTCGGCGTGCAGCAGGACCTCGAAGTCCGGGCCCGGCGCCGCGGCCCGCACGGCGGCGACAGCGGCCTCCTGGAGCCCTCGGGCGACCTGTCGGCGCCACCGCAGGGTGGCCTCGGCGAGCCCGGCGCCGAGCAGCTCCTCCACCCCCGCCCAGCCCTGCTCACCGGAGCCGGAGCCGGACCAGACCGGCTCCAGCGCACGGCGCACGGCGGCGCGCAACTCCTCGGCGGCGAGCCCTGTCGAGTCGTAGCCGGCCCGGCAGTCGGCGCAGAAGCAGAGGGACATCAGATACTGCGCCGCGTCCCCGAGGGCGACCCCGGAGGTCTTGTCGTGGGCGTGCAGATGGGCGAAGCCGTACCAGCCGCACGACTCCAGCTCGGTGCCGTACGTCCCGGGGCGCACGGCGGCCTCCGCCGCCAGGTCCACCAAATACTCCCGGACGGCCGGCCGGGCGATGCACGGCGCCCATGGGTAGCGGTCTCCGTAGGCGTTGACGACGGAGGTCTCCGGATGCTCCGCGCCCATACGGGAGTTGTGCGCGAGGACCACCCAGGAGTGCACCTGGAGGCCCGCGCCCGCCAGGGCCTCGGCCGCCTCGGCGTACGGGTCGTCCCCCGCCACCCAGGACTGCGCGTAGGGGCGCAGCCCTCTGCCCGCCCAGCGCGTGGCCTCGGGCGGGTAGAGCACCGCGGCGTGTTCCGCGGTGACGATCCGGCGGCCGGGATGGCGCGGGGTCAGCGCCCGGGTGGAGTGGTAGGCGGAGGCGAGCGTCACCTGCTCGACCCCGGTGTCCGCGAGCCGGGCCGCGGCGTCCGGGTCCCCCACGACGTCCCAGGGGTACAGGAAGGCGGAGGCTCTCACTTGCCCTCCCCCACGTGGTGCTTGTCCAGCACCGCACGGCCGCTCGCGATGATCGAGACGAGCTCCTCGACGTGCTCCGCCGGGGGCTCGGTGAGCGGGGTGCGCACCGGCCCGACCTCCAGCCCCTCCAGGCGGACTGCCGCCTTCACGAGCGACACGGCGTACCCGTGGCCCTTGGCCCGCAGTTCGACGAGCGGTCGGTAGAAGTGGTCGAGCAGCGCGTTGGCCAGGTCGTCGTCGCCGGACTCCAGCGCCCGGTAGAAGGCCAGGGCGATGTCGGGGGCGAAGGCGAAGACGGCGGAGGAGTAGAGCGTCACGCCGATGCCCCGGTAGGCGAGCCCGGTGAGCTCAGCCGTGGGAAGCCCGTTGAAGTACAGGAAGTCCCCGCCGGGCAGCGCGCCGCGCACGGCGCTGACGATGCGCTGCATCAGGTCGAGGTCGCCGAGGCCGTCCTTGAGTCCGATGATCCCGGGTGTCCGGGCCAGGGCGACGACGGTCTCCGGGGTGAAGACGGCGTTGTCCCGCTGGTAGACGACCGTCTCCAGGGAGGTGGCGGCGGCGAGGGCGGCGTAGTGGGCCAGCAGCCCCTCCTGGCCGGCGACGACGAGGTAGGGCGGCATGGCGAGGAGCCCGTCCGCCCCCGCCTCCTCGGCGAGCTTCGCGTACCGGATCGCGAGCGCCGTGCCGTAGCCGGCACCGGCGACGACGGGCACCCGGCCGGCGGCCTCCTCGACGGCCGCCCGGACGACGAGCCGGTACTCCTCGGGGTCCAGCGCGTGGAACTCGCCGGTGCCGCAGCAGGCGAAGACGGCCGCGGCACCGGCGTCGACACCCTTGCGCACGTGCGCGCGGAAGGCGTCGAGGGCGACGGCGCCGTCCGGCCCGTAGGCGGTGACGGGGAAGAAGAGCGGCCCGGCGACGTCGGTGAGTCGGGCGGCAAGGGGGGCTGAGGTCACGGGCGCTCCCTGAGCAGATCCAGCGTGCACAATTATGATCGGTGTCCATATTTCTGAACGCCGCCACGCTAAGCCAGTCGCGCGGCGCCGGTCAAGACACGTACACCCAACCCCGGACCAAACCGGCTGACATGGAGCGACACTTGACGTGGTCCGCCACCACTTCTTAGCGTGTCCACGCATGTGAATGCCGTCCACGAGTTGGACGCATCTCGGGCGGTCGCGTGACATCCGCGTGCCACGCGCACCTCACTGTCCGTACGTCAGGCCACACGCAGCCCAGCCCCGCACCGTCCGCGCACGCCGCGCCCTGCGCCCTGTGCCCGCATCGAGGAGATCCACGTATGCCAGCTCCCCGTACCGTCCTTCTCACCGGCGCCGCCGGCGGCCTGGGCACCCTGATGCGCGGACTGCTTCCCGCGTACGGTCACGACCTCCGGCTCTTCGACGTCACCCCCATCGAGGGCGAGCCGGACGCGATCACCGCCGACCTCGGCGACAAGGCCGCGCTGCGGGAGGCCGTACGGGGTGTCGACGCGGTGATCCACCTTGCGGGCATCTCCCTCGAAGCCTCCTTCGACAAGATTCTGCGCTCCAACATCGAGGGCACGTACAACCTCTACGAGGCGGCACGCCAGGAGGGCGTCGGGCGGATCGTGTTCGCCTCCTCCAACCACGCCATCGGCTACACCCCCCGCCCGCTCGCCGGTGACCCGCTGATCCCCGTCGACGTCCCCCACCGTCCCGACACCTTCTACGGCCTGTCGAAGTCCTTCGGCGAGGACCTCGCCCAGTTCTACTGGGACAAGCACGGCGTGGAGACCGTCTCCGTGCGCATCGGCTCCTGCTTCATGGAGCCGACCTCCGTGCGGATGCTGTCCGTCTGGATGAGCCCCGGCGACGGAGCGCGCCTCTTCCACGCGGCCCTCACCGCCGAGGACGTGCGGCACACCGTGGTCTACGGCTCGTCCGACAACACCCGCCTGTGGTGGGACCTGACGTCGGCCCGCTCCCTCGGCTACGACCCGCAGGACGACTCCGAGCAGTACGCGGACAAGCTCGTCGCCGAGCACGGCGAGCTGGACCCGGAGAACCCCGACCACGCCCACCTCGGCGGCCACTTCGTCACGGACCCGCCGATCTGGCCCCACTGACGGCCCGTGCCGGGTCCCGCCCGGTAATTCGCGCGACGCGACGCCCCGGGGGCGGGCACCATACGGCCATGCCGAAACCCTCCGGATTCCAGTACGAGCAGCACGGCGACGCGAGCGTCACCGTCACCCACCACGGCCGCCCCGCGGGCACCCTGCGCGGCGGCCGGGCGGAGAAGTTCCTGGCGGAGGTGGTGTCCGGCGACGCCCAGCTCGTCATGGCCCGCTGGACCGGCGCCTACCGGCACGGCAACGAGCGCACCGCCCGCGAACACCCCCGCAACCGGGCGCGCGGCGGGCGCTGAGCCGTACGGAGCAAGCCGTCGAAGGTAAGGGAACGGCAAAGCCGGGTCGTTCGTTACCCCGTGCATGACCGCAATGACCCCCGGCTCGAACATCCCTCTCTCCGCCGCCCGCGTGGCGGTGGACGTCGCCGCCCCGGTGCGGCTCGACGTCTCGGGCCTGCTGCTCACCGCCGACGGCAAGGTGCGCTCCGACGACGACTTCATCTTCTACAACCAGCCCTCGGGCCCCGGCGTGACCTACCGCTCGGGCGGCGGGTCCGCGCCCGACGCGATCGTGGTGGACACCACGGCGGTCCCCCCGGGCATCGAGAAGATCGTGGTCACGGCGAGCCCGGACGCCGCGGGCCAGACCTTCCAGGGCGTCGAGCCCACCGCCACCGTGCGCAACGCGGACGACGGCAGCGCGCTCGCCACCTTCACCCCGCCGCAGCTGGGCGGCGAGACGGCACTGGTGGTCATCGAGATCTACCTGCGCAACGGCGCCTGGAAGGCCCGCGCCGTCGGCCAGGGCTACGCGAACGGCCTGGCCGGGATCGCCACGGACTTCGGCGTCTCGGTGGAAGAGCCCGCCGCGGCTGCGCCCGTCCCGGCCGCGCCCGTCGCCCCGCCCGCCGCTCCCCCGGCGCCGGCGGCCGCTCCCGTGGACCCCAGGATCGCTCCCCCGGCCCCCGCGGCACCGCCGGCACCGCCCGCCGGCTCCGGCAAGATCAACCTCGACAAGGGCCGGATCAGCCTCCAGAAGAACCAGACGGTCTCCCTGGTCAAGGGCGGCAAGCCGCTGCTCTCGCAGGTCAAGATGGGTCTCGGCTGGGAGCCCGCGTTCCGCGGCAAGGACATCGACCTCGACGCGTCGGTGATCGCCTTCGGCCCCGACCGCAGCCACCTGGACAGCTGCTACTTCGGCAAGCTCTCCATCCTGAACGGCGCGATCAAGCACTCCGGCGACAACCTCACCGGCGAGGGCGCGGGGGACGACGAGGTGATCGTCGTCGACCTCGGCCGGATCCCCGCCGAGGCGACCGGACTGGTCTTCACGGTCAACTCGTTCACCGGGCAGAAGTTCACCGAGGTCGCCAAGGCGTACTGCCGCCTCATCGACGCGGCCACCGGGGAGGAACTGGTCCGCTTCGACCTGACCGGGGCGGAGCCGCAGACCGGCGTGATGATGGCCAAGCTGATCAAGCAGTTCTCCGGCGAGTGGGAGATGACGGCCGTGGGTGAGTTCGTGAAGTCCCGGACCGTCCGCGGCATGGTCAAGCCCGCCGCGAAGGCGCTGTAGCGCCCACCGGGCCCCGGAACGGCTTCCGGGGCACCTGAGGGTCTCCCTTCAGGTGCCCCGGATCCGGAGAGTCTCCGGTGGGACGCTTAGCGTGCTCGTGCGCTCCCTCAGAGCTTGGTCAGCTTCGAGTACGGATTCAGGATCCTCCCCTGTCGACCGGAGAAGTCGATGAGTACTGCGTCGTTGTCGCCCTCGACGGCAAGGACCCGTCCGAGTCCGAACTGGTCGTGCGACACCCTGTCGCCCACATCGAAGCACTCGACCGGTGGGGCCGCCTGGGCCGGGCGGTTGAAGGGACTGGAAGGCAGGTGACGCCGGGAACCGGCTGACTGTTTCATTACGGTCGAGTATGCGCCCTGTAAGCGCCGGACGCCATGCCCGACCGCTCCGGAGCGGTCAGTAGTGCCGCATTCGTAATCAGCGGTTCCATGGCCAGTCCGCGCTCCTGCCCGCTTCCAGCAGGGGCACCATGCGGAACGCCGCGTCGGAAAGTCCCCCGAAGGTGTGGCGGTTCTCGCTCCCGGACGGCGCGTGCCCGACCCGGTGGCCGGCGAGGTTCCAGGTGTAGACGGGCACGGTCGGCGGTATCCCCTCGGTGGCGTCGCCGTAGTAGGTGAACGACGCCTGTTCGTCGGTGACGATCAGTACCCGGTCGTGCGCGCGGTAGTGCTTGCGCACCGCCTGTACGGTGTTCGTGCCGCCCAGATTGCCGAACCGGTCCAGGATCCTCAGCACGGACTCGCCCCTGCGGTACGCGACCGCCGAGCTGGTCGTGCCGAACTCCACCAGGTCCGCGTCCGCGGCCCGCAGCGCCAGCGACGTACCGAAGACGGCCGCCGCGTCGGCCCGGTTCAGCAGGGAGCGGTCGGAGAGCGGCGACCACATCGACCCCGAGCGGTCCACCAGGATCAGGGTGCGGCCGGGCAGCGCCGGGACGTTCGCCAGGGAGTGTCCGAGCGCCTGCTCCAGCGGATAGGCCCACCGCAGCGACGGCGCGTGCCGGTACGCCGCGAGGTAGCGGAAGGGGAACTGACGCGAGGAGGCCACGGCCTCCGGGTCGCTGATCCGCGCCGCCACTCGCGCCGCGGTCCCGTCCGGGACCCCCGCCTCGTCGAAGTTGCGCAGGTTGCGCACGAGCGCCATCACCCCCATGGACGGGATCACGGCCTCCCAGGCCGCGGCGTCCATCGGCCCCTGCAGCCAGCCGGCCAGCGCCTCCCAGGTCATGCCCGCCCCGGCCAGCCGCTCCGCACCCCCGGGCCCGGTGATCACCGGGCGCCGCTCGGCGGCCGGCACCGCCATGAGTGCCCGGTGGGCGGTCAGCGTGCGGTTCGACTCGGGCGCCTCCGCGCTCTCGGGGTGGTGCCTGCGGTCCAGCGCGTACCGGAACAGATCGCCCTGACAGGGCTTGGCGGGGTCCGGCGTGGCGTGCACCAGGTTGAGTACGTCACCGAAACGGTAGCCCCTGGACGCGGTGTCGTACTTCAGCAGCGCCTTGCCGTTCCAGAGCCGGCGCACCGCGTCGGCGATCCCGCGCTTGACGGGCTTGGGCACGGCGCGGCCGTACCGCGAGGTCCAGTACCCGAGCAGCTCACCGGGCTCGTCCGCGCGCAGCAGCACGGAGTCCACGACCTGTCTGTTGGACGGGCCGTCCACCGCGCCCGCGTCGAGCCGCGCCTTCACGTACTCGGCGGCGCCGACCAGCGACGCGGTGCGCATCTGCCCCTCGCGGCGCAGCCAGCGCAGCAGCCCGGCCGTCCACTCCGGGTCCTCGACGGCGAGCGAGCGCACCAGCGTCGCGTAGCGCGTGTCGCGCTCCTCCCCGTCCTCGTGGAAGCTTTCCTGCGACACGAAGTTGGCGACCGCGAGCAGGAAGAGCTCGGAGCGGCTGTCGCGGAGATGCCCCGTGGCGCCCTGGTGGTTGCGGGCGGTGTGCCCGGTCGACGTCACGGGCGAGGTGATAAGGGGCTGGGTGAGCCGGGTGTTGAAGCGTGCCATGTGAATTCCCCCGAATTCGTGGGAGAGGGCACAACGGAGGAGGGGTGCCCGAGATCAGGAGTCGGCGGCGGTGCTATTCCGATGCTCTACCCGATTGAGCTACCGGCCGTGGCCGGGCGGGACTCGAACCCGCAACACTCGAATCAAAGAAGTATCCGTCGCCTGCGCACCGGGCACCCCGGCGCATGTGCCTCCCGAGATCAGGACGGCTGCGGCGTATTTCGGGAAAGGAAGTAGCCGCTGCCTTCGCACCGGGAGGTGCATGGCCATGACTCTAGGAGGACGGCCGCGCGGCGCGCGAGGGATTTTCCCGCCCGCGCCGCGCGTACGGAGGTCAGTGCTTGTGCGGCTGGCGCTTCCACGGGCCCGTGATGGCGAGCATGATGCCCGGGGTCTGGATGTTGGCGAACAGCGTCTTCCCGTCGGGCGAGAAGGTGACCCCGGTGAATTCGCTGTAGGAGGGGTCCTCCTCCGTGCCGCCGTTCAGTTCGTTGCGCGCGATCGGGTAGGTGCGGCCGCTGTCGGTCGCGCCGAAGAGGTGCTGGATGCCGTCCCCGTCCTCGGCGATGACCAGACCGCCGTAGGGGGACACGGTGATGTTGTCCGGGCCGTCGAAGGCGCCGTCCTGGGAGGGGTCGGCGTTGACGCCGAGGAGCACCTTCAGGGTCAGCGTGCGGCGCTTGGGGTCGTAGAACCAGACCTGGCCGTCGTGCGCGACCGGGCTCTCGCCGCGCGCGAAGGAGGAGACGATGTAGGCGCCGCCGTCGCCCCACCACATCCCCTCGAGCTTGCGGGCCCGGGTGACCTGTCCTTCGGTGAACTGCTTGCGGACGGAGACCGTCTTCGCGTCGCGGTCGGGTACGTCGACCCAGTCCACGCCGTAGACGGTGCCGATCTCCGTGGCGCGCGACAGGTCGTCGACGAACGCGCCCTTCCTGTCGAAGCACTTGGTGGCCTGGAGGACACCGGCGTCGTCGGCGAGGGTGCGCAGCTTGCCGCGGCCGTGCTTGAAGCCGTGCGGCGGGACCCAGCGGTAGAGCAGGCCGTTGGGGCCGGACGCGTCCTCGGTCAGATAGGCGTGGCCGTGCTTCGGGTCGATGACGACGGCCTCGTGGGCGTACCGGCCGAACGCCTTGATCGGGCGCGGGTCGCGGTTGGCGCGCTTGTCGTACGGGTCGACCTCGAAGACGTAGCCGTGGTCCTTGAGGAGGCCGTTCTTGCCGGCCTTGTCCTCGGTCTCCTCACAGGTGAGCCAGGTGCCCCACTCGGTGCTGCCGCCCGCGCAGTTGGTCGACGTGCCCGCGATGCCGACCCACTCGGCGGTGCGGCCGTCGCGGCGGGTCTCCACGACGGTGCAGCCGCCTGCGGCGACCGGGTCGTAGACGAGGCCGTCGGTGAGCGGGACGGGGTGCTCCCAGCCGGCCCGGGTGCCGCTCAGCTCGTGGTTGTTGACCAGCAGGGTGACTCCGCGGGCCCCTTCGAAGGCGGCGGTGCCGTCATGGTTGGAGGGGGTCGGCTCGCCCGTCTCCAGCTTGGTGACACCGCTGTGGGTGAGGACGCGGTACGAGAATCCGGCGGGCAGCGCGAGGATGCCCTTCGGGTCGGGGAGCAGCGGGCCGTAGCCCAGCTCCTTGCCGTGCCCGTGCCCCTTGTCGTCGTCGTGTCCGTGGCCGTGGCCGTGTCGCGCGTCCTCGGCCGCCAGGGCGCCGGGAGCCGTGGCCAGGGTGCCGACGGCACCGGTCAGGGCTATGCCGGCGCCGGTGAGGGCGGACTGTCTGCTGAATTCCCTGCGCGTGATCGACATCGCGGACTCCTGCTGGTGCGTGGCCGGGTGGGTTGGCGCGATCACGCTCCCTCCCCCGCACCAACAGGAGTTGAACGACGTACGACGTCGAGCGGGCCTGCACATCAAACCGTGCCGCGTTCGGGGACGAATCGGGACACGGGGCGTGGCCGGTGCCGGACGTCCTGGCCGAAATCCTTCTGCCCGGAGCGCGCTCACACCTCCAGGCCCGGATCAGCCGGCCCGTGAACGCCTCGGGTTCAGCTCTTCGCGCGCGAGCGGGCCTTGAACGCGGCCTTGCGGGCGTCCTTCGCGATCTTCCGGTCCCGGTGCAGCCGCCCCACGGCCTCCAGCACCTCCGCCGTCGCGGGGTGCTCGACCCTCCAAGCCTGGTCGAAGAAGCCGCTGTGCCGGCCGGAGAGCCCCTCGACGAGCTCCTGGAGCTCGTCCAGGTCGCCGTCGGAGTCCAGCTGGGCGGCGATCGTGTCGACGGCGAGCCAGAAGATCATCGACTCCGGGGGCGCCGGTACGTCCGCCGCGCCGCGCTCCGCGAGCCAGACCCGCGCCAGTCCGCCGAGTTCGGGGTCGGCGAGCACGGCGCGTACGGCGGGCTCGGCCTCCGGCCCGACCAGCGCGAGGGCCTGCTGGCAGTGGAGCCTGCGGAGCGGGGCGCGCTCGTCGGCTCCGCGCGCCGCGGCCAGGAGTTCCGCGGCGGCGGTCTCCGCCCCTTCCGCCCCGCGCCGGCCGAGCCAGAGGCCGACCTCGGTGCGCGCGGCCTCCTCGGGGTAGTACGCGATGCCGTCGAGGAGGACGTCGGCGCCCTTGTCCGCGAGGTCACCGACGGCGGGGGCGTCCACGCCGGCCTCCAGCATCCGTTCCCGGATGCCGTAGAGACCGAGCGGTGTCAGCTTCACCATGCCGTAGCGGGTGACGTCCTCGTCGTCGGCGGGCGGTGTCGCCTCCTCGCCCTCCTCGGTCAGCAACGCCTCGTCCACCGGCCGGTAATCGACGATCCCGATGGGGGCGAGGACCCGGAACTGGTCGTCCAGCCTCATCATGACCTCGGACACCTGTTCAAGGACGTCGTCCGTGGGCTCGCCCATGTCCTCGGGCACCACCATGGACGCGGCGAGGGCGGGCAGCGGCACCGGGGCGTCCGCGGGGCCGGCCTCCGAGAGCGTCAGCAGATAGAGGTTGCCGAGCACTCCGTCGAGGAACTCGGCCTCCTCCTCCGGGTCCCAGTCCAGGGCGTCGAAGTCGACGCTGCCGTCCTCACCGATGAGGTCGGCGAAGTCGTCGAAGGCCGGGGCGGTGGCGTCCGCGTGCACGGCCTCCAGGCCGTCGAGCCAGATCGCGAGGACGTCCTGCGGCGATCCCGAGGTCAGCAGGCCCAGGTTCTCGCCGACCGTCACGGTGCCCTCGGCGTCGCCCTCCGCCTCCTCGTCCTCCGGGTCCTCGACGTCGAGGAGCCCCGTGTCGACGGCGAGGCGCCATGCCTCGCTGGCGTACGCCGCGCCGTCCTCGTCGTCGCCGAGGCCCAGGTGCTCGGCGGCTGCGGGCAGCTGCGCCTCGACGAGCTCGCCACCGGCGCCCACCCGGGTCGCGGGACCGGCCCAGCGGGCGAGGCGGACGGCCCGGGCGAGCAGCGGAGCGGCCAGCGCGTCCCGTGCCAGCTCGGCCTCGGTGTGCAGCCGCACCGGCGGCAGGGAGGGGCGCTCTGCGGACATCAGGGGGTTCTCCTCGGGGCATGCGCGGGCTGTGTGCGACGGGCCGGCCCTCTGTGTACGGGTCATCGGCCGCGGCTCCAGCGTAGACGCATTTCGTCCCGTGCCGCCCGGTTCTACCCGAGCTCCGCGGCGATGCTGAGGACGGGCGTCCAGCGGCGCACGGTACTGCTCGCCAGACCGGGGTGGTTGCGGACCCTGTCCCACTGGGGTGTCGGTGATCCGACGCTCCCTCCGGGCGCGGCAAGGGCGTCGGCGTGCGCCCGTGCGGTCTCCCACTCCGCGTAGTTGAGCACGCGTGTGCCGTCCGTGCCGAGGTGGAAGTGGGCCGAGATGCCGCCGGGCGCGAGCGCCGGATCGCTGTCGATGGCCTCGAACACCGAGTCCACCCACTCCCGTTGACGTTGCGGGTCCGGCCCGACGAAGCGGATGTCCACGGTCACGACGCAGCCCGGCTCGCGGACGTCACCCTCCGCGAACCCGGAGCGGTACGGCTCGAAGGTGGCGATTCCCAGCCGTTCGACACCTGGAACGGCCGCGTCGATCTCGGCGTTGCGCTCGTCGCGGCCGCCGCGCGCGAAGTCCTGGTAGGCATCCTCCCCGGTCCACTGCGAGTGGTGGAGGAGCGTCCTTCCGTCCTCCCCGGTGTGGACGGTGTACGAGAGGAGGCCGGGGTGCGGCCACTCACGGCTGCCCCAGGCCGCGCGGACGGCTTCGACCGTGCGCGCCTGCCGCTCGGGGGTACCGGTGTCCCACGTACTGACCTTGACGACACCGGTGTCCGGACGGGTCAGGTCGGGACGGGAGGTGAACTGTACGGACGGCATGGCGTGGTCCTCTCCGGGCGCGCCCCTGCGGCGCCCCGCGATCACCACCCTCGTACGTCAAGCGCGCTTGAGGTCAAGGGCGTTCAGCCCGCCGTGTCCGTCCGCCAGGCCGTCGTGTTCAGCTCGTCCATCAGGCGGAGGTCGTGTTGCTCCAGCGGGAAGACCCGCGCCCCGGAATCCGGCGCGGCCGCGATCTCCAGGGCGTCGCCCTCGATGAGGTCGCCGCCCTCCTGGGTGGAGACCCAGGCCAGTACCGATGTGACCTGCCCGCCGGGTCGGAGCACGACCTCCTCGGGCCCCTCGTCGTCGCCGAACATCGATCCTCCCGCGTTGACGGGGACGGGGATGCGCTCACCGTCGTCGCCCAGCGCCCGGACCGACGGGTATCCGCGCACACGGTACGGCCGCTGCCCGCAGTTGGTGAGCGTGAGCGTGACGGCCCGGTGGAACATCGCCGTCTCGACGGGGCCCATGTCCACGACCGCACCGGACGCCGGGCAGCCGACGGCCGACGGGGAGGGGCTCGGCGCGCCCCGGGCCGGGGCGGGACCGGGGTCGGCCGGCCGCTCCACGGCAGCGCGGCTCGGTTCCGGGCCCGGCTCTCCCTCACCCGCCGGGACGAGGAATCCGGCGCAGCCGGACAGTGCCGGCGCGGCCGCCATGAGCACGGCCACCGAGATCGTCTTCCGTACGCGCATTCCGTGTGCCCCACCCCTGGAACGGTCCGTCGCCACTTTGTTCGATCATGCCGGACAGCGCTTTCACCGTTCAGCATCCCTTGCCCCTCACCCCAAGCAGATCTAAGTGGACCCGCACGGACCGGGCACGGAGACTGCGCACATGACTTCCCACACCGCCGGGCCCTTCGGCCGCGCCCTCTGCGCCATGATCACGCCGTTCACCGCCACGGGCGGCCTGGACCTGGACGCCGCCCGCCGCCATGCCGCCTCCCTCGTCGCGGACGGCTGCGACGGCCTCGTGCTCAGCGGCACCACCGGCGAGTCGCCGACCACGACCGACGAGGAGAAGACCGCGCTGCTGAGGGCGGTCCGGGAGGCGGTCGGGGGCTCGGTCCCGCTGATCGCGGGAGTGGGGAGCTCCGACACCCGGCACACGGTCCGGCTCGCGCGGGAGGCCGAGGCGGCGGGCGCGGACGGCCTGCTGGTGGTGACCCCGTACTACAGCCGTCCGCCGCAGGCCGCCGTGGAGGCGCACTTCCTCAAGGTCGCGGAGGCGACGGGCATCGGGCTGATGCTGTACGACATCCCGGGCCGCACCGGCACGCGCATCGAACCCGCGACGCTGCTGCGACTGGCGGAACACCCGCGCGTCCTCGCGGTCAAGGACTGTTCGTACGACCTCCTCGCGGCGACCGGGGTGATGGCGCGGACCTCGCTGGCGTACTACTCGGGCTGCGAGGAACTGAACCTCCCGCTGTACGCGATCGGCGGTGCCGGCTACGTCAGTACGGTCGCCAACGCGGTCCCCCGTCAGATGCGGGCCGTGCTGGACGCGTTCGACGCCGGTGACACCGCGGAGGCGGCCCGTCTCAACGGGCTGGTCGCCCCTCTGGTCGAGGCCATGATGGCCGCCGGCCTGCCGGGCACGGTCACGGCGAAGGCGCTGCTGGACGCGGGGCCCGTCCGCGAACCGCTGCAGCCCGCCGGCCGCGAGGCGGCCGCCGGGCTGCGTGGGCTGTACGAGGAACTCCTCGCCGCTGCCGACTAGTCGTTGCTGTGCAGGACGTCGTTGAGCCCGTCCCACACCGCGTTGTTCGGGCGGGCCTCGACGGCGCCGGTGACCGAGTTGCGGCGGAAGAGGATGTTCGAGGCACCGGAGAGCTCGCGGGCCTTGACGACCTGCCCGTCCGGCATCGTGACCCGGGTACCGGCCGTGACGTACAGACCGGCCTCGACGACGCACTCGTCGCCGAGCGCGATCCCGATGCCCGCCTCCGCGCCGATCAGGCAGCGCTGCCCGATGGAGATGCGCTCCTTGCCGCCGCCGGACAGCGTGCCCATGGTGGAGGCGCCGCCGCCGATGTCGGACCCGTCGCCGATGACGACGCCCGCGGAGATGCGGCCCTCGACCATGGAGGTGCCGAGGGTGCCCGCGTTGAAGTTGACGAAGCCCTCGTGCATCACGGTCGTGCCGGAGGCGAGGTGTGCCCCGAGCCTGACCCGGTCGGCGTCGGCGATCCGGACGCCCTTGGGCGCGACGTAGTCCGTCATCCGGGGGAACTTGTCCACGGAGGTGACCTGGAGGTGCAGGCCCTCGGCGCGGGCGTTCAGCCGGACCTTCTCCAGGTCGTCCACGGCCACCGGACCCAGCGACGTCCAGGCGACGTTGGCGAGGAACCCGAAGATGCCGTCGAGGTTCTGCCCGTGGGGCTGGACGAGGCGGTGCGAGAGCAGGTGCAGCCGCAGGTAGGTGTCGTGCGCGTCGAGCGGCTTGTCGTCCAGCGAGGAGATGACCGTGGACACGGCGACGATCTCCACACCACGGCGCGCGTCCACACCGATGGCCTTGGCCGCGCCCTCACCGAGACGGTTCACCGCCTCGTCGGGGGTCAGGCGCTGCGTGCCCGCGGGCCCGGGCTCGGCGGTGAGCTCGGGGGCGGGGAACCAGGTGTCGAGGACGGTGCCGTCACCGGCGATGGTGGCGAGGCCGGCGGCGACGGCGCCGGTGGTACGGGCGGAGCCCTGGGAAGTCGTGTCGGTCATGCACAGAACCTAACCGTCCGAGCCCCGCGCGGGCGAACCGGTCTCAGGTGCCGGAGCGTGTCCGTCCGTCTCCCGCCGGATCGGTGGTCACCCGGGGGCCCGTCGCCGTCGGCCCACGGGACGTTCACGCGTTCCGGACCGCGCGTGCTCTCAGCCGGCCGCCCCCTCGGCGACCCTCGCCAGCATCTCCCTGGTGTACTCGGGGTCGAACTCGCCCCCGGTGAGGAGCGCCTGGAGGCAGATCCCGTCCAGCAGGGCCGTGAGCGCCCGCGCGGTGGCCAGGTCGGTGCGGTGGGCGATCGGCTCGACCAGCGCGTCGGCCCACTCGCCCGCCACCGGCCGCAGGGCGGGCCGCCGCAGCGCCGCGAGATACAGCTCGTACTCCAGCTCCATCGGCCCGCGCCCTCCCGAGAACCACTCCCCCAGCAGCCGGGTCAGCGCGTCGGCGAGCGGGACCGCGGGGTCGGCGAGACTGCCCCCCTCCCGGACCATCCGGGCGAAGTTCTCGTTGCACCGCCGGAGCGCGGCCACCAACAGCTCGTCGAGGGAGGCGAAGTGGTACGTCGTCGAGCCGAGCGGCACGTCCGCCTCGGCGGCCACCGTGCGGTGGCTGAGGCCCGCGATGCCCTTGGCGCCGACGACGCGGATGGCCGCCTCGATGATGCGCTCGCGCCGCTCGGGGTCGTGGCGCCGGGCCATCAGTGGGCCCCTCCGAGATTGAGGACCACGACCCCGGCGATGATCAGCGCGATGCCGGCCAGCTTGGCGAGGCCGGCGGATTCGCCCATCCAGAGGACCCCGATGGCGGCGACGGCGGCGGTGCCCACGCCCGCCCAGATGGCATAGGCGGTGCCGATCGACAGCGTCTTCAGGGTCTGGGCGAGCAGCGCGAACGCCAGCACGTAGCCCACGACCGTGACGAGCGAGGGCCACAGCCGGGTGAACCCCTCGCTGTACTTCATGGCCGTCGTCGCGGTCACCTCCGCCGCGATGGCCGCGGCCAGCAGTCCGTATCCCATGCGTACAAGCGTACACAACGTTGTGTACGGCCGTACACAACACGCGCAGGCCCATGTCCCGGCCCTGTCACGCCAGGACCGGCCGGGGATCACCGGCACCCCGGGACGCTACGGTGTCCGCACCGGTACGACCTGATGACGACCGGACGATACGAACAAACGGAGCAGTGGTGGCGCAGGACGCAGGGTGGGGCGGGGGCGCCTACGGGGGCGCGTCGTACGGCGGTTACCCCTTCGGGGGGCCACCGGGGTGGGGCGGCTGGGTGCCGCCGCCGAAGCCGGGGGTGATACCGCTCGCCCCGCTGGGGCTCGGGGACGTGCTGGGCGGGGCGTTCTCGACGATGGGCAGGTACTGGAAGCAGCTGTTCGGCATGGCCGCGGCGCTCTACGGCGGCGCCACGCTGCTGATGGCGGCGGCGGTGGCCGTCGCCTACTCCGCCGTCTCCGACCACCTGGACCGGGTGGTGGCCCTCGACTACGACGAGACGGCCTCGTCCACGGACGTCGTTCCGCTCGTGACAGCCGGCATCGTCCTCGGACTGGTGGGCATCGTCACCATCTCCGTCGTCTCAGGGCTGATGTACGCGGCGGTCCCCGCGGTGCTGCAGGAGGCGGTCCTCGGCAGGCCGGTCGCCTTCGCGGCGGTGTGGCGCAAGGCCTGGTCCCGTGTCGCCCCCGTGATCGGCGCCCTGATCCTCACGTCCCTCGTGGCGCTCGTGCCCGTCCTGCTCGTCATGACCGCCTTCTTCGGGCTGATCATCAGTGTCCTCGCCATGGACAGCGGGGGCGGCGCCGCCATCGCCCTGTCACTGGGCCTCATCGGCGCCCTGGCGACCGGACCGCTGGCGGTCTGGCTCTGGATCAAGGTCTGCCTGGCGCCGGCGGCCGTGGTCTTCGAGGGCCAGGGTCCCGTCGCCGCGCTGCGCCGCTCCAGCCAGCTGGTGAAGGGCGACTGGTGGCGGATCTTCGGCATCACCCTGCTGGCCGGGCTGATGGCCGCCGTGGCCGGCTACATCGTCCAGATCCCGTTCTCGTTCCTCGGCCTGTTCCCGGGCATGATCGGGACCGCGTCGCTGGACGAGGACCCGAGCACCGCGGCGGTGGTGGTGGCGATGAGCGGCTATCTGGTCGCGACCCTGCTGGGGATGACGGTGAGCCAGGTCATCTCCACGACGTTCCCGCAGCTGGTGACCGGCCTGCTCTACGTCGACCGGCGGATCCGGACGGAGAACCTCGGCCCGGTGCTGGCCGAGGCCGCGGGCGTACCGCCGCAGGGCTTCCCCCAGCAGGGGCCCGTCCCACCGCCGCCCGGAGGCGGGACACCGCAGTGGTGACCCGCCGCCCGGCGCCGGTGGGGTGAAGCCGGTCAGCCGCCCACGGTGAACCAGGTGGCGCGGGACTTCTTCCACTCGGCGTGGTCCAGGTCCTTCGCCTCGGTGCCGTCACCGTAGAGGTCGGCCGCTCCGGCGTCGGTGATCACCTGGGCACGCGTCCCGGCGGTCGTCAGGTCCGGCACCGAGACGACGGCCTCCCAGCCGCCGGGGTCGCTGGTGGGCAGGTCGGTCCGCTTCACCGGCGCGTGTCCGGCGACGCCGTCCCAGCTGTAGAGGGCGTAGGGGTCGGAGTTGTCGTCGGCCGCCCAGGACCCGGCCACGATCAGGTACTGGTCGGCGGCGTTCTTCCGGATGTCACGGATGGTCAGCCCGCCGAGGTCCAGCTCGACCGGTGTCCCGAAGACGGCCTTCGCCCCGCTGCCGGCGACCTTGTCGAAGTTGGTCACGGGCACGAGCAGCGCCTTGGCGCCCGCCTTCGGCGGAACCAGGGGCGCGCGGAAGCCGACGTACGCGGTCGTGGTCGAGCCGGGTGCGAACTCCAGGCCCTCGACGTTGAACCCGTCGATCTGCTTGGGCGCCTGACCGTCGTCGGTGCCCGCGGCGAAGCCGAACCGGTCGCCGTTCGCCTCGTCCCAGGCGACCAGGTCGTCGCGGAGCTTCTTGTACGAGCCGCCGACCGTCAGCTGGGTGGCGGCGCCGGAGCCGGTGACGGTCGTGGTGAAGACGGTGTTGCGGGCGGACTTGTACTCGCCGTCCTTGTTGTTGCCGAGCGACCCCGTCCAGTAGACGGTGTTCCCCACCCGTGCGGCCCCCTCGATGTCGATCTCCTTGCTCACTCCGAGCTTCGAGGCGACGTCCCAGGTCCGCACGGGGGCACCGGAGACCGAGAGGTCGTAGAGGCGCAGGGTGTTGGACTCGTCGTCCGCCACCACCGCGTACCCGCCGCCGACGTCGACGGCCGCCGAGGCGTCCGACGAACCGGTCAGGTAGCGGGTGCCGGCGGAGTTCTGCACGGCGGCCGACGCGGCGTAGCGCAGCACCTTGGTCGCGGTCTTCCCGCCGAGCCCGGTGACCTTCAGGGTGAGGTCGGTGTACCCGCGGGCGTGCGCGGCGACGGAGACCTGCCGGGTGGCGCCGGTGCCGGTGACGGTCACGTCGGAGACCGCGGCCACGGACGACCTGGAGCTGGCGGAGGCGGTCACGGTGAGCGCCGAGACGTCGGCACCGCTCTGCGCGACGGTCACGGCGACCAGGGGGTCGCCCGTCGCGCCGACGGCACCGGACAGGTAGGAGGCCGACAGGGCGATCGTCGGGGTCCCGTAGCTCGCCGCGTGCGCGGGCACGTTGCCGACCGACGCGGCCAGTACGAGGATCCCGGCGGCGGCGAAGGCCGCCCGTCGGTTCTGGAGCGGAAGCTGGTGCAGCACGGCGTGCCTCTCGTCGGCGTGGTGTCGAGGAGCAGGCTCCGGCCCCGGCGCCAACGGCGGGCACACGGCACGGGTACGGCGGACGAACAGCACGGGACGCCCGTGCGGCCCGGCGCGGACCCGTCGTCCCGAGGGTCTGAGGAACGGCGAACGGCCGTGGCCGCCAGGAGGACTGGCGGCCACGGCCGTTCGCGCGGGTGGAGCGGGAGGTCGATCAGACGTTGAAGCCGAGCGCGCGGAGCTGCTCACGGCCGTCGTCGGTGATCTTGTCCGGGCCCCACGGCGGCATCCAGACCCAGTTGATCCGCAGCTCGTTGACGATGCCGTCCGTCGCGGACTTCGCCTGGTCCTCGATGACGTCGGTCAGCGGGCAGGCCGCGGATGTCAGCGTCATGTCGAGGGTGGCGATGTTGGCGTCGTCGATGTGGATGCCGTAGATCAGGCCCAGGTTGACGACGTCGATCCCCAGCTCGGGGTCGACCACGTCGTACAGCGCCTCGCGGACCTCCTCCTCGGAGGCCGGCTTGGTCGTGAGAGTCTCGTTCTCGCTCATGCGGTCTTCCCTTCGGACAGCGCCTGCGCCGTCGCGTCCTTCCACGCCATCCAGCTCAGCAGCGCGCACTTGACCCGGGCCGGGTACTTGGAGACGCCGGCGAACGCGACCGCGTCCTCCAGCACCTCCTCCATCGCGTCGTCCGGCTCCAGCTGACCCTTGGACTGCATCAGTTCCAGGAATGCCTCCTGGATCTTCTGCGCCTCGCCGAGCTCCTTGCCCACCAGCAGCTCGTTGAGCACGGAGGCGCTGGCCTGGCTGATGGAGCAGCCCTGGCCCTCGTAACTGACGTCGGCGATGGTCTCGCCGTCGTACTTCACGCGGAGCGTGATCTCGTCGCCGCACGTCGGGTTGACGTGGTGCACCTCGGCGTCGCCGTCCCGCAGGCCACGCCCGTGGGGGTGCTTGTAGTGGTCCAGGATCACTTCCTGGTACATGGAATCAAGCTTCACCAGTCAACCCTCTGCCGTCTAACCGAAAAAGTTCCGCACGTGCTCCAGCCCGTCCACCAGGGCGTCGACCTCGGCCGGCGTGGAGTACAGGTAGAACGACGCTCGCGTCGTCGCAGGAATTCCGTACCGCAGGCAGACCGGCCGTGCGCAGTGGTGGCCGACCCGGACGGCGATGCCCTGCTCGTCGAGCACCTGCCCCACGTCGTGGGGGTGGATGTCGCCGAGCGTGAAGGAGATCGTCGCCCCGCGGTCCTCGGCCGTCGCCGGACCGATGATCCTGAGGTCCGGGACCTCCAGGAGCCGGCGCACCGCGTACTCGGTGATGGCCTGCTCGTGGCGGTGGATGTTCTCCATGCCGATGGCCGAGAGGTAGTCCACGGCCGCGCCGAGGCCGACGGCCTGCGCGATCGGGGGCGTTCCCGCCTCGAACTTGTGCGGAGCCGGCGCGTACGTCGACGAGTGCATCGACACGGTCTCGATCATCTCGCCGCCGCCGAGGAAGGGCGGCAGGTCCTCCAGGAGTTCCTGCCGTCCCCAGAGCACGCCGATGCCGGTCGGGCCGACCATCTTGTGACCGGTGAAGGCCACGAAGTCGGCCTGCAGCGCCTGCACGTCGAGCACCATGTGCGGGGCCGCCTGCGAGGCGTCGATGCAGACCAGCGCACCGACCTGCTGGGCGCGCCGGACGATCGCCTCGACCGGGTTGATCGTGCCCATGATGTTGGAGACCAGGGTGAAGGAGACGATCTTCGTCTTCTCCGTGATGATCTCGTCGATGTTGGACAGGTCGAGGCGGCCGTCGTCGGTGATGCCGAACCACTTCAGCTTCGCGCCGGTGCGCTGCGAGAGCAGCTGCCACGGCACGATGTTGGAGTGGTGCTCCATCTCCGTGGTGACGATCTCGGTGTCGCTGTCGACCCGGTAGGGCTCATCCGCCCAGCCGAGCATGTTCGCGACGAGGTTGAGCGACTCCGAGGCGTTCTTGGTGAAGATCACCTCGTTGCGGCTGGGAGCGTTGATGAAGGCGGCGACCTTGTCGCGGGCGCCTTCGTACAGCGCGGTGGCCTCCTCCGCGATGGTGTACACACCGCGGTGGACGTTGGCGTTGTGCCGCTCGTAGTACTCACTGAGGGCGTCGAGCACCTGGCGCGGCTTCTGCGAGGTCGCCGCGCTGTCCAGGTAAACGATCTTCTTGCCGTCGTGGACCGTGCGGTCCAGGATCGGGAAGTCCTTGCGGATCGCCTCGGTGTCGAGGAGGCCGGAGAGCCCCTGTCGGGCGTCAGTCACGCGGAAGCGCCACCCTTCACATATGCCTCGTAGCCCTCGTTCTCCAGCTTGTCGGCCAGCTCCGCGCCGCCGGACTCGGCGATGCGGCCGTTGGCGAAGACGTGCACGAAGTCGGGCTTGATGTAGCGGAGGATCCGCGTGTAGTGCGTGATCAGCAGGGTGCCGACCTCGCCGCCCTCACGGACCCGGTTGACGCCCTCGGACACGACGCGCAGGGCGTCGACGTCGAGGCCGGAGTCGGTCTCGTCGAGGATGGCGACCTTCGGCTTGAGGAGCTCCAGCTGGAGGATCTCGTGGCGCTTCTTCTCACCGCCGGAGAAGCCCTCGTTGACGTTGCGCTCGGCGAAGGAGGGGTCCATCTGGAGCTCGGCCATCGTCTCCTTGACCTCCTTGACCCACGTACGCAGCTTGGGGGCCTCGCCGCGGACGGCGGTGGCGGAGGTGCGCAGGAAGTTGGAGACCGAGACGCCGGGGATCTCGACCGGGTACTGCATGGCGAGGAACAGGCCGGCTCGGGCCCGCTCGTCGACGGACATCTCCAGGACGTCCTCGCCGTCCAGGGTCACCGTGCCGCTCGTGATCGTGTACTTGGGGTGACCCGCGAGCGAGTAGGCGAGGGTGGACTTGCCGGACCCGTTCGGGCCCATGATGGCGTGCGTCTCGCCCTGCTTCACGGTCAGGTCGACGCCCTTGAGGATCTCCTTCGTGGCGTTGTCGGCCTCGACGGAGACGTGCAGGTCGCGGATTTCAAGCGTTGCCATGGGTGACTCAGGACTCCTGGGTGACGGAGACGAGCACATCGTCCCCTTCGATCTTTACGGGGTATACGGGGACGGGGCGCGTCGCGGGAAGACCGGACGGCTTGCCGGTGCGGAGGTCGAAGCTCGATCCGTGCAGCCAGCACTCGATCGCGCAGTCCTCCACCTCGCCCTCCGACAGCGAGACGTTCGCGTGCGAGCAGATGTCGTTGATCGCGAACACCTCGCCCTCGGTGCGGACGACGGAGACCGGCGTGCCGTCGAGCTCCACCCTCTTGGGGGTGTCGTCCTCCAGCTCGCTCAGCCCACAGGCTCTGACGAAGGCCATCTCAGACCGACGCCTTCAGCTCGGCCTCGATCTTGTCGAGGAGCCGGTCCTCGACGTCCGGCAGGCCGATCTGCTGGACCAGCTCGGCGAAGAAGCCGCGCACGACGAGTCGGCGGGCCTCCTCGGCCGGGATACCGCGGGACTGCAGGTAGAACAGCTGCTCGTCGTCGAACCGCCCGGTCGCCGAGGCGTGGCCGGCGCCGACGATCTCGCCGGTCTCGATCTCCAGGTTCGGTACGGAGTCGACCCGGGCACCGTCGGTGAGAACCAGGTTGCGGTTCATCTCGTAGGTGTCGGTTCCCTCGGCGGCGGCCTGGATGAGCACGTCACCGATCCACACGGCGTGGGCGTCGTCGCCCTGGAGGGCGCCCTTGTACACCGCGTTGGACTTGCAGTGCGGGGTGTTGTGGTCGACCAGGAGGCGGTGCTCCTGGTGCTGGCCCTTGTCGGTGAAGTAGAGGCCGAAGAGCTCGGCCTCCCCGCCGGGGGCGGCGTAGGCGACCCGGGGGTGGAGACGGACGAGGTCCCCGCCGAAGGTCACGATGATCGACTTGAACGAGGCGTCGCGGCCGACCAGCGCGTTGTGCTGGCCGACGTGGACGGCCGTGTCGTCCCAGTCCTGGACGGAGACGACGGTCAGCTTGGCGCCGTCGCCCAGGACGTAGTCGACGTTGGCCGCGAGCACGGCGTCACCGGTGTGGTCGATGACGACGACGGCCTCGGCGAAGGCGCCCAGCTCGACGACCTGGTGGCCGTAGGCCACGCCGCCCTCGCCGTGCACGGTGATCCGGACCGGCTCGCTGAGCACGGCCTCCTTGGCGACCGTGACGACCGAGGCGTGCTGGAAGGACGAGTACGCCTGGGCGGCGACCCGGTCCACCGGGGTGCCCGCCCTGCCGAGACGGGCGTCGTCGCGGCCGACGGTCTCGACCGTGACGCCCGAGGGCGCCTCGACGACGACCTTGACACCGTCACCGGTGGCGACGGCGGTGCCGTCGTGCAGGCCGCGCAGTCGCTCCAGCGGCGTGAACCGCCACTCCTCCTCGCGGCCGTGCGGGACCGGGAAGTCCGCGACGTCGAAGGACGGGGGCGCGCTCATGCGCGTGGCGACGGTGGACTCTGCCGCCACCGCGATGGACCCGGCGGTGGTGGAGCCCGCAGGGATGTTCTGAGCCTCAGCCATGGCTGTCGTAGTGCTCGCTTTCTCAGTCAAGAACTCTCGGGGACGATCGGCGGACGGCGGGGCCGTACTAGCCGACCGAACCCTCCATCTGCAGCTCGATCAGCCGGTTGAGCTCGAGGGCGTACTCCATCGGCAGCTCCTTGGCGATCGGCTCGACGAAGCCGCGCACGATCATCGCCATGGCCTCGAACTCCGTCATGCCGCGGCTCATCAGGTAGAAGAGCTGGTCCTCGGAGACCTTGGAGACGGTCGCCTCGTGACCCATCGACACGTCGTCCTCACGGACGTCCACGTAGGGGTAGGTGTCGGAGCGGGAGATGGTGTCCACGAGCAGCGCGTCGCACAGCACGTTGGACTTGGCGCCCGGCGCACCCTCCCCGATCTCGATGAGACCGCGGTAGGAGGTGCGGCCACCGCCTCGCGCCACCGACTTGGAGACGATGTTGGAGGAGGTGTTCGGTGCCATGTGGACCATCTTGGCGCCGGCGTCCTGGTGCTGGCCCTCGCCCGCGAAGGCGATGGACAGGGTCTCGCCCTTGGCGTGCTCGCCCATCAGGTAGACGGCCGGGTACTTCATGGTGACCTTGGAGCCGATGTTGCCGTCGACCCACTCCATGGTCGCGCCCTCGTACGCCACGGCGCGCTTGGTGACCAGGTTGTAGACGTTGTTCGACCAGTTCTGGATGGTCGTGTAGCGGCAGCGGCCGCCCTTCTTCACGATGATCTCGACGACCGCGGAGTGCAGCGAGTCCGAGGAGTAGATCGGCGCGGTGCAGCCCTCGACGTAGTGGACGTAGGCGTCCTCGTCGACGATGATCAGCGTCCGCTCGAACTGGCCCATGTTCTCCGTGTTGATCCGGAAGTAGGCCTGGAGCGGGATCTCGACGTGCACGCCCTTCGGCACGTAGATGAAGGAGCCGCCGGACCACACGGCGGAGTTCAGCGAGGCGAACTTGTTGTCACCGACGGGGATGACGGTGCCGAAGTACTCCTTGAAGAGCTCCGGGTGCTCCTTGAGCGCGGTGTCGGTGTCCATGAAGATGACACCCTGCGCCTCGAGCTCCTCGTTGATCTGGTGGTAGACCACCTCGGACTCGTACTGCGCGGCGACACCGGCGACGAGGCGCTGCTTCTCCGCCTCGGGGATGCCGAGCTTGTCGTACGTGTTCTTGATGTCCTCGGGCAGGTCCTCCCAGGACTCCGCCTGCTTCTCCGTGGACCGGACGAAGTACTTGATGTTGTCGAAGTCGATCCCCGACAGGTCCGAGCCCCAGTTCGGCATGGGCTTCTTGCCGAACAGCTTCAGGCCCTTGAGCCGGAGCTTGAGCATCCACTCCGGCTCGTTCTTCTTCTCCGAGATGTCGCGGACGACAGCTTCGGACAGGCCGCGCTTCGCCGCCGCGCCTGCCGCGTCGGAGTCGGCCCAGCCGAATTCGTACGTGCCCAGGCCATCGAGCTCAGGGTGGGCAGTCTCCGTAGGGAGCGTCATGCGGGGTTCCTCCCGGCCGTACTTGCAGATGCTGAATGAGTGGTCTGTGAAGTCTGTGGTGCCGTGGGGCTGCCGCGCGGAACGAACGTCGTGCACACACCGTCGCCGTGGGCGAGGGTGGCGAGACGCTGCACATGGGTCCCGAGCAGACTGGAGAAGAACTCCGTCTCCGCCTCGCACAGCTGCGGGAACTGCTCGGCTACGTGCGCGACCGGGCAGTGGTGCTGGCACAACTGCTCGCCCTGCTGGGGACCCGGCGCGCTACGCGCCGTAGCAGCGTACCCGTCGGCCGACAAGGCCTTGGCCAGGGCCTGGGTGCGGGCCTCGGGGTCCGCGGCCTCGATCACGGCCCGGTACGTCTCGGACTGGGAGGCCATCCTGGCGCGGGCGAAGGCGACGAGCGCCTCGTCCCCGGCGGTGTCGGCGATCCAGCGGAGCGCGTCGGCGGCGAGCTTGTCGTAGGACTGGTCGAACGCGTCCCGGCCGCAGTCGGTGAGCGCGAAGACCTTGGCCGGACGGCCGCGGGTCCGAGCCCCGTACACCCGCTGCTCGCGGGCCTCGACCACATCGTCCGAGACGAGGGCGTCGAGGTGACGACGCACGGCCGCCTGGGTCAGGCCGACCCGCTTCGCCAGATCGGCGGCGGTGGACGGGCCGTGGTCCAGGATGGAGCGCGCGACCCTGTTGCGCGTCGAGCGCTCACCGGTCGCGAGTTCCTCCTGAGGAGCCTCGCCAACGTATTTCACAACGCCATTGTTGCGTAATTCCTTCGGGCCTGACAACCCGCCTCCGAACCGGGCGCGGTGCGCTTCATCACTTAGGCAGACCTAAGTTGACCTGCGGAAACAGCTGATCTCGACAGTCCTTCGCAGGTGGGCGCCCCCTCGGCCCGCCCCGGGGCGGGCAGGTCCCGGGCCCCGGGAGAACGCTCCGGACACGTCCGGACACAGGAGGGAACCCGGCGCGCCGGACCCCTTCCGGGCCAGCCTAGACTTGCCCGCCATGAGCAGTGAGCCCGTCGTACAGGCCAGGGGCCTCGTCAAGCGGTACGGCACCAGGACAGCGGTCGACGGCCTCGACCTGGAGGTCTCGGCGGGCGCGGTGACCGCGGTCCTCGGCCCCAACGGCGCCGGCAAGACCACCACGATCGAGACCTGCGAGGGCTACCGGCGGCCGGACGGCGGAACCGTACGGGTCCTCGGCCTGGACCCGGTCGCGGACGCCGCCGCGCTCCGCCCCCGGATCGGCGTGATGCTGCAGTCCGGCGGTGTCTACTCCGGCGCCCGCGCCGAGGAGATGCTGCGCCACATGGCGAAACTCCACGCCGACCCGCTGGACGTGGACGCCCTCGTCGAGCGGCTCGGACTCGGCAGCTGCGGCCGGACCACCTACCGCCGGCTCTCCGGCGGGCAGCAGCAGCGCCTCGCCCTGGCCATGGCCGTCGTCGGCCGCCCCGAGCTGGTCTTCCTGGACGAGCCGACGGCGGGCCTCGACCCGCAGGCCCGCCGCGCGACCTGGGACCTGATCCGGGAGCTGCGCACCGACGGGGTGTCCGTCGTCCTCACCACGCACTTCATGGACGAGGCCGAGGAGCTCGCCGACGACGTCGCCGTCATCGACGCGGGCAAGGTCATCGCCCAGGGCAGCCCCGAGCAGCTGTGCCGCGGGGGCGCCGAGAACACCCTGCGCTTCACGGGCCGCCCCGGCCTGGACCTCGGCTCGCTGCTGAAGGCGCTGCCCGACGGGAGCGAGGCGGCGGAGCTGACCAGCGGCACCTACCGCATCACCGGGCGGATCGACCCGGAGCTGCTGGCGACCGTCACCTCCTGGTGCGCCCAGCACGGCGTGATGCCCGACGGCATCGCCGTGGAGCGGCACACCCTCGAGGACGTCTTCCTGGAACTGACCGGCAAGGAGCTGCGCGCATGAGCGCCGGTACGTACACCCCGCGCCCCGGCGCCGCCCCGCTTCCCCGCATGATCGCGGCACAGACCGTGCTGGAGACGCGGATGCTCCTGCGCAACGGTGAGCAGCTGCTGCTCACCGTGGTCATCCCGACGCTGCTGCTCGTCCTGTTCAGCGCGGTCGACATCGTCGACACGGGAGCGGGTGAGACGGTCGACTTCCTGACACCGGGCGTCCTGGCGCTCGCGGTGATGTCCACGGCCTTCACCGGCCAGGCCATCGCGACCGGTTTCGAACGGCGCTACGGCGTCCTCAAGCGGCTGGGCGCCTCGCCCCTGCCCCGCTGGGGCCTGATGGCGGCCAAGACGCTCTCGGTACTGGTCACGGAGGTGCTGCAGGTCGTCCTGCTGACGGTGATCGCCTTCGCGCTCGGCTGGTCCCCGGAGGGGAACCCGTTCTCCGTCCTGCTGCTGCTGGTACTGGGCACCGTGGCGTTCTCCGGGCTCGGACTGCTGATGGCGGGGACACTGAAGGCCGAGGCGACGCTGGCCGCCGCCAACCTGGTCTTCCTGCTGCTGCTGGTCGGCGGCGGGGTCGTCGTGCCGCTGGACAGGTTCCCGGACGCCGCACAGTCGGTCCTGGGCCTGCTGCCGATCTCGGCTCTCTCCGACGGGCTCAGGGACGTGCTTCAGCACGGCGCCGCGATGCCGTGGGGCGACGCGGCGGTCCTGGCCGTCTGGTCCGTGCTGGGACTGGGCGCGGCGGCGCGTTTCTTCCGCTGGGAGTGAGCCTGGCCCGGGGCGGCTCCCTGAGCGGCGCCCCGGGGCATTGTCCGGGCTCACCCGGGAATGCCCACCCCTCGTGAAAACATGCACAAGCCGTTCCCTACGATAGGGCGCGTGGAAACCCCCATCTCCTACATCGCCAAGCGCTGGACACCGTCGGCGAAGACGGCCAAGCGAGCGGCGCTCGCCGCGGTGGTGATGAGCGTCTTCATCATCGTCACGGGCGGTGCGGTCCGCCTGACCGGATCGGGCCTGGGCTGCGACACGTGGCCCAAGTGCACCGACGACAGCCTCTTCGCCACCCCCGAGCAGGGTCTGCACGGCGCCATCGAGTTCGGCAACCGGATGCTGACCTACGTCCTGTCGGCCGCGGTCGGCTGGGCGATCATCGCGGCGCGCTCCCTGAAGCCCCGCAGGCGCGGTCTCACCCGCCTGGCCTGGTCGCAGTTCTGGCTGGTGATGGGCAACGCCGTCATCGGCGGGATCACCGTCTGGGCCGGACTCAACCCCTGGTCGGTGGCCGGGCACTTCCTGCTCGCCAACTGCCTCCTCACGGTGACCGTGGTCACCTGGGTGCGGATCGGTGAGGGCGACGGCACACCGCGCCCCCGCGCCCCGCGCCCGGTGCGGCAGCTGTCCTGGGCCGTCGTCGCCGCCACGGTCCTGCTGATGGTGCTCGGCACCACGGTGACCGGCTCGGGCAAGCACGCCGGCGACAGCAGCGACGTACCGCGCATGCCGTGGGACTGGAGCGCCGCCGCGCACATCCACGCCATCGCCGCCTGGGTCGTCTGCGCCCTGGCCATCGCGATGTTCTTCGCCCTGCGCGTCGTGGACGCCCCCGCCGACACCCGGGCCCGCGCCCGTGACCTGCTGCTGGTGCTGCTGGCACAGGGCGCCATCGGCTATGTGCAGTACTTCAGCGACGTACCCGAGATCCTGGTCGGGATCCACATGCTCGGCTCCTCCCTGATGTGGATCGCGGTCCTGCGGCTGCTCCTGTCGCTGCGCGAGCGCCCGGTGGGCGACGCCGGCATCCCCGCTCCGGCGAGCGGGCAGCAGCCGGAGCACGCGGCAGCAGTCTGACGGCACCGCACGGACACACGAGAGCCGCTGTCACCCCGCCCCTGAGGGGCCCGGGGTGACAGCGGCTCTTCGTCGTACCTGCGCCGGGCGGGAGACGCCCGGGCGCGTCAGCCCTTGTCGTCGGAGGGGCCGCCGACCTGGATGCCCGCCATCCGGGACCACTCGTACGGGCCCGTGCGGACCTTGGCCGCGAACTCGCCGTCGAAGTCCTCGTGGACCGTGATGCCGGCCTTGCTCGTGGCGTTCTCGGCCACCGCGTAGGAGGGTGCGACGAGATCGCCCCAGCCTCCGTCCTCACCGACAAGCACGATGCGGGTGCCCATCCGCCCGAGGTGGGCGAGCTGCCCCTCGGCACCGCCGTGCGCCTTGGCGAAGGCGTTGATCTGCTTGGCGAGCTTCGCAGCCCTGCGCTCGGCGCGGGCCGCGTGCTTGTCGTCCGTCTGCTGGGTCTGAGGCTCTGCCGTCTCTGCCATGGTCAGGATGCTACCGACGGGTAGATCGACTGGCGACGGGCGGGGGGCGTGGCGTCGGCCACGTCCCCCGCCCGTCGGCGGAGCCTCTGCGCGTGCGGGACTACCTCAGGAAGGGGTCCACCGCGACGGCGACGAAGAGGAGCGAGACATAGGTGATGGACCAGTGGAACAGCCGCATCTCCTTGAGCTTGGTGCCGGTGACGCCGGACTTGGCCCGGTTCTGCAGGCCGTGGGCCTCCCAGAGCCAGAAGCCGCCGGTCAGTACGGCCACCAGGGTGTAGAACCATCCGGTGTAGCCCAGCGGGGTCAGCAGGAGCGAGACGCCGACCATCACCCAGCTGTAGATGACGATCTGGCGGGCGACCACCTGGTTGGAGGCCACGACCGGGAGCATCGGGACGCCGACGCGGGCGTAGTCGTCCTTGACCTTCATCGACAGCGGCCAGTAGTGCGGCGGCGTCCAGAAGAAGATCACCGCGAAAAGAATGACCGCGGCCCAGCTCATCGAATTCGTCACCGCGGACCAGCCGATGAGCACCGGCATACAGCCGGCGATTCCACCCCAGACGATGTTCTGGGAGGTACGGCGCTTCAGCAGCATCGTGTAGATGACGACGTAGAACAGAAGTGCGCCGAGTGCGAGTGCAGCGGAGAGCCAGTTGACGAACAGTCCGAACCACGCCGTGGAAATCACCGCGAGGGCGATTCCGAAGGCGAGGCACTCACGGGGGCTCACCATGCCGGTGACCAGCGGGCGCTGAGACGTACGGTCCATCAGCGCGTCGATGTCACGGTCGATATACATGTTGAGCGCATTGGCACCGCCCGCGGAGAGATATCCGCCGATGGTGGTGGTCACTACGAGCCAAAGATCGGGCACGCCCTGAGCGGCGAGGAACATCACCGGAACGGTGGTGATCAGCAGCAGCTCGATGATGCGCGGCTTGGTAAGAGCCACGAATGCCTTGATGCGGGCCCCGAACGGGCGCTGGCCCACTGGGCTCGGAGTCAAGGCGACCCCTGCGGGTCGGGACTCGACGGCCGTCACGCACACCCCTGACAGAGAAATCCCAGCAAGCTCCGGGCGGGAAGGCCCGGTAAAGACTTGCGCGAACCAGACCACTGTAGACGTTGGGTACACGCCGCCCTTCGCGGGGGTGGGGTCGTGTTGGGGTGGCGCAGAAGTGAACGGCGGCGCTCATACGGGAGGCGAACTCCGCAGGTCGCCCGCACTGTGGAAAGGGCAGAAGTGCGGCCTTGCGACGGGGGTAGGCTCGACAATGCCCGGTGCGGTAACCAGTCACCGGTTTACGAACAGTGGAGAGGAGCCCTGACTCAGGGTGAGCACCAAGCCGACCACCACAGACCTCCAGTGGACCGAATTGGACCAGCGGGCCGTGGACACCGTCCGCGTCCTGGCCGCGGACGCCGTACAGAAAGTCGGAAACGGCCACCCGGGTACGGCGATGAGCCTCGCTCCTGCCGCGTACACCCTCTTCCAGAAGGTGATGCGTCACGACCCGGCGGACGCGGACTGGACCGGACGCGACCGTTTCGTACTGTCCGCGGGCCACTCCAGCCTGACGCTGTACATCCAGCTCTACCTGGCCGGGTACGGCCTGGAGCTGGACGACCTCAAGGCGTTCCGCACCTGGGGTTCCAGGACGCCGGGCCACCCGGAGTACGGCCACACCACCGGTGTCGAGACGACGACCGGCCCGCTGGGCCAGGGCGTCGCCAACGCCGTGGGCATGGCGATGGCCTCCCGCTACGAGCGCGGTCTCTTCGACCCGCAGGCCGCCGCGGGCACCTCCCCGTTCGACCACACCATCTGGGTCATCGCCGGTGACGGCTGCCTCCAGGAGGGCATCTCGGCCGAGGCGTCCTCGCTGGCCGGCCACCAGAAGCTCGGCAACCTGGTGCTGCTGTGGGACGACAACCACATCTCGATCGAGGGCGACACGGAGACCGCGGTCTCCGAGGACACCCTGAAGCGTTACGAGTCCTACGGCTGGCACGTCCAGCGCGTCGACCAGCTGCCCAGCGGCGACCTCGACCCCGAGGGCCTCCACCGCGCGCTGCTGGCCGCGAAGGCCGAGACCGAGCGCCCGTCGTTCATCGCGGCCCGCTCGATCATCGCCTGGCCCGCCCCGAACGCCCAGAACACCGAGGCCGCGCACGGCTCGGCGCTCGGCGACGACGAGATCGCCGCCACCAAGCGGGTTCTCGGCTTCGACCCGGAGAAGACCTTCGAGGTCTCCGACGAGGTCATCTCCCACACCCGTGAGGCGCTGGACCGCGGCCGCGAGGCCAAGGCCGAGTGGGAGAAGGGCTTCGCCGCCTGGCGCACCGCCAACCCGGAGCGCGCGGCCGACTTCGACCGCATCGCCGCGGGCGAGCTGCCCGCGGGCTGGGAGGACGAGCTCCCCGTCTTCGAGGCCGGCCACGGTGTCGCCACGCGTGCCGCGTCCGGCAAGGTCCTCCAGGCGCTCGGCGGTGTCATCCCCGAGCTGTGGGGCGGCTCCGCCGACCTCGCGGGCTCGAACAACACCACGATCGACAAGACGTCGTCGTTCCTCCCGGCCGGCAACCCGCTGCCCGAGGCCGACCCGTACGGCCGGACGATCCACTTCGGCATCCGCGAGCACTCCATGGCCGCGGCCATGAACGGCATCGCGCTGCACGGCAACACCCGCATCTACGGCGGCACCTTCCTGGTGTTCTCCGACTACATGCGCAACGCCGTCCGCCTGTCCGCGCTGATGCACCTCCCGGTGACGTACGTGTGGACGCACGACTCCGTGGGCCTCGGCGAGGACGGCCCGACGCACCAGCCGGTCGAGCACCTGGCCTCGCTGCGGGCGATCCCGGGTCTCAACGTCGTCCGCCCGGCGGACGCCAACGAGACGACCATCGCCTGGCGCGAGATCCTCAAGCGCGGCAAGAAGGACTTCGGGAAGAGCGCCCCGCACGGTCTGGCGCTGTCCCGCCAGGGCCTGCCCACCTACGCGGCGAACGAGAACGCCGCCAAGGGCGGCTACGTGCTCTTCGACGCCGACGGCGGCGAGGCCCAGGCCGTTCTGATCGCCACGGGTTCCGAGGTCCAGCTGGCAGTCGAGGCGCGTGACGAGCTCCAGGCGGCCGGTGTGCCGACCCGTGTGGTCTCGATGCCGTGTGTCGAGTGGTTCGAGGAGCAGGACCAGGCGTACAAGGACAGCGTGCTGCCGCCGTCCGTCAAGGCCCGGGTCGCCGTCGAGGCGGGCATCGGTCTCACCTGGTACCGGTACGTGGGCGACGCCGGCCGGATCGTCTCGCTGGAGCACTTCGGTGCGTCGGCGGACGCCAAGGTGCTCTTCCGCGAGTTCGGCTTCACCGCCGCGCACGTGGCGGAGGCCGCCCGGGAATCTATCGCCGCCGCCGCGCGCTGACCCGGTCATACGACTAGTAGGAGATGCAATTCTCATGACAGACGCACTCAAGCGCCTCTCCGACGAGGGCGTGGCGATCTGGCTGGACGACCTGTCGCGTAAGCGGATCACGTCCGGCAACCTGGCCGAGCTGATCGACCAGAGCCACGTCGTGGGTGTCACGACCAACCCCTCGATCTTCCAGAAGGCGATCTCGCAGGGCGACGGCTACGACCAGCAGCTCACGGACCTCGCCGCCCGGAAGGTCACCGTCGAGGAAGCCATCCGCATGATCACGACGGCGGACGTCCGTGACGCCGCCGACATCCTGCGCCCCGTCTTCGACGCCACCGGCGGACAGGACGGCCGGGTCTCCATCGAGGTCGACCCGCGCCTGGCCCACAACACCCTGGCGACGGTGGCCGAGGCCAAGCAGCTGGCGTGGCTGGTGGACCGGCCGAACACGCTCATCAAGATCCCGGCGACCAAGGCCGGCCTGCCGGCGATCACCGAGGTCATCGGCAAGGGAATCAGCGTCAACGTCACGCTGATCTTCTCGCTGGAGCGTTACCGCGAGGTCATGGACGCCTACCTGGCGGGCCTGGAGAAGGCGAAGGCCGCGGGCCTGGACCTCTCCAAGATCCACTCCGTGGCGTCCTTCTTCGTGTCCCGCGTGGACACCGAGATCGACAAGCGCCTCGACGCGGTCGGCGGCGACGAGGCGAAGGCCGCGAAGGGCAAGTCCGCCCTCGCCAACGCCCGTCTGGCCTACGAGGCGTACGAGGAGGTCTTCTCGAGCGACCGCTGGGCCGCCCTGGACAAGGCGCAGGCCAACAAGCAGCGCCCGCTGTGGGCCTCCACCGGCGTGAAGGACCCGTCCCTCAAGGACACCCTGTACGTCGACGACCTGGTCGCGCCGAACACGGTCAACACCATGCCGGAGGCGACGCTGGACGCCGTGGCCGACCATGGGGAGATCACCGGCAACACCGTTGCCGGCCGTTACGACCAGGCGCGTGCCGACCTCGACGCGATCAAGAAGCTCGGGGTCAGCTACGACGACGTCGTCCAGCTGCTGGAGGACGAGGGCGTCGACAAGTTCGAGGCCGCCTGGATCGACCTGCTCAACTCGACCGAGGCCGAGCTCAAGCGCCTCGCTCCTTCGGAGGGCTGACCACCTTGTCTGGTGTTCCCGGAGCCAACCCGCTCCGTGACGCACAGGACCGACGGCTCCCGCGCATCGCGGGGCCGTCGGGCCTGGTGATCTTTGGCGTCACGGGCGATTTGTCCCGTAAAAAGCTGATGCCCGCTGTCTACGACCTGGCCAATCGCGGCCTGCTGCCGCCGGGCTTCTCGCTCATCGGCTTCGCGCGCCGCGACTGGGAGGACGAGGACTTCGCCCAGGTCGTCCACGACGCCGTGAAAGAGCATTCCCGCACCCCGTTCCGCGAAGAGGTCTGGCAGCAGCTCAGCCAGGGGATGCGCTTCGTCCAGGGCACCTTCGACGACGACGACGCGTTCGAGACCCTCAGGTCCACGATCGAGGAACTCGACAAGGCGCAGGGCACGGGCGGCAACTTCGCCTTCTACCTCTCCGTGCCGCCGAAGTTCTTCCCCAAGGTCGTCCAGCAGCTCAAGAAGCACGGGCTGGCCGACCAGAAGGAAGGCAGCTGGCGACGGGCCGTCATCGAGAAGCCGTTCGGGCACGACCTGGGGAGCGCGCAGGAGCTGAACCAGCTCGTGCACGACGTGTTCCCGCCGAACGAGGTCTTCCGCATCGACCACTACCTCGGCAAGGAGACGGTCCAGAACATCCTGGCCCTCCGTTTCGCCAACACCATGTGGGAGCCGATCTGGAACAGGTCGTACGTCGACCACGTCCAGATCACGATGGCCGAGGACATCGGCATCGGCGGCCGGGCCGGTTACTACGACGGCATCGGCGCCGCCCGTGACGTCATCCAGAACCACCTGCTCCAGCTGCTGGCGCTGACGGCGATGGAGGAGCCCGGCTCCTTCCACCCGAAGGCCCTGGTGGCGGAGAAGCTGAAGGTGCTCACGGCCGTGGAGCTGCCCGAGGACCTCGGCAGCCACACGGTGCGCGGGCAGTACACGCACGCGTGGCAGGGCGGTCAGGAGGTGCCCGGCTACCTCGAGGAGGACGGCATCGACCCCAAGTCGAAGACGGACACCTTCGCCGCGATCAAGCTGACGATCAACAACCGCCGCTGGGCCGGGGTGCCGTTCTACCTGCGTACCGGAAAGCGGCTCGGCCGCCGGGTCACGGAGATCGCGGTCGTCTTCAAGCGGGCCCCGTACCTGCCGTTCGAGTCAGGCGCGACGGAGGAGCTGGGCGGGAACGCCCTGGTCATCCGGGTGCAGCCGGACGAGGGGGTCACCGTCAGGTTCGGCTCCAAGGTCCCCGGCACGTCCATGGAGGTGCGGGACGTCACGATGGACTTCGCCTACGGCGAGTCCTTCACGGAGTCCAGCCCCGAGGCGTACGAGCGGCTCATCCTCGATGTACTGCTCGGCGACGCCAACCTCTTCCCGCGCCACCAGGAGGTCGAGCTCTCCTGGAACATCCTCGACCCGATCGAGGAGTACTGGGACAAGCACGGCAAGCCCGCCCGGTACGCGGCCGGCACCTGGGGTCCGGCCGAGGCGGACGACATGCTCGCACGCGACGGACGGAGCTGGCGCCGGCCATGAAGATCGATCTCACGGAAACCACGTCCAGCAAGATCAACCAGGCCCTCATCTCGGCCCGCCGTGACATCGGCTCCCCCGCCGTCGGCATGGTGCTCACCCTCGTCATCGTCACGGACGAGGAGAACGCGTACGACGCCCTCAAGGCGGCGAACGACTCCTCGCGCGAGCACCCCTCGCGGATCATCGTGGTGATCAAGAGGGTCAGCCGTTCGCCGCGTGCGCGCCGCGACGCCCGGCTCGACGCCGAGATCCGGGTCGGCTCCGACGCCGGCTCGGGCGAGACCGTCGTCCTGCGTCTGCACGGCGAGCTGGCCAACCACGCCCAGTCCGTCGTCCTGCCGCTGCTGCTGCCGGACGCCCCGGTGGTGGCGTGGTGGCCCGAGGACGCCCCTGCGGATCCGGCCAAGGACCCGCTGGGAGCACTCGCCCAGCGCCGCATCACCGACACCTACTCCGCCGAGCACCCGCTCGACGAGCTGTCGGTGCGTGCGGCGACGTACCGGCCCGGGGACACCGACCTGGCCTGGACGCGCATCACACCGTGGCGCTCCATGCTGGCGGCGGCGCTCGACCAGCAGCCCGCCCAGGTCATCTCGGCGACGGTCGAGGGCGAGTCCGACAACCCGAGCTGCGAACTGCTCGCGATGTGGCTCGCGGACCGGCTCGGCGTCCCGGTCGAGCGGACCCTCTCAGGGGGTCCGGGTCTGACGGCGGTGCGGCTGGAGACCAAGAACGGCGTGATCGTCCTGGACCGTCCCGACGGTTCCCTGGCGACGCTCTGCATGGCCGGCCAGCCGGACCGTGCGGTCGCGCTGAAGCGGCGGGAGACCGCCGAGCTCCTCGCGGAGGAGCTGCGCCGGCTGGACCCGGACAACATCTACGAGTCCACGGTGAAGTTCGGTGTGGAGCGTCTCGGCGGTCCCACGGAGGCCTCGTCCGTCGGTTCGGGGCAGAAGCGGCAGGAGCCCACAGGCGCCGCCGCCCCGGCCGCGAAGAAGGCGGCGGCCAAGAAGGCGGCGTCGAAGTGAGTGCTCCGCAGCTCGTCGTGCACCGCGACAAGGAGCTGATGGCCCAGGCCGCGGCGGCCAGGCTGATCACGAAGATCGTGGACGCCCAGACCGCCCGCGGTTCCGCCTCGGTGGTCCTCACCGGGGGGCGCAACGGCAACGGTCTGCTGGCCGCGCTGGCCGACTCACCGGCCCGGGACGCGATCGACTGGTCGCGGCTCGACCTGTGGTGGGGCGACGAGCGGTTCCTGCCCGAGGGGGATCCGGAACGCAATGTCACGCAGGCCCGTGAGGCCCTGCTGGACAAGGTGGATCTGGACCCCTCCCGGATCCACGCGATGCCCGCGTCCGACGGACCGTACGGCGGGGACGCCGACTCCGCCGCCGCGGGTTACGCGGCGGAACTCGCCGCCGCGGCGGGTCCGGAGGACCACGGGCCCGTCCCGACGTTCGACGTGCTGATGCTGGGCGTCGGCCCGGACACCCATGTCGCGTCGCTCTTCCCGGAGCTGCCCGCGGTGCGGGAGACCGAGCGCACCGTGGTCGGTGTGCACGGCGCTCCCAAGCCGCCGCCCACCCGTGTCTCGCTCACCCTGCCCGCCATCCGGGCGGCGCGTGAGGTGTGGCTGCTGGCCGCGGGTGAGGACAAGGCCGAGGCGGCGGAGATCGCGCTGTCCGGGGCCGGGGAGATCCAGGCCCCGGCGGCCGGGGCCTACGGCCGCAGCCGCACGCTGTGGCTGCTGGACGCCGCGGCGGCCTCGAAGCTGCCGCGCGCGCTGTATCCGCCCGCGTCGGCGTAGTACGTCGTGGAAGGTCCGGCCCCGCTCGATCGAGCGGGGCCGGACCTTTTCCCTGAGCGCCCCCGTGCGGGAGCACTCCGCCCGGGGTCAGAGCACGATCTGGTCCGTTCCCTGCTCCAGCTTCGTGACGGCGGCCCGGCAGGCGCCGGTGAAACGGTCGAATACCTCGGTCGTGCTGCCGGCCCGGCCCGCACGGGTGTTGACCGTGAACATGGCGGCGCGCAGCTCCGTGGTGAGCTCCAGCTGACCGCCCTTGGCGAGCATGGTGCGGTTGCACGGGTTGTCGGTGTTGACCCCTGCCAGGTCGGGCACCTCGTTGCCGTCCCGCCAGGCGATGCCGGCGGCGTCGAACTCGGCCTTGAGCAGGGTCTTGAAGCGGGTGTTCAGTCCCCCGACGACCACGGCCTGCGGGACGGTGCCCGCCTGCGCCGCCGTACAGCCGTGCAGGCTGAGGACGTTGAGGCTGCTCGCCGACATGGAGAGGGCGACGTGGTCGTCGCAGTTCTTGGCGGTGACGTGCAGGTCGCGGTTGCCCGAGGAGCGCAGTCCCTCGAACATCCAGTAGTCGAACACCCCGTGGCCGTCCGCGAGGGGGTCGAGCGTGGCCGGGTGGTAGCCGGCTATGGCGAGGCAGAGTTCGGAGGTGCCGGTCTCGATGCCGCCGCCGTGCATGGCCATGACGGTGGTCCGGTTGTACGGGTATCTCTGAGGGAGCGAGTGGTCGGCGTACTCGTGTCTGCGGTAGCGGCGGGAGAACTCGACGCCCTCCTGACCGGCGAGCTTCGTGTAGAGGTCCGTGTTGGAGGTGTAGATGTCCAGATCACCGGTGGCGTGGGCGGGGCTCGCGGTGAGCGTGCCGAGCAGCGGGCCGCTGACGGCGGCGGTGGCGAGGGCGGTGAGGACCGTACGACGGCTGGCGGGATTCATGATCAGCATCGTTGCCGACCCCGGCCCCGCTGAGAAGAAGGCCTCCTGTGCCGTGCGTCACCGGCCGGGGTCTCCTGTGCGCTCCAGGAAGGGCTCCAGCAGCCCCGGGACGGCCTCGGAGGCGAAGGCGAGGCCCTCGGAGGCATCGGTGTCGTGCGCCGTGTAGGCACCGCCTCCGGCGGCCGTCGTGGCGGTGATGCTCAGCAGCCCGGCCCGCCGCTGGAAGAGCGACTGCCTCACCGTCCAGCCGATGACACCGGTCCGCTGCAGCGCCGCGGTGGAACGCCGGACGGTGCCGGAGCGGGTCACCAGGTAGTGGCCGCTGAGTGTGTGCCCCAGTGACCGGTACGCGTCGAGGGCCAGGGCCACGGCGAGCGGCACACCGACGGCAGCGCAGCCGAGCGCGGTCCACAGCAGCACGGGCGTCAGCAGGGCACCCAGGAGCACCTGCACCAGGACGGGCACCAGCACCACGGTCAGGGCGCGGCGCAGCCGCCGGCCCGGGCGGCGCGGGGGTGGGCGGTCAGGGGTGCCCCGGTCGGGGAGCCGGGCTCGCGCAGCACCTCGGCGGCGATGGCCTCGGCCAGCGGGCGGGGCGCGACCGGCAGGAGGGTGTCGTGGTCGGCGCCGTGCGCCTCCTCGTCCTTGGCCAGACCCGTCGTGATCGCGTCCAGCCGGGCGGCGCCCGTCAGCCGTACGCCCAGCGGCTCCACCAGGTCCACCCCGCGCAGCCGGCGCTCCTCGACGGACAGGGAGCGCGAGGTCAGCAGTCCGCGAGTGACCCGCAGGGTGCCGCCCGGTTCACGCTCCAGGCGGTAGTTCCACCACATCTCGGTCCAGAGCCCGAGAGCCCCTACGACACCGGCGACCAGGGCCGCGGCGACCAGGATCAGGATCGCCTGGACCAGCGGGGTGTCCCGGAAGCGGTCGGCGATCCAGTCGATCACCTCGGCCTGCACTCCCGCCCACTCGCTGATCTGCATCACGCCGCCGGCCGCGGCTCCGCCCAGCATGGGCGCGACGAAGGAGACGGGCGCGTAGCGGATCCAGCGGATGTCGAGGGTGGCCAGTGCGCCCTCGCGGTGCGAGCCGGCGGCCGGGCCGGTGACACGGTCGAGGAGTTCGCGGCGCAGCCGCTCACCCTCGGCCCTGCCGACGGGGTCGAGTTCCAGGGTGGACTCGCCACCGGTGTGCTCGCCGGTGCCGATGCGGACCGAGACCAGCCCCAGGATCCGCAGCAGCGGGTGGGCGGTGAGGTCGACGCTGCGGATCCGCTCGCGGGCCAGGGAACGGCGCTTCACCAGGAACAGCCCGGTGTGGAGATCGACGCGCTCGGTACCGACCCGGTAGCGGGTGCGCCGCCACCGCACGTGGTCGCCGGCCGCCGCGCAGCCGATCAGCAGCACGGCTCCCGCCACGGCCCAGCCGACGGCCCTCGCGTATCCGAGGCGGCCGGCCAGGGCGACGGTCACCGGCACGGCGGCGCCGAGCGCGACTCCGGTCGTGACCAGCGCGGTGACCAGCACCGTACGCGGATGGACGCGCCGCCAGCCGGGGCCGCTGTCGGCCGCCGTGCTCACGTCGCGTCCCCGGGGGTGTGCCGGGTGATGAGGGTCAGCCGCTCCGCGAGTTCGGCGGCCACCTCGTGGGTCAGCCCCTCGATCCGTACGGCGCCCTTGGCGGACGCCGTGGTGACGGTGACCGTGGCCAGCCCGAAGAGCTGTTCCAGGGGACCCCGCACGGTGTCCACGGTCTGGATGCGTGACATCGGCGCGATCCGCCATTCCCGCAGGAAGACCCCGGTGCTCACGTAGACCGCTTCGTCGGTGACCTCCCAGCGGTGGGTGCGGAACCACCAGAGGGGGAGGAGGACGGCGCACGACAGGCCCGCCGCGGCAAGTACCGCGGCGGGCACCAGCAGCCAGAACCTGGCCGGTGCGATGAGCGCGCCCAGGACGCCCAGGACCGCCACCGGGGCCGCGGTCAGCAGCAGCCACCGGGCCCGCCACCAGCCGACGGCCCGGGGAGCGGGCGTGTTGCGCGGCGGCCTGAGACGTATCTTCCCCTCCCCCGTGGACACGGCTCAGCGACCCCGCAGCGAGCGGTAGGTCGACACGAGCGCGGCGGTCGAACTGTCCAGCTGTTCGCCGCCGGTGCCCTGGGTCAGGACCGGCTCGATCTTCCTGGCGAGGACCTTGCCCAGCTCGACGCCCCACTGGTCGAAGGAGTCGATGTTCCAGACGGCACCCTGGACGAAGACCTTGTGCTCGTACAGCGCGATCAGCTGGCCGAGCACCGACGGGGTGAGCCGCTCGGCGAGGATCGTGGTCGTCGGGTGGTTGCCGCGGAACGTCTTGTGGGGGACGAGCTCCTCGGCGACGCCCTCCGCACGCACCTCGTCGGGCGTCTTGCCGAAGGCCAGCGCCTGCGTCTGGGCGAAGAAGTTGGCCATCAGCAGGTCGTGCTGGGCGATCAGCCCGGGCAGCAGGTCGTGGACCGGTGCGGCGAAGCCGATGAAGTCGGCGGGGATGACCTTCGTGCCCTGGTGGATCAGCTGGTAGTAGGCGTGCTGCCCGTTGGTGCCGGGGGTGCCCCAGACGACCGGTCCGGTCTGCCACTCGACCGGGTTGCCGTCCCTGTCCACGGACTTGCCGTTGGACTCCATGTCCAGCTGCTGCAGATACGCGGTGAACTTGGACAGGTAGTGGCTGTACGGCAGTACCGCGTGGGACTGCGCGTCGAAGAACGCGCCGTACCAGACACCCAGCAGGCCGAGCAGCAGCGGGACGTTCTCCTCGGCGGGCGCGGTGCGGAAGTGCTCGTCGACGAGGTGGAAGCCGTCGAGCATCTCGCGGAACCGGTCCGGACCGATGGCGATCATCAGCGAGAGGCCGATCGCCGAGTCGTAGGAGTAGCGGCCGCCGACCCAGTCCCAGAACTCGAACATGTTGGCCGTGTCGATGCCGAAGTCCGTGACCTTCTCGGCGTTGGTCGAGAGCGCCACGAAGTGCTTGGCGACGGCTTCCTGACCGACCTTCAGCTCGGTGAGGAGCCAGTCGCGGGCGGAGGTGGCGTTGGTGATGGTCTCGATGGTGGTGAAGGTCTTCGACGCGACGACGAACAGCGTCTCGGCCGGGTCCAGGTCGCGAACGGCCTCGTGGAGGTCGGCGCCGTCGACGTTCGACACGAAGCGGACCGTGAGCGAGCGGTCCGTGAAGGAGCGCAGCACCTCGTAGGCCATGGCGGGGCCCAGGTCGGAACCACCGATGCCGATGTTCACGATGTTCTTGACCGGCTTGCCGGTGTGACCGGTCCACTCCCCGGCCCTGACCCGGTCTGCGAAGGACGCCATCTTGTCCAGCACGGCGTGCACGGCCGGCACGACGTTCTCGCCGTCGACCTCGATCACGGCGTCGCGCGGGGCGCGCAGCGCGGTGTGCAGGACGGCGCGGTCCTCCGTGGTGTTGATCTTCTCGCCGCGGAACATCGCGTCCCGCAGTCCGGCCACTCCGGTGGCGTCCGCGAGGCCACGCAGCAGACGGAGCGTCTCGTCGGTGACCAGGTGCTTGGAGTAGTCGATGTGGAGGTCGCCGACCCGGAGGGTGTACGCCGTCCCGCGGTCCGGCGCGTCGGCGAACAGCCGGCGCAGATGCGTGTCGCCGAACTCCTCACGGTGCTTGCCGAGAGCCGCCCACTCGGGCGTCTGGTTCAGCTTGGTTCGGCTTTGTGCGTTCATCCCGGAAATCGCCCACTTCTTCTCGTACCTGCAACCTTCCCCGCTGCCCCTCCAACCTAATTGATCTGGAGGGTACGGCGGGGCAACGGCGGGCTACGAGGGGGCATACGGATTCCGGCCGGTCACCCAGGGGGTGGCCGGCCGGTGGACAACTTCTAGATCTCGCCGCGGAGTTTCGCCAGGGCTTCGGCGAGGATCGCCTCACCGTCCGCGTCGCTGCGCCGCTCGCGTACGTACGCCAGGTGCGTCTTGTACGGCTCGGTGCGCGGCGGGGCCGGCGGGCTGTCCTGGTCCTGGCCGGCCGGGAAGCCGCAGCGCGGGCAGTCCCAGGTCTCCGGTACCTGCGCGTCATGGGCGAAGCTGGGCTGCGTCTCGTGCCCGTTCGAGCACCAGAAGGAGATGCGGAGGCGCGGCGCGGACTCGCCTCGCTCGGCCTCCCCCATCGGCCCCGCTCCGACCCGGCTTCCCCGGATCGCGTTGCCACTTGCCACGGTCGTAACTCCCTGCGTGATGGTGCTCGAAGATGCCCCAGTCTACGTAAGGCCCAACGCGCGTCCAGTGAAAGGAGTTACACCCTCACCGGGAATCGCGGACGACGGGTCAGCTGTCCAGCTTGATGAGCAGAGCAAGGACGACAATGCATGCGAACCAGGCCAGACCGACCACGACGGTGATGCGGTCGAGGTTCCGCTCGGCGACCGACGAGCCGCCCACGGACGACTGCATTCCACCGCCGAACATGTCGGAGAGGCCGCCGCCCTTTCCCTTGTGCATCAGCACCAGCAGCATCAGCAGCAGGCTGAAGACGATCAGGGCGATCTCGAACGCCAAAACCACGGCTGGTCCCTACTTTCCGGAATTCCTAGGACTGCATGTACGAACAGCGGGGGCCCGGGGGTACACCCCCCTCGGCCCCCGCAAGGGTACGACGGATCCGCTCCACCGCATACTCACCGGTCGCGGAGGCGGACGATCCTACTGGTCGCGGAAGCGGACGATCTTGACGAACTCGTCGGCGTCCAGCGCGGCGCCGCCGATCAGGGCACCGTCCACGTCGGGCTGCGCCATGATGGCCGCGACGTTGCCCGACTTCACCGAGCCGCCGTACTGGATGCGGACGGCGTCGGCGAGCTCCTGCGAGTACAGCTCGGCGAGCCTGCGGCGGATCGCGCCGCAGACCTCCTGGGCGTCCTCGGGGGTGGCGACCTCGCCGGTCCCGATGGCCCAGACCGGCTCGTAGGCGATCACGATGGACTCGGCCTGCTCGGCCGGGATGTCCTTCAGCGCGCCGTCGAGCTGCGCCAGGGTGTAGGACACCTGGTCGCCGGCCTTGCGGATGTCCAGGCCCTCGCCGACGCAGAGGATCGGGGTCAGGCCGTGCTTGTAGGCGGCCTTCACCTTGGCGTTGCAGATCTCGTCGTTCTCGCCGTGGTACTGGCGGCGCTCGCTGTGACCGACTGCGACGAAGGTGCACTTCAGCTTGGCGAGCATCGGGCCGGAGATCTCACCGGTGTACGCGCCGGAGTCCTGCGCGGAGAGGTCCTGGGCGCCGTACTTGATCTTCAGCTTGTCGCCGTCGACCAGC
This sequence comes from Streptomyces sp. Alt3, assembly GCF_030719215.1. NCBI lineage: Bacteria > Bacillati > Actinomycetota > Actinomycetes > Kitasatosporales > Streptomycetaceae > Streptomyces > Streptomyces glycanivorans. Next base: position 6,349,633 of record NZ_CP120983.1, on the reverse strand, counting down.
GTCTGCACGGAGCGCAGGTCGGTGAAGGGCGGCAGGACGGCGACCTCGACGGCGTCGTAGTCCTTGTCGGCCAGTGCGAAGGCGAGCTTCTGGACGTGCGCGATGGCCTCGAGGTGGTTGAGGTTCATCTTCCAGTTGCCCGCCATGAGCGGGGTGCGGGTGGTCATCGGGGGTCAGTCCTCCAGTGCGGCGAGTCCGGGAAGCGTCTTGCCTTCGAGGTATTCGAGGCTGGCGCCGCCACCGGTCGAGATGTGGCCGAATGCGTTCTCGTCGAAGCCCAGGATGCGGACGGCGGCAGCGGAGTCCCCGCCGCCGACGACGCTGAAGGCCGGGGAGTCGACGAGCGCCTGGGCCACGGCCTTGGTGCCCTCGGCGTAGTCGGGGTGCTCGAAGACACCCATCGGGCCGTTCCAGAAGACGGTGGCCGCGTCGGCGAGCTTCGAGGCGTAGAGCTTGTTGGTCTCCGGACCGTTGTCCAGGCCCATCACGCCGGCCGGGATGGCGTCGGCCGCGACCGTGCTGGGGTGGCTCGGGGCCTTGGTCCTGAGGTCCGGGAACTTCTCCGAGACGACGACGTCGACGGGGAGGACGAACTCCACGCCCTTCTCCTCGGCACGCCTGAGGTATCCGAGCACCGCCGGGATCTGGTCCTCCTGGAGGAGCGAACTGCCGACCTCGTGGCCCTGGGCCTTGAGGAAGGTGTACGCCATGCCGCCGCCGATCAGGATGCGGTCGGCCTTCTCCAGCAGGTGGTCGATGACGCCGAGCTTGTCGGAGACCTTCGAGCCCCCGAGGACCACGGCGTAGGGGCGCGTGACGTCCTCGGTGAGCTTCTTCAGGACGCCGACCTCGGTGGCGATCAGGGCGCCTGCCGCGTGCGGCAGCCGGGCCGGAAGGTCGAAGACCGAGGCGTGCTTGCGGTGGACGGCGCCGAAGCCGTCGCCCACGTACACGTCGGCGAGCTCGGCGAGCTGATCGGCGAAGGCGCCGCGCTCGGCGTCGTCCTTCGACGTCTCGCCGGCGTTGAAGCGGAGGTTCTCGATGACGGCGACCTGGCCGTCGTCGAGAGCAGCGACCGTGGTGCGGGCGGACTCGCCGACGGTGTCGGTCGCGAAGGCGACCTCGGCACCGAGCAGCTCACCCAGGCGGGCCGCGGCGGGGGCCAGCGAGAACGCCGGGTCCGGCGCGCCCTTGGGGCGGCCGAGGTGGGAGGCGACGACGACCCGCGCGCCGCCCTCGGCGAGCGCGGCGACCGTCGGGCTGACGGCGCGGATGCGGCCGTCGTCGGTGATCGTGGTGCCGTCCAGCGGCACGTTGAGGTCGGCACGGACGAATACCCGCTTGCCCGCGACCCCTTCGGCGAGAAGTTCGTCGATCGTCTTCATCTGTTCCCATACTCCTTGGAAGGACTGATGAGCATGCGAGGGGGCTCGAACGGCGCCGCGTCGCGCCGTCCGAGCCCCTTCACATCACACCTGGATGCCTGCCGATCCTAGGATCAGAGCTGGCCGCCGACGAAGACGGTCAGGTCGACGAGGCGGTTGGAGTAACCCCACTCGTTGTCGTACCAGCCGAGGATCTTCACCGAGTTGCCCTCCTGGACCATGGTCAGGGAGGAGTCGAAGGTGCAGGACGCCGGGTCGCTGACGATGTCCGAGGAGACGATCGGGTCCTCGGTGTAGGCCAGGTAACCCTTGAGGTCGCCGTCCTCGGAGGCCTTCTTGAACGCGGCGTTGACCTCGTCCTTGGTGACCTCGCGCTGCAGCGTCACGACCAGGTCGGTGGCGGAGCCGGTCGGGACCGGGACGCGCATCGCGATGCCGTCGAGCTTGCCCTTGAGCTGCGGGAGGACCAGGGCGGTCGCCTTGGCGGCGCCCGTCGTGGTCGGGATGATGTTCTCGGCGGCGGCACGGGCGCGACGCAGGTCCGAGTGCGGGAAGTCCAGGATGCGCTGGTCGTTCGTGTACGCGTGGACCGTCGTCATCAGGCCCTTGACGATGCCGAAGTTCTCGTCGAGAACCTTGGCCATCGGCGCCACACAGTTGGTGGTGCAGGAGGCGTTGGAGATGACGTGGTGGTTGGCCGCGTCGTACTTGTCCTGGTTGACGCCCATCACGATGGTGATGTCCTCGTCCTTGGCCGGAGCCGAGATGAGGACCTTCTTCGCGCCACCGGCGATGTGCTTCTCGGCGTCGGCCTTCTTCGTGAAGATGCCGGTCGACTCGATGACGATGTCGACGCCCAGCTCACCCCACGGGATGTCGGCCGGGTTGCGCTCGGAGAGCACCTTGATGGTGTGACCGTCGACGGTGATGGTGTCGGCGGTGTGGCTGACCTCTGCCTTGAGACGACCCAGAATGGTGTCGTACTTCAGCAGGTGAGCCGTGGTCGCAGTGTCACCCAGGTCGTTGACAGCCACGATCTCGATGTCCGCACCCTGCTCCAGCAGCGCGCGGAAGTAGTTACGACCGATGCGGCCAAAGCCGTTGATGCCTACGCGGATCGTCACGAACCGATCTCCTCGTTAGGAACGCCGGTTTCGATGCCGGCGAGTTTTATAGGGATGTCCCCGACCGCCTCCGACCCTACCTCTCCGAGGCCTCAGGAGTGACATCGAGAGCAGTGGTGCGAAGAGGGATGTCCTTACTCCCGAGTAGGAGCAGCGGATTCCGGCCGTATTCCGGCCCGGGAGGACGACGACGCGGATACCGGCGGAACGTGGTCACGAAGCGTCAACACCCCCCGGATCCGGTCCCCTTGCAGCCGACGGGCGGACGAAGACGGCTGTCGGCGCGTCATCACCGGGAGTCACGGACGCGGGCCCGGCCCGGACGGTTCCGCCGGATCCCCGCGGCGGCGACGGACACCGGTCGAGTTTCCGCACGAACCGGCCGCTCAATTGTGCGGAGTGCTACTCAATCGATAAAAACTCCGGGCGGCCTGCACACTTCCGGAGCACTCGTGTGACGAACCGCGGAGCACGCCGCTCATTCGTGCGGGGCTACACTCATACCGGCCGCGCAAGGCCGACTCATTCACGTCGAGCGGATCGCCGAGCGCGCCGATGTCGAGCGGATCGCGCCTGCCAATTCCGAAAATGCTCTCCGGCCGATTTCGAAATGGTTCCCGCCCAGGCGGCCCGGAATAGGAGCCCGCCACCGCCTCCCGCCCGGCACGGAACTGCCCCGGCCACCGGAAGGCGGCCGGGGCAGCAGTTCCTCGGCTGTCAGCCCACGAGGCCGTCGGCCAGCTCCTCGCCCAGAGTCGCCTCCGTGCCCGGGATACCGAGGTCCTGGGCACGCTTGTCGGCCATGGCCAGCAGGCGCCGGATGCGGCCGGCGACCGCGTCCTTGGTCAGCGGCGGGTCGGCGAGCGCCCCCAGCTCCTCCAGGGAGGCCTGCTTGTGCTCCATCCTCAGCCGTCCGGCGGCCGCGAGGTGCTCCGGAACCTCCTCGCCCAGGATCTCCAGCGCGCGCCCCACCCGGGCGCCCGCGGCGACCGCGGCGCGGGCGGAGCGGCGGAGGTTGGCGTCGTCGAAGTTGGCGAGCCGGTTGGCCGTGGCACGGACCTCGCGCCGCATGCGGCGCTCCTCCCAGGCCAGCACCGCGTCGTGGGCTCCCAGACGGGTCAGCAGAGCGCCGATCGCGTCACCGTCGCGGACGACGACGCGGTCCACACCCCGGACCTCGCGGGCCTTGGCAGCGATGGAGAGCCTGCGGGCCGCGCCCACCAGGGCGAGGGCGGCCTCCGGGCCGGGGCAGGTCACCTCCAGCGAGGAGGAACGGCCCGGCTCGGTGAGCGAGCCGTGGGCCAGGAAGGCTCCGCGCCAGGCGGCCTCGGCGTCGCAGGTGGCCCCCGAGACCACCTGCGGCGGCAGACCGCGGATGGGACGGCCGCGGCCGTCCACCAGACCGGTCTGGCGGGCCAGCTGATCCCCGCCCGCCACCACCCTCACGACGAACCGGGAACCGCGGCGCAGACCGCCGGGAGCCATCACGATCAGCTCCGAGCTGTGTCCGAAGATCTCCAGGATGTCCCGCTTGAGCCGGCGTGCCGCGTTCCCCGTGTCCAGCTCGGCCTCGATCACGATCCGGCCGCTCACCAGGTGCAGCCCGCCCGCGAACCGGAGGATCGCCGAGACCTCTGCCTTTCTGCAGCAGGTCCGTGTCACGGGAAGCCGAGAGATTTCGTCCTTCACCGCTGGCGTCATCGCCATGGGCCGATCCTTCCATGCATCCGAAAAATACGGTCGTACGCGGCGGCCAACAGCTCCGGATCATGAATCGGAACGCCGTCGGGTGAGGCCACGGGAGCCAGCTCGACCGCGGCTCCGAGCCGCTGGGCGGCGTCTGCGAGGGACTCACGGTCAGGCACGGCGGCCTGATCGGCCAGCACCACGTCCATGGCGAGTTTAGGGGCGTGTCGTCCCAAAACCTCCAAATGACGCTGCGGTGAGAAGCCATCTGTTTCACCGGGCTGCGGTGCGAGGTTCAACGAGAGGACCTTGCGGGCCTTCGTGGTCACCAGTGCGTCGAGCAGCTCGGGCACCAGTAGATGCGGAATCACGGAGGAGAACCAGGACCCCGGACCGAGAACCACCCAATCGGCGTCGAGCACAGCGGCCACCGCCTCGGGGACGGCGGGCGGATCGGCCGGGACGACGTGGACGGACTGCACCTCCCCGGGGGTCAGCGCCACCGTCGCCTGCCCGCGCACGGTGACCGTGTCATCGGGGCGCTGCGGGTCGTGGCCCCTCACCAGCGCCTGGAGCTCCAGGGGGACGGCGGACATCGGCAGCACCCTGCCGTGTGCTCCGAGCAGCTTGCCGACCAGGTCGAGGGCCTGCACATGGTCGCCCAGCTGCTCCCAGAGGGCGACGATGAGCAGATTGCCCACGGCGTGCTCGTGCAGGTCGCCCTTGGACTCGAAGCGGTGCTGGATGACCCGGGCCCATGTCTGGCCCCACTCGTCGTCCCCGCAGAGCGCGGCGAGGGCCTTGCGGAGGTCGCCCGGAGGCAGGACACCGAGTTCCTCGCGCAGCCGGCCGCTGGAGCCGCCGTCGTCGGCGACGGTCACCACGGCCGTCAGGTCGCCGGTGATCCGGCGCAGCGCCGTGAGCGAGGCGGACAGCCCCATGCCGCCGCCGAGGGCGACGACCTTGGGCTGCGCGCCGCGCTTGCGGCCGGAGAGCGCGGCCGTGGCCCTGCTCAGCCGGCGCTGACGCAGATTGCGACTGGTCACTCGCGCCCCATGTCCCGGTGGACGAGGACGGTCTCGATCCCTTCGGTGGCCAGCCGGGCGGCCAGCTTCTCCGACATCGCGACGGAACGGTGCTTGCCGCCCGTGCACCCGACGGCGATCGTCACGTAGCGCTTGCCCTCGCGGCGGTAGCCGGCGGCGATGAGCTGCAGCAGTTCCGTGTACTGGTTGAGGAATTCCTTGGCGCCCGGCTGGTCGAAGACGTAGTCGGACACCTCCTCGTTGAGCCCGGTGAAGGGGCGGAGCTCCGGGACCCAGTGCGGGTTGGGCAGGAAGCGGCAGTCGACGACGAGGTCGGCGTCGACCGGCAGTCCGTACTTGAAGCCGAACGACATCACGGTCGCCCGCAGCTCCGGCTCCTCGTCACCGGCGAACTGCGCGTCCATCTTGGCCCGCAGCTCGTGGACGTTGAGGCTGGAGGTGTCGATGACGAGGTCGGCATCGCCGCGCAGCTCACGCAGCAGGTCACGCTCGGCCTCGATGCCGTCGACGATCCGGCCGTCGCCCTGGAGCGGGTGCGGGCGGCGGACCGATTCGAAACGGCGTACGAGGGCGTCGTCGGAGGACTCCAGGAAGACGATCCGCCGGGTGACGTGCTTGGACTCCAGGTCCGCGAGGGACTCCCTGAGGTTGTCGAAGAAGCGACGGCCCCGTACGTCGACGACGACGGCGATGCGGGCGACGTTGCCCTGGGAGCGGGCGCCGAGCTCCACCATCGTGGGGATCAGTGCGGGCGGCAGGTTGTCGACGACGAACCAGCCGAGGTCCTCCAGACACTTGGCCGCGGTGCTGCGCCCGGCGCCCGACATTCCGGAGATGATCACCAGCTCGGGAATGGCCTGCGTCGCGGCCTCGGCCTTCTCCGTGGTGCTTCCCGTACTCACGTCTTCTGCTCCGTCTGCTCGGCCGCGGTCGTCCTGGTGTTCACGCGCGTGTTCGGTCATGTCCGGCTGCCCCCGTCGTCCTCTTCAATGATCTCTCCTGTGGCGGTGTTCACGGCGGGTGCGGCCGGGGCGGCCGCCGCGAAGGCGACGGCCACCGATTCGGCGGTCCTGCGCCCTATCCCCGGCACCTCGCAGATCTCGTCGATTGTCGCCTGCCGCAGCTTCTTGACGGAGCCGAAGTGCTTGATCAGCGCCTGCTTGCGGGTGTCGCCGAGGCCCGGCACGTCGTCCAGGGGACTGCTGCGGATCCGCTTGGCCCGCTTGGCCCGCTGGTAGGTGATGGCGAAGCGGTGGGCCTCGTCCCGGATGCGCTGGAGGAGGTAGAGGCCCTCGCTGGAGCGGGGCAGGACCACCGGGTCGTCGTCGTCGGGCAGCCAGACCTCTTCGAGGCGCTTGGCGAGACCGCAGACGGCGATGTCGTCGATGCCCAGCTCGTCCAGGGCACGCTTGGCCGCCGCGACCTGGGGCTGCCCTCCGTCGACGACGACGAGCTGCGGCGGGTAGGCGAAGCGCTTGGGACGGCCGTCGTCCTCGCGGGGTTCGTCGCGGGGTTCGTCGCTGACGGAGACGGGCTCCGCCGTCCCTGGCGCGGGCGGGGCGGGAACGGGGCCGGTGGGTGCAGGGGTCTCCTCCCACTCCCCCGTCCGCTCCTTCTCCTGGAGGTAGCGCTTGAAGCGGCGGCCGATGACCTCGTGCATGGACCGGACGTCGTCCTGGCCCTCGAACCCCTTGATCTGGAAGCGGCGGTACTCGCTCTTGCGCGCGAGCCCGTCCTCGAAGACCACCATCGACGCGACCACGTCGTCACCCTGGAGGTGTGAGATGTCGAAGCACTCGACGCGCAGCGGAGCGGTGCCGAGACCGAGCGCCTCGGCGATCTCCTCCAGGGCCCGGGAACGGGTCGTGAGGTCGGACGCCCGCCTGGTCTTGTGCAGCCCCAGCGCCTGCTGGGCGTTGCGCTGGACCGTGATCATCAGGTCCTTCTTGTCGCCCCGCTGCGGGATGCGCAGGCTGACCTGCGACCCCCTGCGGTCCGCGAGCCACTGGGACACGGCGTCGGGGTCCTCGGGGAGCGCCGGGACCAGCACCTCCTTGGGGACGGAGTCGCCCGCCTCCTCCCCGTACAGCTGCTGGAGCGCGTGTTCCACCAGGCCCGCCGTGTCGACGGCCTCGACCTTGTCGGTGACCCAGCCGCGCTGGCCGCGCACACGTCCGCCGCGGACGTGGAAGATCTGGACGGCGGCTTCGAGCTCGTCCTCGGCGACGGCGATCAGGTCGGCGTCCGTGGCGTCGGCGAGGACGACCGCGCTCTTCTCCATGGCGCGTTTCAGCGCCTCCGCGTCGTCGCGCAGCCGGGCCGCGCGCTCGTACTCCATCTCCTCGGCCGCCTGCATCATGTCCTTCTCCAGGCGGCGGATGTACGTGCCGGTGCGGCCCGCCATGAAGTCGCAGAAGTCCTCGGCGAGGTCCCGGTGTTCCTCTGGGGTGACGCGTCCGACGCAGGGGGCGGAGCACTTGCCGATGTAACCGAGGAGGCAGGGGCGGCCGGTCCGCTCGGCGTTCTTGAAGACACCGGCGGAGCAGGTGCGCACGGGGAAGACCCTGAGCATCAGGTCGACGGTCTCGCGGATCGCCCAGGCGTGGCCGTACGGACCGAAGTAGCGCACGCCCTTCTTCTTGGCGCCGCGCATGACCTGGACGCGCGGGAACTCCTCGTTGAGCGTGACCGCGAGGTAGGGATAGCTCTTGTCGTCGCGGTACTTGACGTTGAACCGGGGGTCGAACTCCTTGATCCAGGAGTACTCCAGCTGAAGTGCCTCGACCTCGGTGGAGACGACGGTCCATTCCACGGAAGCGGCCGTGGTGACCATCGTGCGGGTACGCGGGTGCAGGCCGGCCAGGTCCTGGAAGTAGTTGGCCAGGCGCTGGCGCAGGTTCTTGGCCTTCCCGACGTAGATCACCCGGCGGTGCTCGTCGCGGAATTTGTAGACCCCCGGGGAGTCGGGGATCTGTCCCGGCTTGGGGCGGTAGCTGGAGGGGTCTGCCATGTCTCACACCCTACTTGCGGGCGGTGACAGAGCGGCATTTCCGGGACGGACCGCGGCAGCCCGCGGGACGGGCCGTGCGGTCGCCGGGACGGACCGCGGCGGCGGGTGTGACGGTCAGGCGTCGGGGCCCGCGACCAGCTTCCCGCCCTCGATCTTCAGCGGGACGGAGGGCAGGGGCACGGTGGCGGGGCCCTGCAGCGCCTTGCCCGTGGTCATGTCGAAGCGGCTGCCATGGCACGGGCAGTTGCCCTCGTTGCCCTCGACCTTGTCGAGGAGGCAGCCGGCGTGCGTGCACTGCGCGCTGAAGGCCTTGTACCGGCCGGCGGCCTGGCAGCTCACCACGACGCGCTGCTCGCGGTAGAGCTTCGCCCCGCCGACCGGAACCTCCTCCGCGGCGCCGAGCTCCACGGGCGCGGTGGGCGTGGGCGTCTGCGCGTGGCCGAGCTTCGAGTCGGTGGAGCAGGCCGCGGCTCCCAGCCCGGCGGCACCGGCGAGAGCGGCGCCCTTCAGTACGGTGCGGCGGGCGGCGGGCAGGCCGGACATGCGGTCTCCACTGGTCGGGGGGACAGAGAGCCGCCGTCACCGTCCGGGCACACGGTGCCGCGGACTCCGGGCACAGGCCCCGGCCGAAGGCACGGGCGACAGACCCGACGATACCGGCGGAGAACGACGGCTCCTCGACCGGGCCCGGGGAGCGCCGACGGGCGGCGACGGTCGCCGCGGCCGTCCGCCCGCCGGAGAAGCCATGACGAGGGCCGGGGCGGCACCCTGATACGGATGCCGCCCCGGAACCGGACCGTCAGGCCTTCCGCGCGCGGGCGGCCTTCTTCGGCGCGGGCTGCTCGGCAGCCGCCTTCCCGGCCGTCCTGGCCGTGGCCGTCCTACGAGCCGTGGCCGCCTTGGCGGCGACGGCCTTCTTCGCGGGTGCCTTGCGGGCCTTCCGGGCGGCGGGCACTGCGGCCTCACCGATCCGGTCCGCGCCCAGGATGTCCTGGAGGAACTTCCCGGTGTGGCTGGCCGGCACCGAGGCGATGTGCTCCGGGGTGCCCTCGGCGACGACCAGACCGCCGCCGTTGCCGCCTTCGGGACCCATGTCGACGACCCAGTCGGCGGTCTTGACGACATCGAGGTTGTGCTCGATGACGATCACCGTGTTGCCCTTGTCGACCAGGCCCGAGAGGACCGAGATGAGCTTGCTGATGTCCTCGAAGTGCAGACCGGTCGTCGGCTCGTCCAGGACGTAGACCGTGCGGCCGGTGGAGCGCTTCTGCAGCTCGCTCGCCAGCTTCACCCGCTGCGCCTCGCCGCCGGAGAGCGTCGGCGCGGACTGGCCGAGCCTGACGTACCCGAGACCCACCTCGTCGAGCGTGCGCAGGTGGCGCGCGATCGTCGGGACGGCCTCGAAGAACTCCAGGCCCTCCTCGATCGGCATGTCCAGCACCTCGGCGATGGACTTGCCCTTGTAGTGCACCTCCAGCGTCTCCCGGTTGTAGCGCGCGCCGTGGCAGACCTCGCACGGGACGTACACGTCGGGCAGGAAGTTCATCTCGATCTTGATGGTGCCGTCGCCGGAGCAGTTCTCGCAGCGGCCGCCCTTGACGTTGAAGGAGAAGCGGCCCGGCAGGTAGCCGCGCACCTTCGCCTCCATCGTCTCGGCGAACAGCCTTCGGACGTGGTCGAAGACCCCGGTGTACGTGGCCGGGTTGGAGCGGGGCGTGCGGCCGATCGGCGACTGGTCGACGTGCACGACCTTGTCGACGAGGTCGTCGCCGTCGACCCGGGTGTGCCGTCCGGGCACCGACTTGGCGCCGTTGAGCTCACGCGCCAGATGCGTGTACAGGATGTCGTTGACCAGGGTCGACTTCCCGGAGCCGGAGACACCGGTGACCGCCGTGAGCACACCTAGCGGGAAGGAGACGTCGATGTCCTGGAGGTTGTTCTCCCGGGCACCGTGGACCGTGAGCCGGCGCTTCGGGTCGACCGGACGCCGGGTGTCCGGCATCGCGATGGCCCTCCTGCCCGAGAGGTACTGGCCGGTGATCGAGTCCTCGTTGGCCAGCAGGTCCTCGAGCGATCCGGAGTGGACGACCTTGCCGCCGTGCTCACCCGCGCCGGGGCCGATGTCGACGACCCAGTCGGCGACCTTGATCGTGTCCTCGTCGTGCTCGACGACGATGAGCGTGTTGCCCATGTCCCGGAGCCGGACCAGGGTCTCGATCAGCCGGTGGTTGTCGCGCTGGTGCAGGCCGATGGACGGCTCGTCCAGGACGTACAGCACGCCGACGAGGCCGGAGCCGATCTGGGTGGCGAGCCGGATGCGCTGCGCCTCGCCGCCGGACAGGGTGCCTGCGGCGCGGTTCAGCGAGAGGTAGTCGAGGCCGACGTCGACGAGGAACTTCAGCCGCTCGTTGACCTCCTTGAGTACCCGCTCGGCGATCTTCTTGTCGCGGGCGTTCAGCTTGAGGCGGCCGAGGAACTCGGCGCACTCGCTGATCGACATCGCGGCGACCTCGGCGATGGACTTCTCCATCACCGTCACCGCGAGGACCAGCGGCTTGAGCCGGGTGCCCTCACAGGTCGGGCAGGCCACCTCGCGCATGTAGCCCTCGAAGCGCTCCCTGCTGGAGTCACTCTCCGCCTCGGAGTGGCGCCGCTTGACGTACTGGACGGCACCCTCGAAACGGGGGGTGGTGTAGGCGCGCTCGCGCCCGTACCTGTTGCGGTAGCGGACCTCGGTCTGGATCTTGTGGCCGTGGAGCAGCGCCTTCTTGGCGCGCTGCGGCAGTCCCGCCCAGGGGATGTCCGTGCGGAATCCCAGCGCCTCGGCCAGGGCGGTGATCTGGCGCCCGAAGTACTCCTTGGTGTGGCCGTGGGACCAGGGGTGGATCGCGCCCTCGTCGAGGGACTTCTCCTCGTCCGGGACGATCAGGTCCGGGTCGACCTCCATGCGCGTACCGATGCCCGTGCAGTCGGGGCAGGCACCGAAGGGGCTGTTGAAGGAGAAGGAGCGGGGCTCCAGCTCCTCGAAGGAGAGGTCGTCGTACGGGCAGTAGAGGTGCTCGGAGTACATCCGCTCGCGCTCGGGGTCGTCCGCCTCGAGGTCGACGAAGTCGAGCACGACCATGCCGCCGGAGAGGCCCAGCGCCGTCTCGACGGAGTCGGTCAGCCGGCGCTTGGCGCTGTCCTTCACCGTGAGGCGGTCGATGACCACCTCGATGGTGTGCTTCTCCTGCTTCTTCAGCTTGGGCGGCTCGGACAGCTGGATGGTCTCGCCGTCGACCCTGGCCCTGCTGTAGCCCTTGGTCTGGAGGTCGCCGAAGAGGTCGACGAACTCTCCCTTGCGCTCCCGCACCAGCGGCGAGAGCACCTGGAAACGGCTGCCCTCGGGCAGCCCGAGCACCTTGTCCACGATGGCCTGCGGTGACTGGCGCGAGATCGGCCGGTGGCACTCGGGGCAGTGCGGCTTGCCGATCCTGGCGAAGAGCAGCCGGAGGTAGTCGTAGACCTCGGTGATGGTGCCGACCGTCGAGCGCGGGTTGCGCGAGGTCGACTTCTGGTCGATGGAGACGGCGGGCGAGAGGCCTTCGATGAAGTCCACGTCCGGCTTGTCCATCTGGCCGAGGAACTGCCGGGCGTACGAGGAGAGCGATTCCACGTAGCGCCGCTGGCCCTCGGCGAAGATCGTGTCGAACGCGAGCGACGACTTGCCCGATCCGGAGAGCCCGGTGAAGACGATGAGGGAGTCACGGGGGAGATCGAGCGAGACGTTCTTCAGGTTGTGCTCGCGCGCGCCACGGACGATGAGACGGTCGGCCACGCCGGTCCGCACCTTTCTGGAGAGAAGTGGGGGAACTGAGCCCCTGTCCCAGGGTATGGGGGGCGCCACAGCGATGTACGAAGCTTTCGACTCCGAGCGTATAGCACGCGCATTCGATTTACGGTCGACCGAAGACTCCATCACCCGAACGAGTGGCGGGGTCTACGCTCGGCCCATGACTGATCATGCGCGCGACCTGGAAGCTGTACGTGAAGCGACCGATCGGCTGCTCGGTGCCACGGGCAAGATGGACGACGGCTTCCTTGCCGAGCCGTCGCGTCTGCCGGGCTGGAGCCGCGGCCATGTTCTTGCCCACCTGTCACGTAACGCCGACGCCCTCGCAAATGTTCTCCAGGGGCGCCCGATGTACGCGAACAGCGAAACCCGGGACGCCGACATCGAGCGTGACGCCCCCCGGCCCCTGGCCGAGCAGGTCGCCGACCTGCGGGCGAGCGCCGCGGCCTTCATCGCCGTGGCCGAGGCGCCGGCGGACCGGGAACGCACGGTCACCCTGCGCAACGGTGTGACGGATTCGGCGTCCCGGATTCCTTTCCGCCGCCTGATCGAGGTGGAGCTGCACCACGTCGACCTGGGGGTGGGGTACGAGCTGGAGGCCCTGCCGGAGGAGTTCGTGATCCGGGAGAACGACTTCCTGGCGCAGCGGTTCGCGGGGCACCCCGACGTCGTCCCCACGACCGCGGTCACCGAGGACGGACAGCTGTGGACCACGGGCGGCGGCTCCGACGGCGCCGCGGTCACCGTCCGGGGAACGGCCACCGACATCCTGGGCTGGCTCTGCGGACGCCGTGACGGCTCGGCACTGACGGTGGACGGCGGCGGTCTCCCGGCGCTGCCCCCGCTATAGGCTGCGTCACATGACGTACAGCGGAACGGTCAAGGTCGGCGGACCTGCCGATGTGCACGAGCTGACGGATCTGATGATCTCCAAGGTCGCCGTCGGCCCGATGAACAACAACGCCTATCTGCTGCGCTGCCGGGCCACCGGCGAGCAGCTCCTGATCGACGCGGCCGCCGAGGCCGGCGTCCTGCTGCGGCTGATCGGCGAGGACGGCATCGCCTCGGTCGTCACGACGCACCGGCACGGTGACCACTGGCAGGCCCTCGGCGAGGTGGTCGCGGCCACCGGGGCGCGGACGTACGCCGGGAGGTACGACGCCGAGGGCATCCCGGTCCCCACCGACGAGCTCGTCGAGGACGACGGCACGATCCGGGTGGGCCGGGTCACGCTGACCGCCAGGCACCTGACCGGCCACACCCCGGGGTCCATCGCCCTGGTGTACGACGCCCCGCACGGAGCCCCGCACGTGTTCACGGGGGACTGCCTCTTCCCCGGCGGCGTAGGCAATACGCACAAGGACCCGGAGGCGTTCGCGAGCCTGCTCCACGACGTGGAGACCAAGCTGTTCGACCGGCTGCCGGACGAGACGTGGGTCTACCCGGGGCACGGTCACGACACCACGCTCGGCGCCGAGCGCCCTCACCTGCCGCAGTGGCGTGAGCGCGGCTGGTGACCCCTTGGGACGGCCGACGGCCGGGTGCCCCTCGGGGCCCCGGCCGTCGGTGTGTCCGCCCGGCGCTACTTCTCCGCGCCGACGTTCTCGCTGCTGTCCGTCTGCTCGCCCGTCTCCGGGCGCTTCCCCGCGTCCTTCTCGGCCGCTTCCTGCTTCCTGGTGGCGATGAGGCTGGTGATCGTGGTGATCACCAGGACGCCGCAGATGACGGTGAGGGAGAACGGGATGGAGATCTCCGGGACGTGCACCCCGGACTCGTGCAGGGCGTGCAGCACCAGCTTGACGCCGATGAACCCGAGGATCACCGAGAGCCCGTAGCTGAGGTGGACCAGCTTCTTCAGCAGACCGCCGATGAGGAAGTACAGCTGACGCAGGCCCATCAGGGCGAAGGCGTTCGCGGTGAAGACGATGTACGGGTCCTGGGTCAGGCCGAAGATCGCCGGGATGGAGTCCAGCGCGAAGAGCACATCGGTGGTGCCGATGGCGAGCATGACCACCATCAGGGGGGTCATGATGCGCTTGCCGTTGTTCCGGATGAAGAGCTTGGTCCCGTGGTACTTGTCGGCGACACCGAAGCGGTGCTCGATCGACTTCAGGAGACGGTTCTCCTCGAAGTCGTCCTCCTCCTCGTCGGCCCGCGCCTCCTGGATCAGCTTCCAGGCGGTGTAGATCAGGAACGCGCCGAAGATGTAGAAGACCCACGAGAAGTTGGCGATGACCGCGGCGCCGGCGGCGATGAAGATCGCCCGCAGCACCAGCGCGATCAGCACACCGACGAGCAGCACCCGCTGCTGGAGGTGGGAGGGCACCGAGAACTTCGCCATGATCAGGACGAAGACGAAGAGGTTGTCGACACTGAGCGACTTCTCGGTGATGAAGCCGGCGAAGAACTCTCCCGAGGCCTGACTCTCGCCGAAGACCAGCAGGCCCAGTCCGAAGAGAGCGGCCAGGGTGATCCAGACGATGGTCCAGATTCCGGCTTCCTTGGTCGACACGTCATGAGGCTTGCGCCCGATGAAGAAGTCGACGGAGATGAGGGCGACGAGACCGAGAATGGTCAGCGTCCAAAGGGTCCATGAAACGTCCACTGCGCCTCCGGCAGTTCGCTACGGCTATAGATCAGCGTCGTCGCTGCCGGAGGTCTCTTCCACCCGGGAGCGCGGGATGCGCGCCGGGCCGACGCCCCGGGACCGGTCACAGTCCGTACTGACGGGAACGCCGCGATCGGGAGTACTCCCCTCCGCACCAAGGACAGTACAGGAAGCACCAAGAAAAGGTAAAGTCCGTGCCAAGTGATGATCAAAAAGCCAGGTCGGAGCAGTTGGACGGGATCCGTGATCCGCTGTCACCCCGTCTCAGCGGCGGCCTCCACGCCGCGCCTCGGCCACCAGGGCGAGCACCTGCTCCAGGACCCGGCTGCCCTGCGGCGTCCTCAGCGGCTCGTACGTCCACGCGTGGCCCACCCAGGGGTCGGCGAGGTGATCGTCGGCCACGGGGGTGATCCGCAGCAGGGACCGCCACAGCGGGTCGAGCACGGGGCCGTAGGCACGGGCGTCCTCGCGGTCCGCCACCATCAGCAGGTGCACCCCGACCGAGGGGCCCTCGTCGGCCAGATAGCGCAGCTGGGTGACGGCCCTGTCGTCGAAGCCGTGCGGGAAGTCGTTGACGATCAGCAGATGCTCCCCCGTGTCGAGGTCCGGGGGCAGCGCGTCCGCGGCGCCGGCCCTGATCGCCATCTGCACCAGGTCGACGCGCCGGGTGAGATGGGCGAGGACCGACGCCACGCCTCCGGCCCCGGCGGCCGGCGGACCGGCGAGAACCCCGGATCCGACAAGGGGCGAGAGCGGTCCCGCGGCGGAACCGGCCGGGTCGATGACGTGCACGGAGAACTCGTCCGCCGGGTAGACCGCGAGCAGCCGCGCGGCCAGGGTGACCGCGGTCTCCATGGCCAGGCCACGCAGCTGGTCCCCGGTCGTCGAGGCAGCCACCTCGGAGGCCGTACGCCCGCTGTCGATCCAGATCCCGCGCTCCAGGGGAAGCCGCACCAGCAGCGGGATGCGCAGATCGGGGGCCTCGCTCAGATTGAGGTCTCCGATGCGCAGGGCCATCGGGATCTCCATCGGGACGCGGTAGCCGTGCCAGACGGGGTTGTCCCAGCCCGCGTAGGCCGCGGGGAGAGCGGGCTCCACGACAGCGGACTCGGCGGCGAGCTGGGCGAGATCGCGCTCCAGCGCCTCCCGTGCCCGCCCGGCGAGTTCGTCGCGCTTGGCCCGGGCCGCCTCCCGGGCACGGTCGCCCGCGCCGCCGATGCGGTTGCGCGGGTCGGAAAGGGTCCGTTCCAGCTCCTGGTCCATCCGGGACTCGGCGAAGTCGACGGCGCTGCGACAGGCGGCGACGGCGCGGGCGAGGTCCTCGAACATGCCCCAGATCTGGTTGTAGAGACGCTCGTCCATGGACCAGCCGGTGGCGTCACCGGCGACGGGCCGCGCGGGCTGCCCGGGCTCCGCAGGTGGCGCCGTCGGAGGCGGCGGGGGCGGCGCCGAGGTCCGGCGCCGGGGGTGCGCGTAGTCGATGGGGCCGCCGGGAGCCTCCGTGCGCGGGCTCGTGGGGTCGCCCAGCGGCTCAGGGGGCTGCTGTGCCTCAGGCGCCTCGGGGGACGGCGATGCCGGGGCCTGTGCTCCTGCGGCGGCCGGGCCCGCGGGGTGGCGCACCCGCTCACCCTCGGTGGCCCGGGGCGGCGGTGTCACGGAACGGGCGAGCCCGGAGGCGACGGCCTCCTGGATGGCGGCGGCGGTCTCCACCGCCTCCGCGACCCCCTGGTCGGCGAACAGACCCGCGAGCCCGGCGGCGTAGCCCTGGCCGACGGCGCGGACCTTCCAGGCGCCCTGACGGCGGTACAGCTCCAGGGCGGACACGGCCGACTCGGTGTCCAGTCCGGTGAGGGTGAACGTGGCTATCTCGGTGCCGTCGAGTCCGGTGACGGCGACGAAGGGCGCGGCGACAGCGCCGAAGCTGACCGGCCGTCCGGCTCCCATGGGCAGTGCCAGGACCACGGTGACCCGGTGCACCTCGGCGGGCAGGGCGTCCAGGTCCACGGCCAGCCGGTGGTCGGCCGCCGCCTGCCGGGACACCTCCAGTCCGGGAACCCGGTGCGAGGCGGGATGGGCGATCCACCCGGCGCCGCGGACCGTGCCCCGCTCGTCCCCGAGCGTGGCCCCGGCCACGACGGGTGAGCCCGCCGACACCCTGATCTCCAGACGGGTCTGGGGCAACGTGTGGTTCTGCCCCCGGACCAGCTCGGCCGTCATCGCCCTGTCCCCTCGACGTTCGTTGTGGTGCCCTGCGTTGCGGTGCCCCGCCATGGCCGCAGCTCCCGGCGGCGGGTGCCTCCGGGAGCTGCTCGTACGCGTTCGTCGGGCCGGTACTTGCCCGTGCGGTGCCTACAGGTGCGGCAGGATCGCCGGCATCAGGTCCTGGAAGGTCCGGCCGTTGGCCGGGTTGCCCAGAGCCGTCATCTGCCAGCCACCGCCCGCGCGGTGCACCTTCGCCATGATCTGCGCCGTGTACTGGCCGCCGCCGTCCAGCGTGTAGCGGGCCAGCTCCTGACCGTTGGTCTCGTCGACGATGCGGCAGAAGGCGTTCTGCACTTCCTGGAACGTCTGGCCGGTGAAGGAGTTCACCGTGAAGACGATCTGGTCGATGTGGACCGGGACCCGCTGGAGGTCGACCAGGATCGCCTCGTCGTCGCCACCGGAGCCGGCGCCGCCGACCAGGTTGTCGCCGGTGTGCTTGACCGAACCGTCGTCGCTGACCAGGTGGCGGAAGAACACGACGTCCACGGGCTGCTTGTCGGCGAAGAGCACCGCCGAGGCGTCCAGGTCGATCTCCCGGGTGCGCGAGCCGAACAGCCCGCGGCGCGGGGCCGCCTGCCAGCCGAGCCCCATCCGTACCGCGGTCAGGGTCCCCCCGTCGCTCTTCGTCAGGCTGATGGCCTGGCCCTTGGTCATGTTGACCGTCACGCGCTGTCCCCTCTCCGCTTGCCCCGCACCCGTCGGTGCGCGGCTTCCCCGCACCCTACGCAGTCCCATGAGGGAGGAAGGAGTGAAGGGCCGTTTTTGTGTCGGTCCTGCAACACTGCGAACCCCACAGGTCAGGCCAGCCCCGCCTCCCTCATCTGACGCAGTTCCTTCTTCAGCTCGCCCACCTCGTCGCGCAGCCGGGCGGCCACCTCGAACTGCAGGTCGGCGGCGGCGGCCCGCATGCGGTCCGTCATCTCCTCGATGATCCCCGCGAGCTCCGTGGCGGGCCGGTCGGTGACCACCGCGCCGTCCTTCTTCGCCTTGGCCCCCGCGCCGGCCTTGCCGCCCAGCGAGGGGACGGGTGCCTTGGTGTCCTTTGCCTGCCGGTAGCCGGTACCGAGCAGCTGCTCGGTGTCGACCTCCTCGCGCGCGATGGACGCGACGATGTCGTTGATCTTCTTGCGGAGCGGCTGCGGATCGACGCCCCGCTCGGTGTTGTAGGCGATCTGCTTCTCGCGCCGGCGGTTGGTCTCGTCGATGGCCTGCGCCATGGCCGGGGTGACCTTGTCCGCGTACATGTGGACCTGACCCGAGACGTTACGGGCGGCACGTCCGATGGTCTGGATCAGCGAGGTGCCGGAGCGCAGGAAGCCCTGCTTGTCCGCGTCGAGGATCGCCACGAGCGACACCTCGGGCAGGTCGAGGCCCTCACGCAGGAGGTTGATGCCCACCAGGACGTCGTACTCACCGGAGCGCAGCTCACGCAGCAGCTCGATACGGCGCAGCGTGTCGACGTCGCTGTGGAGGTAGCGGACCTGGATGCCCAGCTCGAGGAAGTAGTCGGTGAGGTCCTCGGACATCTTCTTCGTGAGGGTGGTGACCAGGACGCGCTCGTCCTTCTCGGTCCGCTTGCGGATCTCGTGGACCAGGTCGTCGATCTGGCCCTCGGTCGGCTTGACGACGACCTCCGGGTCGACGAGACCGGTGGGCCGGATGATCTGCTCGACGAAGCCGTCACCGCGCGACAGCTCGTACTTCCCCGGGGTGGCGGAGAGGTACACCGTCTGGTCGATCCTGCCCAGGAACTCCTCCCACTTCAGCGGCCGGTTGTCCAGCGCCGAGGGCAGTCGGAATCCATGGTCGACGAGGGTCCGCTTGCGGGAGGCGTCGCCCTCGTACATCGCGCCGATCTGCGGGACGGTGACGTGCGACTCGTCCAGGACGAGGAGGAAGTCCTCGGGGAAGTAGTCGAGGAGGGTGTTGGGGGCGGTACCCGGGAGGCGGCCGTCGAAGTGCATCGAGTAGTTCTCGACGCCCGAGCAGGTGCCGATCTGGCGGAGCATCTCGATGTCGTACGTGGTGCGCATGCGCAGCCGCTGGGCCTCCAGCATCTTGCCCTGCTTCTCCAGCTCGGCGAGACGCTCCTCCAGCTCCTTCTCGATGCCGGTGACGGCCTTCTCCATGCGCTCGGGACCCGCCACGTAGTGGCTGGCGGGGAAGACGTGGAGTGAGGCGTCCTCGCTGATGACCTCGCCGGTGAGCGGGTGGAGGGTCGAGAGCGCCTCGATCTCGTCGCCGAACATCTCGATCCGGACGGCGAGCTCCTCGTACACCGGGAAGATCTCGATGGTGTCGCCGCGCACCCGGAAGGTCCCACGGGTGAACGCGAGGTCGTTGCGGGTGTACTGGATCTCGACGAAGCGGCGCAGCAGCTGGTCACGGTCGATCTCGTCGCCGACCTTGAGCTGGACCATGCGGTCCACGTACTCCTGCGGGGTGCCCAGGCCGTAGATGCAGGAGACCGAGGCGACCACGACGACGTCCCGCCGGGTGAGCAGCGAGTTCGTCGCGGAGTGCCGCAGCCGCTCGACCTCCTCGTTGATCGAGGAGTCCTTCTCGATGTAGGTGTCCGACTGGGGGACGTACGCCTCGGGCTGGTAGTAGTCGTAGTACGAGACGAAGTACTCGACGGCGTTGTTCGGGAGGAGCTCGCGGAACTCGTTGGCCAGCTGGGCGGCCAGCGTCTTGTTCGGCGCCATCACCAGGGTGGGGCGCTGCAGCTTCTCGATCATCCAGGCGGTCGTCGCCGACTTGCCCGTGCCCGTCGCGCCGAGCAGGACGACATCCTTCTCACCTGCGCGGACGCGCCGGTCCAGCTCGGCGATGGCCGTGGGCTGGTCGCCGCTGGGCTGGTAGGGACTGACGACCTCGAAAGGCGCCACCGAACGTTCGATCTTCGAGACTGGCCGCATGCAACCACCGTACGACCCCCCACTGACAACGGCCGGGGATCAGCGGCTCCGCGGCGGCCGGGAGCCCTTGCGCGCGGTGGTCGCGTAGTGCGGGGTGCGGCGGCGCTGGACGGGGATCGGGGTGACCGGCCCGCCGCGCGGGAGGGTCCGAGCCGGCCGCCGGCCTGCTTCCTCGGGGGTACCGGACACCACCAGGGGGTCGATCATCACGACCACCGCGGCGAGCAGCAGGAAGCAGCCCGGCCCGATCATCATCGGCAGGAGCAGCGAGGTGGGTGCCTCACCGGGCGGCGCGGGTGCGGCGTCGGGGTGCAGGTGTACCTGGAGCGCGGCCATCCCGGTGTAGTGCATCCCGCTCACCGCCACGCCCATGACGACGCTGGCGCCGAGGCTGGGAAGGAAGCCGTGGACCGAGACCGCCGCCCACAGCGCGGTGGTCGCGGCCACCACGGCGATGACGACGGAGAGCGAGACCGTGAGCGTGTCGTACTCGAACACTCCCCCGAAGTTCATTCCGGCCATGCCGAGGTAGTGCATCGAGGCGACCCCGAGACCGGTGATCGTCCCGCCTGTGACCAGTGCCATCCGGGTCGCGCCCCGGTAGCCGACGAGGAAGATGCCGATCCCGACCATCCCGACGCCCACGGCGAGGCTGGCGTAGGTGAGGGGCCTGTCGTAGCTGACCGGTGCCTCCCTGACGCTGAAGCCCAGCATCGCGATGAAGTGCATCGTCCAGATGCCGGAACCGATGGAGGTCGCGCCGAGGGCCAGCCATCCGGCCCTGGAGGTACCTCGCGCTCGCAGGGACCGCGTGGTGCACCGGAGGCCGAGCGCAGCACCGAGGCACGCCATGAGGAACGCCGTGACGGGGGTCACGGCACCGTAGGTGAATCCGTCAACTGTGCCCTGCATGCTGGTACGCCCTTCGCGGTGTGCCCGGGTTCGGGGTGACCCTAAAGGGCAAGGCCCGGCAAGCAAACATAAGAGCGGCATTTTATCCGCCTCCGGGCCCCCCGGGGATCCGGTACCCAACATTCCGTTCACAACATGGCCATGATCCTCCTCCCCTCCGTTGGGGATCGGATGCGAGTCTCGACCTGTCCGCATCTCGACGCGAGGAGTACACGTGTCCGTACGCACAGCAACCGCCTCCGGTGCAGCAGCAGCCCTGCTCGGCACCTGCTTCCTGCTGCCCGCCGCCCAGGCGCAGGCCACGGGAACCCAGGACAGCCCGGTCGTCTACGCCCACCGCGGCGCGTCCGCCTACGCGCCGGAGAACACCCTGGCGGCCGTGGACGCGGCGGACGACCTGGGCATCGCGTGGGTGGAGAACGACGTGCAGCTCACCAAGGACGGCGTGCTGGTCGTCGTGCACGACACCACCCTGAACAGGACCACCGACGCGGAGGAGGTCTTCCCCGACCGTGCGCCCTGGGCGGTCAAGGACTTCACGGCGGCGGAGATCGCGAAGCTGGACGCGGGCAGCTGGTTCGGCGCGGGATTCGCGGGGGCCCGGGTGCCGACGCTCACGCAGTACCTGCACCGGCTGGAGCGCAACCACCAGAAGCTGCTCCTGGAGATCAAGAGCCCGGAGATCTACCCGGGCATCGAGAAGGAGACCCTGCGCGTCCTGCGCAAGGAGGGCTGGCTCGACCGCAACCACGTCAAGCACAAGCTGATCATCCAGAGCTTCGGTGCAGAGAGTGTGAAAACTGTCCACGCCCAGCGCCCGGACGTCGTCACGGGCTTCCTCGGCACCCCCGCCGTGGCCGATCTGCCGTCGTACGCGGCGTTCACGGACCAGATCAATCCGTCGCACACCACGATCGGCGCCGACTACGTCGCGGCGGTCCAGAAGCTGAAGGGCGCCCATGGCAAGCCGCTGCGGGTGAACACCTGGACGGTGAACGACGCGGCGAAGGCGGCCCAGGTGGCCGGCTTCGGCGTGGACGGCATCATCACCAACAACCCCGACGTCGTGCGGGACGCCACCCGCTGAGCGGTCCGACGGGGCGGCGTTGTCGGTGCCCGGCCGTACCGTGGGTCGCATGGAGAGTGACGAGCAGGTCGTGGAGTGGTCCGTCGTGCCCAGCGGCATCGGACCGCTCCTGCTCGCCGCGACCCGCAGGGGTCTGGTGACCGTGGCCTTCCACGCCCGGCCGGCGGTCCGGGACGCGGCGCTCGGGCAGTTGCGGACACGGCTGGGCGCGGAGCCCGTGGAGACGGACTCCGCGCTGCTGGCCGAGCCGGTGCGACAGCTCGCCGCGTACTTCGCAGGGGAGCTGAGGGAGTTCTCGCTCCGCCTGGACTGGTCGCTGAGCTCAGGTTTCAACCGCGAGGTGCTGCGCGAGCTGGCGTCCGGCGTGCCCTACGGCACCGTCGTGGGGTACGGGGACCTGGCGGCCCTGGCCGGCCTGCCGGGCGCCGCCCAGGCCGTTGGGGCGGCCATGGGCTCCAACCCGCTGCCGGTGGTGGTTCCGTGCCACCGGGTGGTGGAGAGCGGCGGAGGGCTCGGCGGGTTCGGGGGCGGGCCGGAGACGAAGCGGCAGCTGCTGGCGCTCGAGGGGATACTTCCGCAGCCGCTGTTCTGAACACCGGCTGCCCCACACGGAACACCGGCTGCCCCGGGCGGGAGGGCGTGCCCCCTGGCTCACTGCACGGGGCCCCTGCCGTGCGCGCGATTCACCTCGCCGGACCGGTGCCGCGCAGAGGTGCGGGCTGGCACACTGCGGCGGTGACGACAGCTTCCCCCTCATCCCGGATCACGGCGGCCGAGCTGCCCGCGCTGCGGCGCCGGACATCGGCCGTGCTCATGGGCAGCCAGATACTCGGCGGCCTGGGGGTGGCCGTCGGTATCGCCCTCGCCCCGGTCCTGGCGGCCGAGGTGGGCGGTTCCGAGGCACTGTCGGGGCTGGCGCCCACGGCATCCGTGGCGGGCACCGCGCTGCTGTCGTTGCCGCTGGCCGCCCTGATGACCTCGCGGGGCCGGGCGCCCCGGCCTCGTCCTCGCCTATCTGACCGGGGCGCTCGGAGCCTTCCTCGTGGTGACCGCCGCCGTCGTGGACAGCTTCCCCCTGCTGCTGCTCGGCATGGCCGGATTCGGCGCGGGTTCGTCGGCGAATCTCCAGGCGCGGTTCGCGGCGGCCGACCTCGCGGAGCCGGAGCGGCGCGGCCGGGCGATCTCCCACGTCATCTGGGCGGCCACGATCGGTTCGGTGCTCGGCCCCAACATCGCCGCCCCGGCGAGCGGGGTGTTCCGGGGCACCGTCGTGCCCGAGACCGCGGGCCCGTTCGCCTGGGCCTTCGTCATCTTCCTGCTCACCGGGGCCCTGGTGGCCGTGCTGCTGCGCCCCGACCCGCTGCTGACCGCCAGGGCGTTCGCCTCCGATGACACGGCGACCGCGGCGGACCGCTCGCTGCGGGCGGGCATCGCCGCGGTGCGGGCGGCCCCGATGGCGCGGCTGGCACTCGTGACCGTCGCCGTGTCCCACACCGCGATGGTCTCCGTCATGGTGATGACCCCCGTGCATCTGGGGCACCACGGCGCGGACATCCAGCTGATCGGCCTGGTCATCAGCGGACACATCGCGGGCATGTACGCGTTCTCCCCTGTCATGGGCCGCCTCGCCGACCGGGCCGGCCTGCTCCGTCATCGGACTGGCCGCCGGACTGCTGTGCTGCGCGGCCCTGTTGGCCGGTACGTCCGGGGGCGGGCACGCCCGGACGGCCGCCGGGCTGTTCGTCCTGGGGCTCGGCTGGTCGGCTGGTCTGGTCGCCGGATCGGCCCTGCTCACCGACTCCGTGCCGCAGGCGGCGCGGGCCGCGGCGCAGGGGTTCTCCGACCTCACGATGAACGCGTCGGCCGGCATCGGGGGCGCGGTGGCCGGTGTGATCGTCTCCCAGCTCGGCTATGGCTGGCTCAACGCGGTCGTCGCCTGTCTCCTCCTGCCGATGGCGGCGCTCGCGCTGCGCAGGGCGGTGGGACGTACGGCCGGGGAGTCCGCGAAGGTCTGACCGGCCTCCCGGACGGCCCCGCCCCCGCCGGGGGTTTGCGGCCTCCGCCCCCGCGACAGAGATGGGGCATGCCTCAGAATCCACCGGCACCCGTGCCGCAGGAAACCGGCCACAGCTCCCCCGTGCTCTCCGGGGAGGTGAGGGAGGCCGTCGAGGAACAGCGGCCCGTCGTCGCCCTGGAGTCGACGATCATCGCGCACGGACTGCCACGCCCCCGCAATCTCCAGGTCGCCCGGGAGCTGGAGGAACTCGTACGGAAGGGCGGCGCTGTCCCCGCGACGGTCGCCGTGCTGGACGGTCGGGCCCATGTAGGCCTGGAAGATTCCCAGTTGGCCCGGGTCGCCGAGGACCCGGGGGTACGCAAGCTGGGCCACCGCGATCTCGCTCCCGCACTGGCCCTGGGCGCGAGCGGCGCCACCACCGTGTCCGCGACCGCCTTCCTCTCGGAGCGGGCCGGGCTGCGCGTCTTCGCGACCGGGGGCCTCGGCGGCGTGCACCGGGAGTGGACGCGGACCCAGGACGAGTCGGCGGACCTCCGGTTGCTGGCCCGGACGGGGATCACGGTGGTGTGCGCGGGCGTGAAGTCGATCCTGGACGTGCCCGCGACGCTGCAGCGGCTGGAGACGCTCGGCGTGGCTGTGCTGGGCTACGGCACGGAACACTTCCCCGGCTTCTATCTGAGCAGCTCCGGCGAACCCGTCGACTGGACGGTCCGAACCCCCGAGGAGGTGGCCGCCGTGATGCGGGCCAGGGAGGAACTGGGCGGCCCGCCCACGGCGTTGATCGTCGCCAACCCCGTGCCTCAGGAAGAGCAGTTGGACCCCGCGGTGCACGACCGGGTGCTCGCCGGGGCGCTGGACGCCTGTCGGGAGCGGGGCATCACGGGGCAGGCCGTCACCCCGTTCCTGCTGGAGTATCTGATGCGGGAGACGGCCGGTGCGTCCCTGGAGGCCAATCTCGCCGCCGTGCGCGGCAACGTGCGGCTTGCCGCGCGGATCGCCGTGGCGGCGGCCGCACGGTGAGCACGGCCGGCGGCGCGGCGACCGAGGGCGGTCGGCCCGCAGTGGCCGGGGGCGGTCTGCTGGTGGTCGGGGAGGTGGTCACCGATGTGCTCGTACGTCATGCGTCGGCGCCGCGCCACGGCACGGACACACCTGCGCGGATCACCACGCTGCCGGGTGGCGCGGGCGCCAATGTCGCCTGCTGGGCGGTGCGTTCGGGGTGCCGGGACGTCCGGCTGCTCGCCCGGGCCGGGGCGGAGTCCGCGGCCTGGCACCGGGAGGCGCTGCGGCGGGCGGGGGTGGGCGCGCTGCTGCGCGTGGACGAGGACGTCCCGACCGGCACGGTGGTGGCCCTGGTCGACTCGTCGGCCGAGCGCACCTTCCTCACCGACAGCGGGGCGGTCCTGCGCCTCTCCCCCGGCGACTGGGCGCCTTCGCTGCTCGACGGTGCGGCCCGGCTCCATCTGTCCGGCTATCTCCTCTTCGGGCCGACGAGCCGGGCGACGGCGGTACTCGCGCTGCGGGAGGCCGGGCGGCGGGGGGTCCCGGCCAGTGTGGACCCCGCTTCGGCCGGATTCCTCGCCGAGCTGGGAGCCGCGGCGTTCCTCGATCTGGTCGAGGGAATCGATCTGCTGCTGCCGAACGCGGACGAGGCCCGGGAGCTGACCGGCCTGCCGGATCCCGCGGACGCCGCGGCCGAGCTGAGCCGACATGTCGGCCGGGTCGCCGTCACCCTCGGAGACCGGGGTGTCCTCCTGGCGTCCGGCGGCACGGTGACCGGGCGGGTACCCGCCCGGCCGGCGGGCGCCGCCGTCGACTCGACGGGCGCGGGTGACGCGTTCACCGGCGGTTTCCTCGCGGCCCTCGTCGCCGGAGCCGCCGACGTCACGGCAGCGGAGGCGGGCTGCCGGGCGGGGGCGGAAGCGGTCGCGACGGTGGGGGGCCGCCCGGTGTGAGGAGTCCCCGGGGCGGCGGCCGAAGGAACGGCGCTAACCTCCCAGCCCCGTCCAGGCGGGTCGGTGCGGGTCGTCGGCGCGTACGACCGCGTCCGAGGCGCCGGACGGATCGGTCTCGGTCTCGTACCGCGCGAAGGCGGGCAGTGTCCACCGCTCGCTCTCCTCGGTACGCCGCCGCAACGCACCGGGAGTGAGGCTCAGATGGACCGTGAGGTCGAAGGGGAACCACCGGCCGAGGAGCAGCGGCCCGTGCAGGATCAGCACCCCTCCCTCGGGCAGCACCTGGTAGGGGCTGCGGGTCGCCCGGTCCGTGTCGGGGTTCCAGAGATCGGGCAGGACCCGTCCGCTGCCGCCCGCTTCGAGCGGGCGGAACACCTCACGCCACAGCGCCCCGGTGTCGAACCAGCCGTCGGCGTACGAATCGGGGTCCTCCTTGCCGTATTCGTAGCGCAGGCTGGCGGGGCGCAGGAAGCCGCCCGTGGAGATCGTGAGCACCGGGCGCCCGCGGGCGCGCAGCGCCTCGGCGAGGTGTGCGGCGGCCTCGTCCGGGCGGGCCGCGGGAGCACCGTCGACGCCGATCCTCAGCCAGGACCCGCCGTCGGCGGGTTCGAGTCCGTCGGCGTGGGCGGCGAGGGTCCGGGCCAGCCGGGTCCAGGTGATGGGTTCGAATCGCACCCGTCCATCATCACTCTGCCGCATCATGATCCGCATGGATCTCGACTTCGCCCGTCGCTTCGCCGCCCTGTGGCAGGACGACTGGAACTCCCACGACCTGGACCGGATCCTCGCGCATTACGACGAGGACGTGACCTTCAGTTCGCCCATGATCGCCCGCCTGACGGACGACCCGGCCGGCACCGTGCACGGCAAGGCGGCCCTGCGCGCCTACTGGGCCGCGGGGCTGGAACGGATCCCGGACCTGGAGTTCGAGGTCATGGACGTACGGGCGGGCGTCGACGCGCTGGTGATCGACTACCGCAACCAGATCGGCGGCCGGGTGTACGAGGTACTGACCTTCCGGGACGGCCTGGTCGTGGCGGGCTTCGGTGCGTACGGCGGGACGCCCGCCGTCTGACCGGCTTCCCCCTCTAGCGCGCCGCCGGGCAGTCCGCCGCCTCGGCGTCGTCGGACAGCGCGCTGCCCTCGGGGAGCAGGTACGTCACCCACAGCACGACGGGTTCGGTCCCCAGGTTGCGCCCGATGTGCCGGTGGTCGGCCCCGGACGGTTCGATGAAGGACGTCCCCGCGGGTGTGGCCTCGACCGAGCAGTCGTGGAGGGTACGGGTGAGCGTCCCGGACTTGACGACGGCGATCAGCTGTCCGCTGTGGGTGTGCCACCCGGTGGATCCGCCGGGGGCCACGGTGATCTCCCGGAAGGTCACGTCCGTGCGGCCGTTCGGCGTCTTCACCTTGAGCTTGCCCTCCGAGGTGCCCTCGGCGTGGACCGTCCCGCTCACGCCGCTGCCCGGCGTGGCGACGGCCGCCGCCGGCAGAAGGCCGAGCGCCGCCACTCCGACACCCACGATCAGGGCCTTGCGCAGGGTCACCCGCCTCCTGGCCCCGCTGCGGTTCTCCCCGCCGATCGCGCTCTTCGCACCGACAACGCCGTCGAACCCCATGACCGACTCCTCAGCATCCGCCCGATGAACACGCTTACGCTACCGGCGAGTTGGTCATATGGCTTCAGGCGCGCGGGCATTGACGCCGCGGAGCTCGTCGGCGAGCGGGCCGTCGCCGAGCACCTCGACCCTGCCGCCCCCGACCGCCTGGGCGAGGGCGCTCCCGCCGCGGCCGACGGCCAGGACGGCGTCGGCGTCGAGCACGAGGCAGGCGTCGGGGCTGTCGGCGGGACCGTATCCGTAGACCTCGCCCGGCCCGTCCGCGCCGGTACGGATGTGGAACTCGCCTTCGGGGAGTCTGACTTCGACGACTCCGCCGCGGGTGAGGCCGTCCAGCGCCCGCAGCAGCGGCAGGGCGAACCAGTGCGCCCTGACCGCGTCCGTGGGGCGCCGTTCACCGAGCGCGGGAGCGCCCCATTCGGCGAGTGCGGTGAGGACCGGGAGCAGTCCGCGGCCGTGCTCGGTCAGTTCGTAGACCGCGGCGGCCGCGGGGGGCGGCAGGCGGCGGCGCACGGCCAGGCCGCCCTGCTCCATGTCCTTGAGCCGGGAGGCCAGCACATCCGTGCTGACTCCGGGCAGGTCGGCGTGCAGATCCGTGTAGCGGCGCGGACCGGCCAGCAGTTCACGGACGATCAGCAGGGTCCACCGGTCGCCGACGGAGTCGAGGGCGCGGGCGGTGGCGCAGAACTGGTCGTAGCTCCGGCGGCGGGCGGGTCGTGCGGGCTGCTGCTGACGTGGCATGCGACGCAGTCTAGACATGTTGTTGGACTTTCCAAGCCCGAGCTTGGTAAAACCAAGTATCGCAATTCACGTCGGGGAGGCACCGCATGGAGTTCCGGCAGTCCAGCAAGCTCAACGAGGTCTGTTACGAGATCCGGGGCCCGGTCATCGAACAGGCCAACGCCCTGGAGGAGGCGGGCCACAGCGTGCTCCGCCTCAACACGGGCAATCCGGCGCTCTTCGGTTTCGAGGCGCCCGAGGAGATCGTCCAGGACATGATCCGGATGCTCCCCCAGGCGCACGGCTACACCGACTCGCGCGGCATCCTGTCCGCCCGCCGCGCCGTCGCCCAGCGCTACCAGGCGATCGGGATGGCCGATGTCGATGTGGACGACGTCTTCCTGGGCAACGGGGTCTCCGAGCTGATCTCCATGGCCGTGCAGGCACTCCTGGAGGACGGGGACGAGATCCTGATCCCGAGCCCCGACTTCCCTCTGTGGACCGCTGTCACCACGCTCGCGGGCGGGAAGGCCGTGCACTACATGTGCGACGAGGGTGCGGACTGGAACCCCGACCTCGCCGACATGGCCTCGAAGATCACCGACCGCACCCGGGCCATGGTGATCATCAACCCGAACAACCCGACGGGCGCCGTCTACCCCCGCGAGGTCCTCGACGGCATGCTCGACCTGGCGCGCAGGCACGGGCTCATGGTGTTCGCCGACGAGATCTACGACCAGATCCTGTACGACGACGCGGAGCACCACAGCGTGGCGGTGCTGGCTCCCGACCTCCTCTGCCTCACCTTCAGCGGCCTGTCCAAGACGCACCGCGTCGCGGGATTCCGCTCGGGCTGGATGGTGGTGTCGGGCCCCCGGCAGCATGCCCGCAGCTATCTGGAGGGGCTCACCATGCTCGCGTCCATGCGGCTGTGCCCCAACGCCCCGGCGCAGTACGCCATCCAGGCGGCCCTCGGCGGCCGTCAGTCGATCCGTGATCTCGTGGCCCCGGGAGGCAGGCTCCACGAGCAGCGCGACCGGGCCTGGGAGCGGCTGAACGAGATCCCCGGTGTGTCGTGCGTGAAGCCCAAGGGCGCGCTGTACGCCTTCCCGCGCATCGATCCGAAGGTCCACCCCATCGTCGACGACGAACGGTTCGTGCTGGACCTGCTGCTGCGGGAGAAGATCCAGGTCGTGCAGGGGACCGGGTTCAGCTGGCCGCGCCCGGACCACTTCCGCATCCTCACCCTCCCGCACGCCGACGATCTGGACGCCGCCATCAGCCGTATCGGCCGCTTCCTGGCCGGGTACCGCCAGTGACCTGCCGGACCTGCCGCGTTCCCGTACTCACGCAGTTCGCCTCGCCGGATCTGGTGGGCGCGATCGTGGAGGGCGGTCTCGATCCTGCCGGGGACCCCCGCTGGCCGGACTCGGGCGCCGAGTCGCCGGCCGAGTACGCGCGCTGGTCGGGCCATCTGTGCGGTATGGCCTGCCTGCGTATGACGCTCGGCCCCGGGGCACCGTCCCTGTTCGCGCTGCGGGACGGGGCGTTGCGCTACGGCGCCTACACCGACGGCGCCGATTCCGACGGGGTGATCAAGGGGCTGGTCTACGCCCCCTTCGCCCGGTACGCCTCCGAGGTCCACGGCCTCGACGCGGTCGTCCACCGTGAGCTCTCCCCCGCCGGGATCCTGGAACTGCTGGACGAGGGGCGGAGGGTGATGGCCTCCGTGCACTTCGGGATCAGGCATCCGCAACAGCCGGCTCCGGGGCGTGGTGGCCATCTGGTGCTGCTGACCTCCAGGACGGCGGACGGCGGCGGGGTCCACTTCCACAACCCGTCGGGCACGTCGGCCGCGACGCGCGCGGCCGGCCTTCCGCTGCCGGTCTTCGAGCGGTTCTTCGCCGGCCGGGGCGTATCCCTCCCCGGTGGTGCGCGGAACGGCTGACGGGGCGCCACCACCGTTCGCATCCGGAGCGGCGGCTCATGGACACCGGTCGCCCCTCCGGACGACCGCACCCTCCCGGGACGGGGCCGGTGCTCCACTGTTCCGGCCGCCGGTCACCGGCGACGACGAGGACACCGACGAGCGGGGTGAGCCGTCCCATGGGTGCAGCGATACGCCACTTCGCCGCCACCCGGCCGGACGGGCAGGTGTTCACGGTGAACATCGAGCGCGACTTCCGGTACGACCCCTACCGCGACTTCCTCGTCTGCGCGCACTGCGACTGGTCGCCTTCGCTCCTGACGGCCCGGAAGCCGGCCGACATGGCCGGGGAACACCTGGCCGCCGCCCACGGCGCCGGCAGCGGACTGGCGGACCGGCGGACCGGCGGACCGGCGGACCGGGAGAACGGGAGAACGGGAGAACGGGAGAACGACTCCTTCCGCAAGGCGCCTTGGGTGGTCCTCCCGCTGTGCATGGTCCTCGTCGTCATGCTGCTGATGTCGCTGTAGGCGGCTCAGTCACCGTCCGACGAGTGGTGGGGCCGGAGCCCGGCCGCGGGTGTTAGCTTCTTCGCCGTGACGGAACACCAGGACGAGACGCGGGTGGCCTACGACGGGGTCGTCGAGCTGTACGCATCGATGTTCGCGGACCGGCTGGAGACACGGCCGTTCACGCGGGCCATGCTCAGCACCTTCGCCGAGCTCGTGCGCGGGACGGGGAACCGGCGGACGGCCGATGTCGGCTGCGGTCCAGGACACCTGACGGCCATGCTGCACGATCTGGGCCTGGACGCCTTCGGGTTCGATCTCTCCACCGGCATGGTCGACCACGCCCGGCGGGCCCACCCGTCACTGCGGTTCGACCAGGCGCGCATGGAGTCGCTTCCGGTCGAGGACCGCACCCTCGGCGGGGTGCTCTCCCACTACTCGATGATCCACACCCCTCCCGGGGAACTGCCCGCGCTGCTCGCCGAGCAGGCGCGTGTCCTGGCTCCAGGCGGCCTGCTCCTGGTCTCGTTCTTCGCGACCGACGCACCGGAGCCGGTCCGCTTCGACCACAAGGTGGCACCCGCCCATAGCTGGCCGGTGGACCGGTTCGCGGGGTTGCTGGCGGGGGCCGGACTCGATCCGTTCGCCCGGCTCGTCCACGATCCCGCCTCCGAACGGGGCTTCCTCGAAGCGCACCTGCTGGCCCGTCTCCCCGCGGGACCGGCCGCGTGATCGCGGTTCGGCGTCCTGCGTGGGGCGGCGGCCCCGGCGTCAGCCCCGCAGGGCGGTGAGCGCGGCGACCGGGTCGGGGTCGGGAGCGGCCCGGGGCCACCAGTCGTCCTCGCCGGGGTCGGATTCGTAGCCGTACCAGCGGCTGTCGTGGCCGAAGCGGAGCTGGAGGGTTCCCGTGGCGTCGGTCAGACGGTTGCGCCGGGGCTGGAAGCGCGGGAAGTCGGCCGCTGCCAGGGCGGGCCGTGCCCGGTCGAACGGGCCGGCCGGCGGATCCCACGCGGTCTCGAGCACGCCGAGCCCTTCCGCGCCGCCCTGCCGCCACGCGGCGACGGCCCGGGCCAGGTCCGTCGTGCTGCGGCCGGTGGCGAAGGCCAGCTCGCGGTAGAGCGCCCGGGTCGTCGCGGTGAGCCCGGCGGTGGGCCGGGACGCGGCGATCCGTACGGCGTCCTGCCAGGTGCTGAGACCGGCGAGCGGGTCGTCGCCGGTGGTGAGCATCGTATGGGCGCGGGCCGCCGCGTCCGTGGCCAGGTGGTCGAGGCCGAGCGGGTCGCGGGCGCCGGGCAGTTCCGGGTAGGACGGGGGCTCGCCCGGATACCGCGGCACGGGCAGCGGCGCGGGCAGCGGCGGAAGGAAGCGGTCGGCCAGGGCGTCGGAGGCGGCGACCGAGGGCATGTCGGGCGTCTCGGGGCGCTCACGGGCGGAGTGCTCGGCGTTACGGCGGCCCAGTTCGTCGAGGAGTTCACGCTCGCCACGGCCCCGCATCAGCAGCAGGACGAACGGGTCGCTGTCGAGGAGCCGTGCCGTCTGGAAACAGAGCGCCGCCACGTGCTTGCAGGGCCAGCCACGGTCGGGACAGGAGCAGTCCGGGTCCAGATCACCGGCGGCGGGCAGCAGCCGGATTCCGGCTTCGCCGGCCGTGTCGACCAGGGAGTGCGGCATCTCCTTGTCGAGGAGCGCCGACAGATGCCCCGGCCGGGCGGCGACGGCATCCAGCAGGGTGTCCCAGTCGGACGCGGGGAACGAACGCAGGCGCAGCTCGGCGCGGTAGGGGCGGGGGCGGCTGCCGTGGACGTAGGCGATGACCCGGCCCGGGGTCACGGTGATCGCGGCGACGTGGCCTCCGTCGGCGTACTCACGGCCACGTGCGAGACGCCCCTCGTCCATCGACAGCGACTCCAGGGCCTCCACCCAGGCCCTGCCCCACCAGCTCTCGGCGAAGGGCCCGTCGGCGTCCGAGGTACGGGCGGGCACCGCTTCGAAGGTGCGCCGCAGATCGTCGGGGCCCGGGCGGGCGGCGGGCCCGCCGTTCGGGCTCATGACGTCCTCCGGAGGGAGACGAGGTCGGCGAGGTCGCGGTCGTCGAGCTCGGTCAGCGCGGCCTCGCCGGAGCCGAGCACCGCGTCCGCGAGGGCACGCTTGGACTGCAGCAGTTCGGCGATCCGGTCCTCGACCGTGCCTTCGGCGATCAGCCGGTGCACCTGCACGGGCTGGGTCTGGCCGATGCGGTACGCGCGGTCGGTGGCCTGCTCCTCGACCGCCGGGTTCCACCACCGGTCGTAGTGGATGACGTGGGCGGCTCGGGTCAGATTCAGTCCGGTGCCGGCCGCCTTGAGGGAGAGCAGGAAGACGGGGACCTCGCCGGACTGGAAGCGGTCCACCATCCGCTCCCGCTCGGGCACCGGCGTGCCTCCGTGCAGCAGTTGGGAGGGGATGGCACGGGAGGCGAGATGGGCGGAGAGGAGCCGGGCCATCGACACGTACTGGGTGAAGATCAGGACGGAACCGTCCTCGGACAGGATGGTGTCGAGCAGTTCGTCGAGCAGGGCGAGCTTGCCTGAGCGGCCGGTCAGCCGGGTCGGCTCCTCCTTCAGATACTGCGCCGGGTGGTTGCAGATCTGCTTGAGCGAGCCCAGCAGCTTCATGATCAGCCCGCGCCGTGCGATGCCCTCGGACTGTTCGATGAACGCCATCGTCTCGCGGACGGCCGCCTCGTAGAGGGTGGCCTGCTCCCGGGTGAGGAAGACGGGATGGTCGGTCTCGGTCTTGGGCGGGAGCTCGGGCGCGATGCCCGGGTCGGACTTCTTGCGGCGCAGCAGGAAGGGTCGCACCAGCCGGGAGAGCCGTTCGACCGCCTCCTCGTTGCCCAGGCCGGCGGCGGTGCCGGTGTTCTCGACGATCCTGGCGTGCCGGGAGCGGAAGGCCTTGAGCGGGCCGAGCAGGCCGGGAGTGGTCCAGTCGAGCAGGGCCCACAGCTCGGAGAGGTTGTTCTCCACGGGGGTCCCGGTCAGGGCGACGCGCGCCGGGGCGGGAATGGTCCGCAGCGCCCTGGCCGTCGAGGAGTGCGGGTTCTTCACGTGCTGTGCCTCGTCGGCGACGACGAGGCCCCAGCCGTGGGCGGCGAGCTGCTCGGCTCCGGAGCGCATGGTGCCGTAGGTCGTGAGGACGAAGCCGCCGTCGGAGCCGTCGAGGGTGCGGTCGGTGCCGTGGAAGCGGCGCACGGGGACACCGGGTGCGAAGCGGTTGATCTCCCGGTGCCAGTTGCCGAGGAGGGAGGCGGGACAGACGACGAGGGTGGGGGCGGTGCGCGCGCGGTGCAGATGGAGCGCGATGACGGTGATCGTCTTGCCCAGGCCCATGTCGTCGGCGAGACAGCCGCCGAGGCCGAGCGCGGTCATGCGGTCGAGCCAGGCCAGGCCCCGGAGCTGGTAGTCGCGGAGGGTGGCGTCGAGGCCGGGCGGGGCGGGGAGGGTGGCGTCCTCGTCGAGGATCCGCTCACGGAGCGCGGCAAGGGCCCCGGCCGGCACGGCTTCGACCTGTTCGCCGTCGATCTCGGCGCTGCCGGTGAGGGCGACGGCGAGCGCGTCCACCGGGTCGAGGAGACCGAGCTCGCGCTTGCGTGCCTTGCGGACGAGTGCGGGGTCCACGACGACCCACTGGTCGCGCAGCCGCACCACAGGCCGGTGTGCCTCGGCCAGGGTGTCCATCTCCGCCTCGGTGAGCCGGTCGTCGCCGAGGGAGAGCTGCCAGTCGAACGCGAAGAGCTGCTCGGCGTCGAAGAAGGAGGTGCCGTCGGTCGCAGAGCCAGGTGCGGGCCGGACGACCGCGGCGGCGGTGAGCGAGCGGGCGAGCTCCCGGGGCCAGTGGAGGGCCACACCCGCGGCTGCGAGGCGTGCTCCGGCGGGGCCGATCAGCTCGTGGAGCTCGTCCTCGGTGAGCGCGAGCACGTCGGGGACGGGCTGGTCCAGAAGCCGCTCCAGGGGCGGCCAGACGCGGGCCGCCCGGCGCAGCGCGAGCACGGCGTCGATCCGGGCCCGCGGCCCGAACGGCTCACCCGCGCCGCCGTTCCAGAGCGTCGCCGCGTCGGTGACGTACGTCGGATCCGCCAGGCTGTGCACCTGGGTGATCGCGGCGGCGGCGTGGCGCGCGGCGGCCGGGGCCCTCGCCGCCTCGTCGTCCCCGGCAGTCTCCTCCGGGGCGCCTGACGTGTCGAACAGGTCGTACGCCGACAGGTCGAGCCGGAGCGAGACGCGCACTCCCGCGTCGAGGCCGGCGGCCACCTCGACGGCCCACGCACGGGCCTCCGGCAGATGCTGTGCCTCCCGGGCGGCGAACGGCGCTCCCATGGCGTGGGCGGCGGCGGGCGTCCGGGGCAGGGTGTCGGCGACGGCGTCGAGGAAGGCGCCGAGCAGCGCTCGGGGTTCGGGGACGCGCAGGGGTGTGCCGTCGAGCGGGACGGCGTGTCCCTCCGGCGGCATCGAGGCGGCGACGGCCCTGAGATGGGCGATGTCCTCCGCGTCACGCGGTCCGGCCCGCCAGGCGTCGTGGCCGTCGGACGTCAGCCCGGGCAGGAGCCTGCCGCGCGCGACGAGCGTGAGGGCGTGCAGGGCCGCCGCGCCCCACGCGCGGGTGGCGGGGTGGGCGGCCACGCGGTGCCGGGCTCGCGCGAGCAGGGGCACCGCGTCCTCGACGGGAAGCGCCACGGCGGGCACGGTGCGGGTGCCGGCACCGTCCGTGCCGCGCCGCTCGACGACCGTGAGCTCGGTGAGGGTGTGGACCCCTGTGCCCGTGTCGAGGCCGGTGAGGTCCGCGCTCGTCCCCGGACGGGGGTCCCAGAAGGCGATGCGGCCGTCCCGGGGCAGCGCCGCGGGCAGGAAGACCGCGGCGCACCGCAGCAGACGGTCGGCCGTGACGTCCTGCGCCTGCCGTGTCATGTCCACCACCCCTCCCCACCTCGGTCCGTTGTCGCCACTCCTGTCCTGGCGAGTCTAGGCGCGGGGTGTGACAACGCCCGCCCCGGCCGTGTTTCCAGGTCGGAGCGGGCGGAGAGCGGCGTCGGTGGCGCGCGCGGACGGCTGCGTCAGTGGTGGGCGAAGGGGTTGCTCCGGCGATGGCCGGACGGCTCCGGCTCGAACTCCGGGACCGTCTCCGGGTCGAACTCCGGCACCCCGTCCGGATCGGTCCCCGGCAGCTTCCCGTCCGGGCCCGTGTCCGTGTCCGGGAGAGGCGCGTCCGGGAGCGGCTGGTCGGTGAAGGTCTGCGCCGTGACGGCGGGGTCCACGACGTCCGGGTCCATGGGTGACGCCGGGTCGGCGTCGGACGGTTGTGCAGGCTCCTGCGGAACCGCGGGCTCCCGCAGGTCCGCGGGCCGCTCCGGGGCCGACCCTCCGGACCCTTCCTGCGGCTGCCCGGCGGCGACGGACGGCGGCGGCCCCTGCTGGGCGCGCTCGAGGAAGCGGAGCAGCTCCACGGGGAAGGGCAGGACCAGTGTGGAGTTCTTCTCGGCGGCGACCGCGACGACCGTCTGCAGCAGCCGCAGTTGCAGCGCCGCGGGCTGCGTGGACATCTGCTGTGCGGCCTGGGCGAGCTTCTTCGACGCCTGCAGTTCCGCGTCGGCGTTGATGACCCTCGCACGCCGCTCACGGTCGGCCTCGGCCTGCCGGGCCATGGAGCGCTTCATCGTCTCCGGCAGCGAGACGTCCTTGATCTCGACCCTGTCGATCTGCACGCCCCAGCCCACTGCGGGGCTGTCGATCATCAGCTCCAGGCCCTGGTTGAGCTTCTCGCGGTCGGACAGCAGATCGTCCAGATCGCTCTTGCCGATGATCGACCGCAGTGAGGTCTGCGCCATCTGGGAGACCGCGAAACGGTAGTCCTCGACCTGGATCACCGCGCTCGCGGCGTCCACCACCTTGAAGTAGATGACGGCGTCCACCCGGACCGTGACGTTGTCGCGCGTGATTCCGTCCTGGGCGGGCACGGGCATCGTCACGATCTGCATGTTCACCTTACGGAGCCGGTCGACGCCCGGGACGATCATGGTGAACCCCGGGGAGCGCACCTCGTCGTGGAGCCGGCCGAGCCGGAGCACCACGCCCCGTTCGTACTGCTTGACCACTCGGGCCGCGGCCATGGCGTACACCAGACCGCCCGCGAGTACCGCCACCAATGCGATCACCAACGCCTGGACCATCACGGCCCCCTGCCTACGGGGTGCGTTCCCACACCCACTCATCATGCCCTATTAACACCATATGCCCGATCCGTACACCTGCGAACCCCTGTACGGGTGCCGGGGGACCCGGCCGGCCGCGCACGGGATGCCGACGCCCGGCCGGCCGGGCAGGGTGGCCAGCGCCAGCACGTCCCCGGGACGTACCGATGAGCCGGACGAGCAGACGAGGACCCGCCCATGTCCGTCACCGCGCCCCCCACCGTTCTCCGCCGACGCGCCGGCATCGCCGCCGGTGCGACCCTGCTCGTCCTGGCCGTCTCGGGCTGTTCCGGACTGGGGCGCACAGCGGTCGGACCGGTCTCCTACACCACCGGCAAGGACGAGGTGGTCAGCGTGAACAGCCCCTCGGTGAAGGGCTGCCACACGATGGGTCCCGAAGGTGCGACCAAGGTCGACAACCGGACCCTGATCGACATGGTCCTGTACACCAGCCGCGACTGCAGCGGCCAGGGCACCGCCTACGTGGCCACCACGTTCTCCGACACCAACGCGGCGAGCGCCCGGCCCTGGCGCAGCTACACGTTCATTCACTGACCGGCTCGGTGAGGTGCGTACTGCGGGAGGCCGGCCACGGCTGTCAGGAGCGGGTCACCGCCGCCCGAGACCGGTCACGCCGTTCGGGGGCGGGCCAGCACCCAGACTCCGTCCGGGGTCAGCCAGCGGTCGACAGTGAGCCCCGCCTCCCCCAGATACGCCTCGAACCGCTCCACGGACAGCTCACGCGACCGGAAGGTCTGGGTCCAACGGGCGTCCTCGAAGACGTACTCCACGCGCACCTCGTCCACCCCGTCGCCGACCGGGCGCGCCGAGAGGATCCGGATGACGCAGCCCGCGGCCGGGTCCTCCCGCTCCCGGGGCACGGCGGAGTGGTAGTCGGCGGCCTCCCGCTGGATGAGGACGACGCCGTCGTCCTTCACGTATGTGCGGCAGGTCTCGAGGAGCCCCTATCGCCCGAGTGCACCAGGAACGATCCGAGCACGACCGCGTCGAACCGCTCGGCGCCGAGGTCCAGGCTCTCGATGGGGCTCAGGACCGTACGCGCCCCGCGCACCCGTTCCAGCATCCCCGGCGACTCGTCCACCGCGGTCACCTCGAAGCCCTGGGCGACCAGAGGGTGCGTCACCCGGCCTGCGCCGCAGCCCAGTTCGAGAATGCTCGCACCTGGCCGCAGCGCCGCGCCGATCACCTCCGGCTCGGTGCCGACGGACAGGCGCGCGTACAGCTCGACCGCGCATCCGTCCGGTGTGATCGAGCCCGGACCCGTCCCCGTGTATCCCTCACGTACCAGTTGTCCGCTCATGCGTGCAGAACGTACGGATGCCGCAGCGCGTTCCCCTCAGCACTGCGGGTAGCGGCCGTCGGGCCATGACACCGGCTGCTCCAGCTCCATGCACAGGTCGTCGGCGATCTCGGCGATCACGGACCGCCCCTCGGTGACGGCCAGCCAGGCGGCCGGCAGCCGTACGTCACCGTGGTGCGCGCCGAGCAGGTTGCCGCAGACCGCGCCCGTTGAGTCGCTGTCGCCCGAGTGGTTGACGGCGAGCAGCAGCGCCTCGGCGACGTCGTCCGCCGCGGGGAGCACGAGGGCGCAGTACACGGCGACGGCGAGGGCCTCCTCGGCGACCCAGCCCGCACCCAGGGACTCGACACGCTCGGCGGTGGGCCGGCCCAGGGCCGCGAGGTCGACCGCGGCGCGCAGGGCGGCCGTCGTCTCGTCGTGGCCCGGGTGGCGGCCCAGCAGGTCCATGGCGCGCAGCACGGCGCCCTCGGGTGAGTCGCCCTCCAGCAGGTGTGTGACGATCGCGGCGAGCGCGCCCGCCGCGTAGGCGCCTGTCGGGTGGCCGTGGGTGATCAGCGCGCACCGGGCGGCCAGCCCGAAGGCGGTCTCGGCGTCCGCGCCCAGCAGGCCGAAGGGGGCCGACCTCATCACCGTGCCGCAGCCCTTGGACTGCGGGTTGACGGGGCCCGGCAGATCGAGCGGTGCGCCCGTATCCGGGACATGGCCGGCGGCAAGGCCCGTGAGGCAGGCGTTGCCGGGCGCGCGGCGCGCGTACAGCCAGGGCTGCTGCCTGAGCCGGCCGGTCCGTACGGGCTCGTCCCCGCCGCGACCGGGCGGGGCGGGGTAGTTCTGGGTGTCGAGCCAGCGCAGGTAGGCGTTGCGGACGAGTTCGGCCTCCGCTCCCGCGATGCCGGTCGCCGCTGCCCGGGAGTGGGCCCTGATCAGTCCCTCGACCGTGAACAGCGTCATCTGGGTGTCGTCGGTGATCCGGCCGACGACGCCGTCGGCGTCCGGGACGGGGCCGCGTATGCCCCGCTCGCCGTGGCCTCTGCGGATGCCGTCCAGGGAGAGGAACTCGACCGGGTTGCCCAACTGGTCCCCGACCGCACCGCCCAGCAGCGTGCCCCGCACCCTGGACCGGCGGGCGACGGCGTCACCCCAGGCCGCTGCCCCTCGTGCCGTGTGTCCGTGCCCCGTCGTCGCCACAGCCCGCTCCCCGTCGTACGCCCGTCTGTTTCCGTACGCCGCACCGCGGGGGCATGCTGGAGACGAGGCGATGGTGATGCGAACCGGAAGTGAACCGTCCACCGCACGCAGCCCCCTGCGGATGCGACTCTGGCTGAGTCTATGGGGCATGATCTGGGCCGCGCTGGGGCTGGTGGCCTTCGTGGCGACCGGACGCGTCGGCTGGGCGACGGCCTGCGGGGTGCTGCTGGTGGTCACGGTCACGGACCTCTGGGTCGTCGTCCGGCATCTGCGGCAGGGGCCGCAATACCAGCCGGGCCGCGACGTCCCCCCGTACGAACCGGACCGGGGTGGGCGGGGCCGCTACCGCCGCTGAGTCGACGGGCCCGGGCGGGCACCCGCAGTCTCGGACCTGGCCGCCGCGGCCCACGCCGTCGCGGTACCGTCCAGCGCGGTCCCCGCCGTCGCGGCCGTCTCAGTCGCGGCTCTCGCCGTCGCGGTCCTCGAAGCGAGCGGCCTGAAGGTACTCCGGCTTCGGGTCGAGCGCGGCGGCCAGCCGGAAGTGACGGGTGGCCTGCTCGGGGCGGCCGGCCCGCTGGAAGGTACGGGCGAGCGCGAAGTGGGCGAAGGCGTTGTCCGGCTCGCGCTCCAGGACCAGCTCGAACTCCAGCTCGGCCGGACGCAGTTGGGCGGCGGCGAAGAAGGCACGCGCACGCAGCAGCCGCGCGGCCGTGTTCTCCGGGTGGGCACCGATCACCGAGTCGAGCAGCTTGACCGCACCGCGGGGGTCCCGTGCGGCGAGCAGCTGCTCCGCCGCACGGAAGTCGATGACATGCGTTTCCGGGTTCTTCTCGGGCACGGCCCTATCCTTCCCCTCGTTCTCCGCTCTTCAACATCCGGCCACAGGTGCGTATTCCGGCCCGGCAGCGGGCCGGCCGGGGCGTGCGCGGGGGCACGCCCCGGCCGGCCGGGCGTTCCGTCAGGCCACCGGATCAGCCGGCGGCGGCCCGTGCGGTCAGTTCCGACCAGACCGTGCGGACCTGGGGCTCCAGATCCTCCAGCGGACCGTCGTTGTCGATGACGAGATCGGCGATTGCCAGCCGCTGCTCGCGCGTCGCCTGCGCCGTCATCCGGGCGCGGGCGTCGGACTCCGTCATGCCGCGCAGCCGCACGAGCCGGTCCAGCTGGGTCCCGGGCTTCGCGTCGACGACCACGACCAGGTCGTAGAGCGGCGCGAGGTCGTTCTCCGTGAGCAGGGGAACGTCGTGGACGACGACCGCTCCGGCCCCGGCGGCCCGCTCCAGCTCCGCGGAACGCGCCCTGACGAGCGGGTGGACGATTCCGTTGAGCGTGGCCAGGCGCGCGGGGTCCGAGAACACGATCGAACCGAGCGCCGACCGGTTCAGGGAGCCGTCCGCGGTGAGGATCTCAGGGCCGAAGGCCTCGACGACAGCCGTGAGCCCAGGGGTGCCGGGCTCGACGACCTCGCGGGCGATCCGGTCGGAGTCGATCAGTACGGCTCCGTAGCGTGCGAGCAGCCGTGACACTTCGCTCTTGCCGGCGCCGATCCCGCCGGTCAGGCCCACTTTCAGCATGCGCCGAGCCTAGCCTCCGGCCGCGCCGCGGCCGGAGGTCCCCTCAGGAATCGCCTTCGCGTTCCGCGAGGAAGCGTTCGAACTCGCGGCCGATCTCGTCCGCGGACGGCAGATCTGCCGGTTCCGCGACGAGATTGCCGCGGGTCTCGGATCCCGCGAGCGCGTCGTACTGGTGCTCCAGTCCCTCGACGAGGGAGACGAGTTCCTCGTCGCCCTGGCCGACCTGCCGGTCGATCTCGGTCTGGGTCCGGTGCGCCTCCGTGCGCAGGGTGTGCGCCACGCTCGGCAGGACCAGTCCGGTCGCCGCGGTGACCGCCTCCAGGGCGGTGAGCGCGGCGTCCGGGTAGGAGGACCTTGCGACGTAGTGGGGCACGTGGGCGGCGACACCGAGGACGTCGTGCCCGGCTTCCATCAGCCGGTACTCCACGAGCGCCTCGGCGGAACCGGGGACCTGCGCCTCGTCGAAGGGGCTGCGGTGCCCGGGCATCAGGTCCGTGCGGTTGCCGTGGGGGGTGAGGCCGACGGGGCGGGTGTGCGGCACGCCCATGGGGATGCCGTGGAAGCTGACCGCGAGGCGGACGCCGAGGCGCTCCACGATCTGTTCCACCGCGGCGGCGAACCGCTCCCACTCGACGTCGGGCTCCGGTCCGGAGAGGAGCAGGAAGGGGGCCCCGGTGGCGTCCTGGACGACCTTCACCTCGAGGGCGGGCGACTCGAACGACGTGTACCGGTCGCGCTTGAAGGTCAGCAGCGGGCGCCGCGCCCGGTAGTCGACGAGCCGGTCGTGGTCGAAGCGGACCACGGTCTGGTGCGGCAGCGTCTCGAGCAGGCCGTCGACGATCTGCTCGCCGGTCTCGCCCGCGTCGATGTACCCGTCGAAGTGATAGAGCATGACCAGGCCGGCCGACTCCTGGGCGAGCGCCATGTCGACCACGGCCAGGCCCTTCGGCTCCCATTCGTACAAACTCTGCGGATCAGGCACGGTTACCGCTCCTCCTCGTGTTCCTGGGCGACAACGCCCTGCCCGGCCAGGGCATTCCCCGCCGACCCGCATTCCCTCACGATCAGGTCAGGACACGGCTGTGCAAGGCCGTCACCGCCTTCCGTGCCGAGGCGGTCGCCGGCGAAGTACACATGGCCTGCGGGCCTGTTGAGCGGCGCGGAGGCGGGCGCGTCGGGTCCGCCGGACAGCGGGTGCCCCTCACGCGCCGTCAGAACCGCGTACGCGTCGGCGTGGGAACCGGTGTTGCCGCACCCGATGACCGTTCCGCGCTCGCCGAGGTGGCCGAGGAGGCCGCACTACGGGTACCGGATCCGGACGAGGTCCATGTCGGTCTCCGTGATGCCGCCGAAGATCCGGCAGTGGCTCTCCCCCGAGCGACCGCGGCACTCCGGCCCGATCTTGCCGGCCGAGGTTGTACCCGGCCTTGGCCAGGGAGCCGAGCACCCCGCCCTGGCAGCTGTGCGGCAGCCGCCGGGCATGAGTGAGGCCCGCCCCCCGAAGGGGACGGGCCTCACTCACAGCTCTACAGCTACTGCAGCCGATGAGCGGCTGGGGTCAGAGCGTCAGCTCTGGCCGCCGGCCAGCTTCTCGCGCAGGGCAGCCAGGGCCTCGTCCGACGCCAGGGCGCCGGAGTTGTCCGCGGACTCCGAGGAGTACGAGCCGCCACCGCTGCCGCCGGAGGCAGCCGGGGCAGCGCCGGCCGGGGCGGCAGCACCCTCGGCAGCGGCAGCCTCGTCGGCCTCGCGGGACTTGATGACCTGGGCCTGGTGCTGCTCGAAGCGCTGCTGCGCCTCGGCGTACTGGGTCTCCCAGACCTCGCGCTGCGCCTCGAAGCCCTCGAGCCAGTCGTTGGTCTCGGGGTCGAAGCCCTCGGGGTAGATGTAGTTGCCCTGGTCGTCGTAGGACGCGGCCATGCCGTACAGGGTCGGGTCGAACTCGACCGAAGCCGGGTCGCCACCGAAGGCCTCGTTGGCCTGCTTCAGCGAGAGGCTGATGCGACGGCGCTCGAGGTCGATGTCGATGACCTTGACGAAGATCTCGTCGTTGACCTGGACGACCTGCTCCGGGATCTCCACGTGGCGCTCGGCCAGCTCGGAGATGTGGACCAGACCCTCGATGCCCTCGTCGACGCGGACGAACGCGCCGAAGGGAACGAGCTTGGTGACCTTACCGGGAACGACCTGCCCGATCTGGTGCGTACGGGCGAACTGCTGCCACGGGTCTTCCTGCGTCGCCTTGAGCGACAGCGAGACGCGCTCGCGGTCCATGTCGACGTCGAGGACCTCGACGGTGACTTCCTGACCGACCTCGACGACCTCGGAGGGGTGGTCGATGTGCTTCCAGGACAGCTCGGAGACGTGCACGAGACCGTCGACGCCACCCAGGTCCACGAAGGCACCGAAGTTGACGATCGAGGAGACGACGCCGGAACGGACCTGACCCTTCTGCAGGGTCGTGAGGAACGTCTGGCGGACCTCGGACTGGGTCTGCTCGAGCCAGGCGCGGCGGGACAGGACCACGTTGTTGCGGTTCTTGTCCAGCTCGATGATCTTGGCCTCGAGCTCCTTGCCCACGTAGGGCTGGAGGTCGCGGACACGACGCATCTCGACGAGCGACGCCGGGAGGAAGCCACGGAGGCCGATGTCGAGGATGAGACCACCCTTGACGACCTCGATGACGGTACCGGTGACGATGCCGTCTTCTTCCTTGATCTTCTCGATGGTGCCCCAGGCACGCTCGTACTGAGCGCGCTTCTTCGAGAGGATCAGGCGGCCTTCCTTGTCCTCCTTCTGGAGAACCAGGGCCTCGATCTCGTCGCCGACCTTGACGACCTCGTTCGGGTCGACGTCGTGCTTGATCGAGAGCTCGCGGCTCGGGATGACACCTTCGGTCTTGTAACCGATGTCGAGGAGGACCTCGTCGCGGTCAACCTTGACGATGACACCGTCAACGATGTCGCCGTCGTTGAAGTACTTGATCGTCTCGTCGATCGCCGCGAGGAACGCGTCCGCGTCGCCGATGTCGTTGACCGCAACCTGCGGAGTGGTGGCGGTGGTCTCGGTGCTGCTCGTCATGTGGGAAAGGGCTCCGGTACGGACAGTGAGTCGTAGGTACTGCTACGCCGTAAGCCCGTATCGCCTCTGCAGAAGCCGGACAGCCTGGAGAGCACCCCACCTGACCGGAAAGGCGCCTCGACAACCGAGGGGACATGCAACAGACGCGAGCGCAGCCTGCTAGGTCTGAAGCGCGCAGGCTCGCGGCGCAACT
Organism: Streptomyces sp. Alt3; assembly: GCF_030719215.1. NCBI lineage: Bacteria > Bacillati > Actinomycetota > Actinomycetes > Kitasatosporales > Streptomycetaceae > Streptomyces > Streptomyces glycanivorans. Next base: position 6,305,442 of record NZ_CP120983.1, on the reverse strand, counting down.
TGTAGCATACGGGGGCAGCCGGACAGGGTCAATGCGCGAAGGCGCACACCCGGGGCACAACACCCCAATCCCGGCACAACTCACGTTCACCGAGGCCACATCGGTCTCAGCGGTGTGTCGCGCGCACACGGCCGTACTCACCCGTACGGGCCGAGGAGCACCCGCACGAGGCGGGTGAAGGCAAACTACAACGACAGGCACGATGAGCCAAGAGACCTACGACTCCGAACCCGAAGCGACCCGGCGTGAAGCCGGTGAGGCGGAGAGCAGCCGGGCGAACCGCGGCTGGTGGGACCGGAACGCCGACGAGTACCAGAGCGACCACGGGACGTTCCTCGGGGACGACCGCTTCGTCTGGGGCCCCGAGGGGCTGGACGAGGCCGAGGCGGCCCTGCTGGGCCCCGCGGACGCCCTGAAGGACATGGACGTCCTGGAGATCGGGGCGGGCGCCGCCCAGTGCTCGCGCTGGCTCGCCGCCCGGGGCGCCCGGCCGGTGGCCCTGGACCTCTCCCACCGCCAGCTCCAGCACGCCCTGCGCATCGGCGGCGGCGTCCCCCTGGTGGAGGCGGACGCCGGCCGGCTCCCGTTCCGGGACGGCTCCTTCGACCTGGCCTGCTCCGCCTACGGAGCGGTGCCCTTCGTCGCCGACCCCGTCCAGGTGTTCCGCGAGGTGCGCCGCGTGCTGCGGCCGGGGGGCCGCTGGGTGTTCTCGGTGACGCACCCGATCCGCTGGGCGTTTCCCGACGAACCGGGGCCGGAGGGCCTGTCCGTCTCCGCCTCCTACTTCGACCGTGTGCCGTACGTGGAGCAGGACGAACGCGGCGACGCGGTGTACGTGGAACACCACAGGACGCTGGGCGACCGGGTCCGGGACGTGGTGGCGGGCGGGTTCCGGCTGGTCGACCTCGTGGAACCGGAATGGCCGGCCTGGAACGACCAGGAGTGGGGCGGCTGGTCCCCGCTGCGCGGCAACCTGATCCCCGGCACGGCGATCTTCGTCTGCGAGCGGGACGGCCGGGACGGCGCGTAGGCACCGCCCCGTCCGCGGCGACGGGGCGGCGTACGAGACTGGGTGCGTGATCCGTACCGACGCCCTGGACCAGTTGCCCGTACGCACCGCTGTGCCCGCCCTGGAGCGGGCCCTCGACGAGCGGGGCGCCGCGGTGCTCTGCGCACCGCCCGGGACGGGGAAGACGACGCTCGTCCCCCTGGTGCTCGCCGGGCTGACCGGGGGCGGCCCTGCCCGCCGGGTGCTGGTCGCCGAGCCCCGCCGGATCGCGGCCCGGGCCGCGGCGAGGCGGATGGCGTGGCTGCTCGGCGAGCGGACCGGCGGGCGGGTCGGTTTCACCGTGCGCGGTGAGCGGGTGGTGGGACCGGACACGGTGGTGGAGGTCGTGACCACCGGGGTGCTGCTCCAGCGCCTGCAGCGCGACCAGGAACTGGCCGGGGTCGACGTGGTGATCGTCGACGAGTGCCACGAGCGTCATCTGGACGCGGACACGGCCGCCGCGTTCCTGCTCGACGTGCGGGAAACGATCAGGCCGGACCTGCGTCTGGTCGCGGCCTCGGCGACGACGGACGCCGAAGGCTGGGCGCGCCTGCTCGGCGACGCGCCCGTGGTGGAGGCGCACGGCGTGTCGCATCCGGTCGAGGTGGTGTGGGCGCCGCCCGCCGGGACCGTCAGGCCGCCGCACGGGATGCGGGTGGACCCGGCCCTGCTGACGCACGTGGCCTCGGTGGTGCGCCGGGCGCTCGCCGAGCGGGACGGCGACGTCCTGTGCTTCCTGCCCGGTGTCGGCGAGATCGGCCGGGTCGCCGGACAGCTCGCCGGTGTGGACGCCGAGGTGCTCCAGGTGCACGGGCGCGCCCCGGCCGCCGTGCAGGACGCGGTGCTCTCCGGTGCGTCCGGCGGACGCCGGGTGGTCCTGGCGACCTCCGTCGCGGAGTCCTCCCTCACGGTGCCGGGTGTGCGGGTCGTCGTGGACTCGGGGCTCGCCCGGGAACCGCGTACCGACCACGCCCGGGGGCTGAGCGCGCTGACGACCGTGCGGGCGTCGCGGGCGTCGGGCCGCCAGCGGGCGGGCCGCGCGGGGCGCGAGGCCCCGGGTGCCGTGTACCGCTGCTGGGAGCAGGCCGAGGACGGGCGCCTCGCCGCGTTCCCCTCCCCCGAGATCAAGGTGGCCGACCTCGCGGCATTCGCGCTGCAGGCGGCGTGCTGGGGCGATCCGGACGCCTCCGGGCTCGCGCTCCTGGACCCGCCTCCGGCCGGGGCCCTGGGCGCGGCACACGAGGTGCTGGCCGCGGTCGGCGCGGTGGACGCGACGGGACGGGCGACGGACCGGGGCGTCCGGATGTCCAGGATCGGCCTGCACCCCAGGCTGGCCCGGGCCCTCCTGGACGGCGCGGACGAGGTGGGCGGGCGCCGGGCCGCGGAGGTGGTGGCGCTGTTGAGCGAGGAGCCGCCGCGGGAGTACGGCGACGACCTGGCGCACGCGTTGCGCACGGCGCGGCGAGGCGGCGACGGCTACGCCGCTCGCTGGCGGCAGGAGGTCAGACGGCTCTCGGGGTCCCTCGGCTCCTCGGGGGCCGGGGACGGCGGTCCGGACGACGTGGCCGTGGGCCTGGTGGCGGCGCTGGCGTTCCCCGAGCGCGTGGCGCGGGCCCGGGGCGAGGGGGCGTTCCTGATGGCGTCGGGTACGGGCGCGCAGCTGGGGGACGGCTCACGGCTGCGCAGCGCCGGGTGGCTGGCGGTCGCGGTCGCCGACCGGCCGGCCCATGCCGCGTCCGCCCGGGTTCGGCTGGCCGCCGTCGTCGACGAGGCGACCGCGCGGCTGGCCGCGGGGCACCTGCTGTTCTCCGGCGAGGAGGTCCGCTGGGCGGACGGCGACGTGGTGGCGCGCTCGGTGGAACGCCTCGGGGCGGTGGAACTGTCCGTGCGGGCGCTGCGCGCTCCGGCCCCCGAGCTGGTGCGCGGGGCGCTGCTGGAGGGGCTGCGGCGTGAGGGGCCGGGGCTGTTGCGGTGGACGAGGGACGCCGGGCAGCTGCGGGAGCGGCTCGCGTTCCTGCACCGGGTGCTGGGGCAGCCGTGGCCCGATGTGTCGGACGGCGCGCTGCTGGCGCGGGCCGACGAGTGGCTGGAGCCCGAGCTGTCGCGGGCCGGGCGCCGCGCGGACCTGGCGCGGATCGACGCCGGACAGGCCGTGCGGCGTCTGCTGCCGTGGGCGACGGGCGACGCGGCCCGGCTCGACGAGCTGGCCCCGGAGCGGATCGAGGTGCCGAGCGGGTCCCGGGTACGGGTGGATTACGCCGGCGAGCAGCCCGTGCTCGCGGTGAAGCTCCAGGAGCTCTTCGGGCTGGGCGAGACCCCCCGGGTGGCCGGGGTGCCCGTGCTGGTGCACCTGTTGTCCCCCGCCGGCCGCCCGGCGGCGGTGACGGCGGACCTGGCGTCCTTCTGGCGGGAGGGGTACCGGGACGTACGGGCGGAGCTGCGCGGCCGCTACCCGAAGCACCCGTGGCCCGAGGACCCCACGACGACGGAGGCGACCCGCTTCACCTCGGCACGGCTGCGCCGGGACTGAGGAACGCGGAGCGGCCTACCGGAGTCCACGACGTAAGGCCGGAGCGCTCCCCGGCCTCGCCGGAGCGCACCGCGCGAACCGCCGGAGCGCACCGCGAACCGCCGGCGCGCACCACGCACCGCCGGACGCGCCACCGGTGGCAGGGCCGCGCCCGTTCCGGTCGCCCCGCCGGGCCGGGGTGCTTCCCGGCCCCGGCACGGTTCAGGCCGCCGGGGCGGCCTCGACCTTCAGCTCGACGGTCACCGTGGCGCCGCTCGCGGTGGTGAGCCGCAGGGTGTAGGTGCCCTCGGTGTCGTCGGCGTAGATCTTCGGGAGTTCCAGGGCCCCGTCGGCGCCGGTCGTCAGGTCCAGGGTGCGCACGGGGTTGCCGTCCGCGTCCTTGAAGTACGGACCCTTGTCGTTCTCGGCGGGCGTCTCCGCGTCGGTGATCATCGTGGCGGTGACCGCGGTGTCCGCGACCGCCGTGCCCTTGTACGTGGTCCTGACCTCGACGCGGTCGGCGAACTCGGCGCCGGGGGCGGCCGTCAGGGTCTTGTCGCCGGTGAGGGCGATGGTGTCCGCGACGCGGGCGGTGACCGTCGCGGTCCAGGACAGGGCGCGCGGCTCGGTGGTCCCGGCGACCGCGGTCACCTTGAAGGGGCCCGTCTTCTCACCTGCCGTCAGGACGGGTGCGGTGACGGTGCCGTCGGCTCCGGTGGTCAGGGTCACGGTGCTCTTCCCGCCGGTGAAGCGGGCGTCCGTGCCGCCGACGAGGGCGAAGGTGACCGAGGTCCTGGCGAGCGGCTTGCCGAGCTTGTTCTTCGCCCTGACCGTGACGCGCTCGCCGAACGCCTCGCCCGCCGTGGCGGTGAGGGTTCCGGTGCCCGCGTCGACGAGGCTGCCGAACGTCTCGGACGGGGTGGGCGTCGGCGGCTTCGTCGTGGGCGGTGTCGTCGTGGGCGGAGTCGTGGGGGTGGGGCTCTGGGACGTACCGCCGCCGGGCGTCGACGGGCTCGGGGTGGGGCTCGGGGACGTACCACCGCCGGGGGTGGGGGTCGTGGGAGTGGGGGACGGGGATGTGATGCTGCCGCCGGTGTCCGCCGGGAGGACTCCCGTGCCGTCCGGGACCTCGTGGGTGCCGCGCTTGTAGTAATCGAACCAGGAGCGCACCGTGCGCAGGTACTCCGTCGAGTGGTTGTAGCTCAGCACCGCCCGGTCGAGGTCCGCGGCGACCGAGAGGTCGCGGGTCCCGGCACAGAGGTAGCGGCCCGCCGCGAGTGCGGCGTCGTGGATGTTGTTGGGGTCCTTGCGCCCGTCGCCGTTGCCGTCCTGGCCCCAGGTGGCCCAGGTGGACGGGATGAACTGCATGGGGCCGACCGCGCGGTCGTGGGTCGAGTCGCCGTCGTAGGCACCGCCGTCGGTGTCCTTGATCAGCGCGAAGCCCTGGCCGTTGAGGGCCGGGCCGAGGATCGGGGAGAGGGTGGTGCCGTTCGCGTCGACCTTGCCGCCGCGGGCCTGTCCCGACTCGACCTTGCCGATCGCGGCGAGCAGCTGCCACGGCAGACGGCACGCGGCGTCGGTGCCCGCGAGCTCCTGTTCCGCCTTCTTGTACGCGGCCAGGACCGAGGCGGGTATGCCCGCTTCGGCACTGCCGGTCACCGGCAGGTTCACGGACGTGCCCGGCTTGTTGGGCGTGTTCAGTGGCGGAAGGTCCGTGTGGTAGGGCGAGTTGCCCGTGGCCGCGCTGTCGCCGGACGGCGTCGCACCGGCCGCGGTCTGGTCACCCGCGGCGCTGTCGGACTGGGGTGCCGCAGGAGCCTGGGAGGCGGAGAGAGCCGCCACGGCGGCCGCGGCCACCGCGGTGGTGGTGGCCCCCCTGCGCAGTCTGCGGCCGAATTGCGCTGCCATACGTGTCGGTCCCTCCCCGTCGACGGCTGCCCGCGCTCCCCAGCGCGAGGACTCAGGCGACCCTACGGCAACTCCCGCCGCCCGAACACTGGTCCGTGACCGCTTCTTACCGTTTTCTCAGCTTCCCTGCCGTCAAGTCACCGGTGTGCTCCGAGGGGGTGACACGGGCTCACGCATACTTGCCGCCATGCCGTTCACGCTCAGCCACGCCGCAGCCGTACTCCCGGGAATCCGCAGGTCCGGACGGGGTCGTGGGCCTCTCGTCGCCTCCGCCCTGGTCGCCGGCTCGTTCGCGCCCGACATGACGTACTACGCGGACACGGCCGTCCCCGGGGCGATGGAGTTCGGCGAGGTGACACATTCCGTGTGGGGAGTGTTCACCGTCGACGTCCTCGTCACCGGCGCCGTGGTGGCAGTGTGGCTGATGCTGCGCGAACCGCTCGTCGCGCTGCTGCCCCGGGCGGCGCGGGGGCGCGTGCACACCTTCCTGCGGGGAAGGCCCCGGCAGCCCGGCCGCCCGGTCCTCACCGAGGTCGCGTGGTTCGTCCTGTCCGCGGTCATCGGCTCGGGCACCCACGTCGTGTGGGACGCCTTCACACACCACGACCGGTGGGGCACCGAGCTGATCCCCGCCCTGAACGGGAGCATCGGCGGCCACCCGGTGTTCCAGGTCGTGCAGTACGGCAGTTCGGCCGTGGCACTGACGGTCCTGGCCTGGTTCACGTACACGGGCCTGCGGCGCGTCGGACCCGTCCCCTCACCCGCGTCCGTGCCGGTGCTGACCCGGCGCGAACGAGGGTGGGCCCGCACGCTCCTCGCACTGTGCGTCCTGCTGGGAACCGCCCACCGGTGCGCACGCTGGTACGCCCACTTCGGGCACGTCGACACACCCCTCGACATCATCCCGACGGCCTGCTTCGGCGCGGGTGCGGGCCTGGCCGCCGGCCTCGTGCTGTACGGGGCGTGGATGCGGCTGCGGCGGCCGACCGGGCCCCCGCCGCAGGAGGGTCCGCGCCCGGGCACCGCGGGGGCCCGCCCGGCGGGCCGCGACGCCGGCTGAGGCCGTCGCGGCACCGGGGCCCGGCCCTGCTAGTGCGCGGCCGTCTCCCAGTCCGTACCGACACCGACCGACACGTCCAGCGGCGCACGAAGTTCGACCGCCGTGGACATCTCCCGGCGCAGGATCTCCTCGACCTGCTCCCGCTCGCCCTTCGCGATCTCCAGGACGATTTCGTCGTGCACCTGGAGCAGCATCCGTGACGTCAGCTCCGCCTCCGTCAGCGCCCGGTCCACATGGAGCATCGCGACCTTCACGATGTCGGCCGCGGTCCCCTGGATCGGGGCGTTCAGCGCCATCCGCTCGGCGGCCTCGCGGCGCTGACGGTTGTCACTGTTCAGGTCCGGGAGGTAGCGGCGGCGGCCGAGGATCGTCTCCGTGTACCCGGTGGCCCTGGCCTCCTCCACGACGCGGTGCAGATAGTCGCGCACCCCGCCGAACCGCAGGAAGTAGGTGTCCATCAGCCCACGCGCCTCGCCGGCCTCGATGTTCAGCTGCTGGGACAGACCGAACGCGGAGAGCCCGTAGGCCAGGCCGTACGACATCGCCTTGATCTTGCGGCGCATCTCCGCGTCGACGGCCGACTTCTCGACGCCGAAGACCTGCGAGGCGACCGTCGTGTGCAGATCCTCCCCGGAGGTGAACGCCTCGATCAGACCGGCGTCCTCGGAGAGGTGCGCCATCACCCGCAGCTCGATCTGGCTGTAGTCGGCCGTCATCAGCGTCTCGAAGCCCTCACCGACGACGAACCCGCGGCGGATCGCGCGCCCCTCGTCCGTACGGACGGGGATGTTCTGCAGGTTGGGTTCGGTGGAGGAGAGCCGGCCCGTCGCCGCGACCGTCTGGTTGAACGTGGTGTGGATACGGCCGTCCGCGGCGATCGTCTTGATCAGGCCCTCGACGGTGACCCTCAGCTTCGCCTGCTCCCGGTGGCGCAGCATGATCACCGGCAGCTCGTGCTCGGTCTGCGCGGCCAGCCAGGCCAACGCGTCCGCGTCGGTCGTGTATCCCGTCTTGGTCTTCTTCGTCTTCGGCAGGGCCAGCTCGCCGAAGAGGACCTCCTGGAGCTGCTTGGGCGAGCCGAGGTTGAACTCACGGCCCACCGCGGCGTGCGCCTCCTTCACCGCCTGCTGCACCGCACCGGCGAACTGCTGCTCCATGCCCTCCAGATGGGCCCGGTCGGCGGCGATGCCGTGCCGCTCCAGCCGGGCCAGCATGATCGACGTCGGCAGCTCCATGTCGTACAGCAGCTCGGTGGCACCGACCTCCTTCAGACGCGCCGTGAACGCGTCCCCCAGGTCCAGCACCGCGCGGGCCTGCGCCATGAGGGCGTCGGCCTCCGCACGGTCGTCCGCGCCGAAGGCCAGCTGCCCGCCGGACGCGGGCGCCGGCGCCAGCTCCCGTCCGAGGTATTCCACGGCCAGCGCGTCCAGGGCGAAGGAGCGGCGGCCCGGCTTCACCAGATAGGCGGCGAGCGCCGTGTCCATGGTGATGCCCTCCAGCCGCCAGCCCTGCTCGGGGAAGACCCGCAGGGCGTTCTTGGCGTTGTGCAGGACCTTGGGCTGCCCCGGGTCCGCGAGCCACGCGGCCAGTGCCTGCTCGTCGGCCTCACCGAGCTCCGCCGGGTCCAGCCAGGCGGCGGCCCCGTCGGCGGCGGCGAGCGCGATCTCCGTGACCGTGCCGGAGCCCAGGGACCACGTGTCGACGCTCATCACACCGAGCGGCTGCCCGCCACGGGCCTCCAGCCACGGGGCGACCTCACCCGACCCCAGCACGACCCCGTCCAGCTCGATGCCGGCCGCCGGCTCCGGCGGGCCCGCGTCCTCCGCGCCCGGGTCGACCGCGAGCAGCCGCTCACGCAGGCTCGGATTACGGATCTCCAGGACGTCCAGCACACCCGTGACCGCCGTGCGGTCGTACGGGGCGCGCTCCAGCTCCGCCGGCACCTTCGGCAGCTCCACGTCACGGACCATCTCGGTCAGCACGCGGTTCATCTTCACCGCGTCCAGGTGGTCCCGGAAATTCTGGCCGGCCTTGCCCTTCACCTCGTCGGCGCGCTCGACCAGCTCCGCGAACGAACCGAACTGGTTGATCCACTTCGCCGCCGTCTTCTCACCCACACCGGGGATACCGGGAAGGTTGTCCGACGGGTCGCCGCGCAGCGCCGCGAAGTCCGGATACTGGCCGGGCGTGAGCCCGTACTTCTCCTGGACCTTCTCCGGGGTGAAGCGCGTCAGCTCAGAGACACCCTTCGTCGGGTAGAGCACCGTCACGTTGTCCGTGATCAGCTGGAACGAGTCCCGGTCACCCGTGACGATCAGCACCTCGAAGCCCGCCGCCTCGGCCTGCGTGGCCAGCGTCGCGATCACGTCGTCCGCCTCGAAACCGTCCACGGCGAACCGGTCGGCGTGCATCGCGTCCAGCAGCTCGCCGATGAGCTCGACCTGCCCCTTGAACTCGTCGGGGGTCTTGGAACGGTTCGCCTTGTACTCCGGGAACTCCTGCGCACGCCACGTCTTGCGGGACACGTCGAACGCGACGGCGAAATGCGTGGGCGCCTCGTCGCGCAGCGTGTTCGCCAGCATCGACATGAAGCCGTACACGGCATTCGTCGGCTGCCCCGTCGCCGTCGTGAAGTTCTCCGCGGGCAGGGCGAAGAACGCCCGGTACGCCAGGGAGTGCCCGTCCATCAGGAGCAGGCGCGGTCGGTTGTCTGCCGTGTTCTTCGATGCCGTCTCAGCCACGCCCCCGATCCTGCCACGGACCACTGACATTCCGGACCGGCCACCACCCGGGCCCCTCCACCCGCCACGCACCGGCCACCCCCTTCCCCCGCGGCGACCCGCCACGCGTGCATGACAGGATCGAAAGACAGTGAAGGCGTAGAAGACGTGACAGGGCGCGCGAGGACGTGAGCGCGCCCCCTCAAGCGCTCGAAGGGGAGCACCATGGCAACCAAGCCCCCGACCGGAGACCCGGTCCAGGACGCGCCGCAGATCGACCCGGTCCAGCACGCCGCCGCCGGACTGCCCGCAGTCGCCCACACCCTGCGCATCGCCCAGCAGCAGATGGGCGTCCGCCGCACCGCGCAGACCCTCCTCAAGGTCAACCAGAAGGACGGCTTCGACTGCCCCGGCTGCGCCTGGCCCGAGGGCGACAAACGCCACACGGCCGAGTTCTGCGAGAACGGCGCCAAGGCCGTCGCCGAGGAGGCGACCCTGCGCCGCGTCACCCCCGACTTCTTCGCCGCGCACACCGTCGCCGACCTCGGCACCCGCAGCGGTTACTGGCTCGGCCAGCAGGGACGTATCACCCAGCCCGTGTACCTGCCCGAGGGAGCCGACCGCTACGAGGCCGTGACCTGGGAACGCGCCTTCGAGATCATCGCCGAGGAACTGACCGCGCTCTCCTCCCCCGACGAGGCGCTCTTCTACACCTCGGGCCGCACCAGCAACGAAACGGCGTTCCTCCTCCAGCTCCTCGCCCGTGAGTTCGGCACCAACAACCTGCCCGACTGCTCCAACATGTGCCACGAGTCGTCCGGCTCCGCCCTCACCGAGACCATAGGGATCGGCAAGGGCAGCGTCAGCCTCGAAGACCTCCACCAGGCCGACCTGATCATCGTCGCCGGACAGAACCCCGGCACCAACCACCCCCGGATGCTCTCGGCCCTCGAACAGGCCAAGACCGCCGGGGCGAAGATCATCTCGGTGAACCCGCTGCCCGAAGCCGGCCTCGAACGGTTCAAGAACCCCCAGACGGCCCGCGGCATGCTCAAGGGCGCCGCCCTCACCGACCTCTTCCTCCAGATCCGCATCGGCGGCGACCAGGCGCTCTTCCGCCTCCTCAACAAAATGATCATCGAGGCCGACGGCGCGGTCGACACCGACTTCGTCACCGAACACACCCACGGCTACGAGGAGTTCGCCGAGGCCGCCCGAGCAGCCGACTGGGAGGAGACCCTCACCGCCACCGGCCTCGACCGCGCCACCATCGAGCAGGCGCTCGCCATGATCCTCACCTCGGAACGCACCATCGTCTGCTGGGCCATGGGCCTCACCCAGCACAAGCACTCCGTGCCGACCATCCGCGAAGTCGTCAACCTCCTCCTCCTGCGCGGCAACATCGGCAGGCCCGGCGCCGGCGTCTGCCCCGTACGCGGCCACTCCAACGTCCAGGGCGACCGCACCATGGGCATCTTCGAACGGCCCTCCACGGCCTTCCTCGACGCCCTCGACCAGGAATTCGGCATCACCTCGCCCCGGCACCACGGCTACGACGTCGTACGGTCCATCCAGGCACTCCGCGACGGCGACGCCAAGGTCTTCTTCGCCATGGGCGGCAACTTCGTCGGCGCCACCCCCGACACCGCCGTCACCGAGGCCGCCATGCGCAAGGCACGCCTCACCGTCCACGTCTCGACCAAACTCAACCGCTCGCACGCCGTCACCGGCACCCGCGCCCTGATCCTGCCCACGCTCGGCCGCACCGACAAGGACGTGACCGCCGGCGGGAAGCAGTTCGTCACCGTCGAGGACTCCATGGGCATGGTCCACGCCTCACGCGGCAACCTCACCCCCGCGAGCCCCCACCTGCTCTCCGAACCCGCGATCGTCGCCCGCCTCGCCCGCGCCGTCCTCGGCCCCGCCTCCACCACCCCGTGGGAGGACTTCGAGAAGGACTACGGCACGATCCGCGACCGCATCTCCCGCGTCGTCCCCGGCTTCGAGGACTTCAACGCCCGCGTCGCCCGGCCCGGCGGATTCACCCTCCCCCACGGCCCCCGCGACGAACGCCGCTTCCCCACCGCCACCGGCAAGGCCAACTTCACCGCCGCACCGGTCGAGTACCCCGAACTCCCCGAAGGCCGGCTCCTCCTCCAGACCCTGCGCTCCCACGACCAGTACAACACCACGATCTACGGCCTCGACGACCGCTACCGCGGCATCAAGGGCGGCCGCCGCATCGTCATGGTCAACCCCCAGGACGCCCAGGCCCTCGGACTCGCCGACGGCTCCTACACCGACCTCGTGAGCGAGTGGAAGGACGGCGTCGAACGCCGCGCCCCCGGCTTCCGCGTCGTCCACTACCCCACCGCACGGGGCTGCGCCGCGGCGTACTACCCCGAGACCAACGTGCTCGTCCCCCTGGACGCCACCGCGGACACCAGCAACACCCCGGCCAGCAAATCGGTCGTCGTCCGGTTCGAGACGCCCTGAGCCACACATCCCTAAGCGGACGCTCAGCCGTCTGATAAGAACAGTGCACACAGCAACGGACGACCGCACACGATCGGAGCCGGACCCCATGGGCGAGCACACCGCACCCACGTTCCCCAAGGAGATCATCGACGAGTACGCGGCACTCGGCGTCGACCTCCCCGCACTCTTCTCCGCCGGACACCTCGGCGAGCGCATGGGCGTCACGATCGTCGAAGCCTCCGCCGACCGCGTCGTGGGAACCATGCCCGTCGAAGGCAACACCCAGCCCTACGGACTGCTCCACGGCGGCGCCTCGGCCGTCCTCGCCGAGACCCTCGGCTCCATCGGCAGCATGCTCCACGGCGGCGCCACCAAGATCGCCGTCGGCGTCGACCTCAACTGCACCCACCACCGGGGCGTCCGCAACGGCCTCGTCACGGGCGTCGCCACCCCGGTCCACCGCGGACGCTCCACCGCCACGTACGAGGTCGTCATCACTGACGAGCACGACAAGCGGGTCTGCACCGCCCGCCTCACCTGCCTGCTCCGCGACGCACCCCGCCCCGCCGCCGACTGACCCACCCTCGCAACACCCCACTGCCCGGCCGGAAAGCTCACCGCATTCCGGACCGGGCAGACCCATATCCGAAGCAAATCACGGGACTTGGTGGACACACAGGGTCAACACCCCTGACCGTGAAGCCCGTTCCATGAGCCACTTCAGCAGCCAAACCGCCTCCCCGGGGCCTCTCACATATCCCACACATGTAACACTCCGTAACATGTGTGCAATACACGAAAAACGTCGCGCACACCGCCCCGGCACAGCCGACGGATCCTCGCCACGCCCCTTGCGCCCCGATTCGCGTGACAGCACCAAGATCGCCCCAAGCCCCTTAGCAGAGCTGCGGGTTCTCACCATGCGGTCACTCCGCCGCCCGGGCAAAAGCCGTACACCTCCACACTGCGGCCAACAAGCCTTCCCCACGGCATAACAAGACAGTCACATCATCAGCGGACCCGTCCCGCACCCCCGCACCTGCCCATAGAGTCACGGCCAGTCACCGCGCCGCCGGGCATGTCTGCTGCACGGCCCTGTATCGACCAGTACAGCCCGGCGTAGTCACGGCACCTCATGCAGAGGAGGCCGCGCCAGGGAAAGGACCTTTCGTGCGACACCGTTCTTTGATCATCCTCACCACAGTGCTCACCACCGGTGCACTCACCCTCACCGCCTGTGGATCGCGCGACGACAACAGCAAGGGCAGCAGCGACAGCGGCAGCAAGACCACCGTCGTCATCGGTGTCGACGCCCCGCTGACCGGATCCCTCTCCGCGCTCGGCCAGGGCATCAAGAACTCCGTGGACCTCGCGGCCAAGACCGCGAACAAGAACAACGAGGTCCCCGGCATCGAGTTCAAGATCGAAGCCCTCGACGACCAGGCCGTCCCCGCCTCCGGACAGGCCAACGCCACCAAGCTCGTCGGCAACAAGGAAGTCCTCGGAGCCGTCGGCCCCCTCAACTCCGGCGTCGCCCAGTCCATGCAGGGCGTCTTCGAGAAGGCCGACCTCGCACAGGTCTCCCCCGCCAACACCAACCCCGCCCTCAGCCAGGGCGACAACTGGGGCAAGGGCGACTCCAAGCGCGTCTTCAAGACCTACTTCCGCACCTGCGCCACCGACGTCGTCCAGGGCAAGTTCGCCGCCCAGTACCTCTTCAACGACGCCAAGAAGAAGAAGGTCTACGTCGTCGACGACAAGCAGACCTACGGCGCCGGCCTCGCCGCGATCTTCTCCGCGGAATTCGAGCGCCTCGGCGGCAAGGTCGTCGGCACCGACCACGTCACGGTGAAGGAGACCGACTTCTCCAGCACCGCCGACAAGGTCAAGAGCTCCGGCGCCGACTCCGTCTACTACGGCGGCCAGTACCCCGAGGGCGGCCTGCTCTCCGACCAGATCAAGAAGACCGGCGCCAAGATCCCCACCATGGGCGGCGACGGCATCTACGACCCCGCCTTCATCAGCGCCTCCGGTGAGGCCAACGACGGCGACTTCGCCACCTCCGTCGGCTACCCCGTCGAAGCCCTCCCGACCGCCAAGCAGTTCATCGCGGACTACCAGGCCGGCGGCTACAAGGACCCGTTCGCGGCCTACGGCGGCTACTCCTACGACGCCGGATGGGCCATCATCCAGGCCGTCAAGACCGTCGTCGCCGACAACGACGGCAAGCTCCCCGAGGACGCCCGCGCCAAGGTCACCGAGGCCATGTCCAAGGTCTCCTTCGACGGCGTGACCGGCAAGGTCTCCTTCGACGAGTTCGGCGACACCACCAACAAGCAGCTCACCGTCTACGAGGTCCAGAAGGGCGCCTGGAAGGACGTCAAGAGCGCCACGTTCGAGGACTGATCACCCAGCACACCCACAGCACACGCTCCTGACCGCGCGAGGGCGCAAACAGCGCCCTCGCGCGGTGTCATATCCGACAAGCTCATCGGAGGCACTGCGGTGAACGAACTGCCGCAACAGCTGGCGAACGGCCTCGCACTCGGCGCGCTCTATGGCCTCATAGCCATCGGGTACACCATGGTGTACGGCATCGTCCAGCTCATCAATTTCGCCCACGGCGAGATCTTCATGATCGGGGGCTTCGGCGCCCTCACCACCTACCTCGCGCTCCCCAGCGGAACCTCGCTCATGGTGGTCATACCCCTCATGATCATCGGAGGCGCCATCGCCTCCGTCGCCGTGGCGACAGCCGCGGAACGCTTCGCCTACCGCCCCCTGCGCGGCGCACCACGACTGGCACCCCTCATCACCGCGATCGGCCTGTCGATCGTCCTCCAGCAGCTTGTCTGGGGCTTCTACCCCGACGCCAAGAAGCCGCGTAGCTTCCCGGAGTTCCAGGGCGAGTCGTTCAAGATCTTCGACAACCTCTACCTCCAGCGCGCAGACGCCTTCATCCTCGTCCTCGCCCCCCTCTGCATGCTCGCCCTCGGCATGTTCGTCGCCAAGAGCCGCAGCGGCCGCGCCATGCAGGCCACCGCACAGGACCCCGACACGGCCAAGCTCATGGGCATCAACACCGACCGCATCATCGTGATGGCCTTCGCCATCGGAGCCGCGTTCGCCGCCATCGCAGCCGTCGCCTACGGCCTCGACAAGGGCCAGATCAACTTCGAGATGGGCTTCCTCCTCGGCCTCAAGGCCTTCACCGCCGCCGTACTCGGCGGAATCGGCAACATCTACGGCGCCATGGTCGGCGGAGTCGTCCTCGGCCTCGCCGAAGCCCTCTCCATCGCCTACATCGAAGAGATCCCCGGCATGCAGCAGCTCGGCGGCGGCGCCTGGGCCAACGTCTGGGCATTCGTACTTCTCATCGTCGTCCTCCTCGTCAGGCCACAAGGCCTGCTCGGCGAGCGCGTCGCGGATCGGGCGTGAGAGCCATGACAACCGACACCACGAAAACCGCCGTCACCACCCCGGCCGACACCGGCTCCCGCACCACCACCCTGCGATGGGCCACCGCCCTCGGCGGTATCGCCACCATCGCCAGCACCTTCCTCTCCTGGACCTACACCGACGAATTCCCCGGCGACCTCACCGTCTACGGCTACCCCGGCGGCCTCCAGGTCCTCACCCTCGTCGCAGGCGCCCTCGTACTCCTGTACGCACTCGCCGCCCTCGACATCCGCGGCCTCCGCTGGCTCGCACCCACCGGCACCACCAAAGCACTCCAGTTCCTGGCCCTCGGCGCCTTCGGCACCACCTGGTTCACCGTCATCGCCATCGCCGTCGAACTCGGCGGCATCGTCAACCTGGAGCCCGGCGGCTTCGTCGCAGCAGTGGCCTCGGCCATCCCGCTCGCCGCCTTCCTCCTCCCCGACGACACCCGCAAGGCCTCCCGCCCCAAGGAGCTCCCCTCCTGGGCCGAGATCCTCATCATCGTCCTCGCCTTCGGCACCGGCCTCTTCGTCGTCACCTACGGCATCGACACCGAATACGCCGAACTCTTCACCGGCTACATGATCACCGCGGGCTTCGCCATCGGCGCCCTGTTCAAATCCGGCATCATGGCCCGGCTCTCGGTGCTCACCACCAAGTACCGCTCCATCGCCGTAGCCGCCGCGTTCGTCGCCGCCGCGGCGTTCCCCTTCACCCAGACCACCGACCAGTACACCCTGATCGCGGTCAACATCCTCATCTTCGCGACGGTCGCACTCGGACTGAACATCGTCGTCGGCCTCGCCGGACTCCTCGACCTCGGATACGTCGCCTTCCTCGGCGTCGGCGCCTACACCGCCGCACTCGTCTCCGGCACCACCGCCTCCGCCTTCGACGTCCACTTCCCCTTCTGGGCAGCCGTCCTCACCGGAGCGGCCGTCTCCCTCATCTTCGGCGTCGTCATCGGCGCACCCACCCTCCGACTCCGCGGCGACTACCTCGCCATCGTCACCCTCGGCTTCGGCGAGATCTTCCGCATCACCGTCGGCAACCTCGACGGCGTATCCGGACCCCAGGTCACCAACGGCCCCAACGGCGTACCCAACATCCCCGACCTCGTCTTCTTCGGATACGACTTCGGCGAATCCCACACGATCCTGGGCATCGAACTCGGCGGATACGCCAACTACTACCTGCTCATGCTGCTCGCGATGATCCTCGTGGTCCTCGTCTTCAGCCGCGCCGGCAGCTCCCGCATCGGCCGCGCCTGGGTCGCCATCCGCGAGGACGAGACCGCCGCCACCGCCATGGGCATCAACGGCTTCCGCGTCAAACTCATCGCCTTCGCCCTCGGCGCCACCCTCGCCGGCCTCGCCGGCACCGTCCAGGCCCACGTACAGAGCACCGTCGTCCCGGAGATGTACGTCTTCGCCGGACCCGTGCCGCCCAACTCCGCCTTCCTCCTCGCCGCAGTCATCCTCGGCGGCATGGGAACCATCAGCGGACCCCTGATCGGCGCGACCCTCCTCTACATGATCCCCGCGAAGCTGCAGTTCCTCCAGGACTACCAGCTCCTCGGCTTCGGCCTCGCACTCATCCTGCTGATGCGCTTCCGCCCCGAAGGCCTCATCGCCAACCGGCGCGCCCAGCTCGAATTCCACGAGACCGGCCAACTCGACACGCCCGAAGGCACACTGCCCGAATCCGGCGTCGGCACCGTGAAGGCGGGGGCGTGAACGACATGACGACCACCACCGAGACCACCACGCCCGTCCTGGACGCAAGCGGCGTCACCATGCGCTTCGGCGGCCTCACCGCCGTACGCAACGTCGACCTCACCGTCAACGCCGGAGAGATCGTCGGCCTCATCGGCCCCAACGGCGCAGGCAAGACCACCTTCTTCAACTGCCTCACCGGCCTCTACGTCCCCACCGAGGGCAAGGTCCGCTACAAGGGCACCGTCCTCCCGCCCAAGCCCCACCTCGTCACCCAGGCAGGCATCGCCCGCACCTTCCAGAACATCCGGCTCTTCGCCAACATGACCGTCCTGGAGAACGTCCTCGTCGGACGCCACACCAGGACCAAGGAAGGCCTCTGGTCCGCCCTCCTGCGCGGCCCCGGATTCAAGAAGGCCGAAGCCGCGTCCCACGCACGCGCCATGGAACTCCTCGAGTTCATCGGCCTCCAGGACAAGGCCGACCACCTCGCACGCAACCTCCCCTACGGAGACCAGCGCAAGCTGGAAATCGCCCGCGCCCTCGCCAGCGACCCCGGCCTCCTCCTCCTCGACGAGCCCACCGCCGGCATGAACCCGCAGGAAACCCGCGTCACAGAACAACTCATCTTCGCCATCCGGGACATGGGCATCGCCGTACTCGTCATCGAGCACGACATGCGCTTCATCTTCAACCTCTGCGACCGCGTCGCCTGCCTAGTCCAGGGCGAAAAACTCGTCGAAGGCACACCCGCAGTCGTCCAGGGCGACGAACGCGTCGTCGCCGCCTACCTCGGCACGCCCTTCGAAGGCGACACCCCCGAGAAGGCCGACGCACCCGAGGCCGAATCCGCCACAGCGGACAACGCGGGAAGCACCACCAGCACAGAAGGGGAAGGCCAGTGACCGCACTGCTCGAGGTCGAGGACCTCAGGGTCGCCTACGGCAAGATCGAAGCCGTCAAGGGAATCTCCTTCACCGTCAAGGCCGGCCAGGTCGTCACCCTCATCGGCACCAACGGTGCGGGCAAGACCACCACCCTGCGCACCCTCTCCGGCCTCCTCAAGCCCTCCGGCGGGCGGATCCTCTTCGACGGGAAACCCCTTACCGGGATCCCCGCCCACAAGATCGTGGCACTGGGCCTCGCCCACTCCCCCGAAGGCCGCCACATCTTCCCCCGCCTCAGCATCGCGGAGAACCTCCAGCTCGGCGCCTTCCTCCGCACCGACAAGGCAGGCATCGAGAAGGACATCCAGCGCGCCTACGACCTCTTCCCCATCCTCGGGGAACGCCGGAAGCAGGCCGCCGGAACCCTCTCCGGAGGCGAACAGCAGATGCTCGCCATGGGACGCGCACTCATGTCCCAGCCCAAGTTGCTCATGCTCGACGAACCCTCCATGGGCCTCTCGCCGATCATGATGCAGAAGATCATGGAGACCATCGTCGAGCTCAAGGCGTCGGGCACCACGATCCTGCTCGTCGAGCAGAACGCCCAGGCGGCCCTCTCCCTCGCGGACCAGGGCCACGTCATGGAGGTCGGCAAGGTCGTCCTCTCCGGCACGGGCGCCGACCTCCTCCACGACGAGTCGGTCCGCAAGGCCTACCTCGGCGAGGACTGAGCACCCGGCACACATGGGAAGGGCCCGTCCCCGGAACGTTCCGGGGACGGGCCCTTCTCCGTACGCGACTACTCGGCAGCCTTCTTCTTCTCCTCGGCGTCCTCGATCAACGCCTCGGCCAGCTGCTGCATCGACATCCGGCGGTCCATCGACGTCTTCTGGATCCAGCGGAACGCGGCCGGCTCGGAGAGCCCGTAATCCGTCTGCAGGATGCTCTTCGCCCGGTCCACCAGCTTCCGGGTCTCCAGCCGCTGCGACAGGTCCGCGATCTCGTTCTCCAGCGCCTTCAGCTCCGCGAACCGGGACACGGCCATCTCGATGGCCGGGACCACGTCGCTCTTGCTGAACGGCTTCACCAGGTACGCCATCGCCCCGGCGTCCCGGGCCCGCTCGACCAGGTCGCGCTGAGAGAACGCCGTCAGCATCAGGACAGGCGCGATGGACTCCTCGGTGATCTTCTCGGCGGCGGAGATCCCGTCGAGGACCGGCATCTTCACGTCGAGGATCACCAGGTCCGGCCGGTGCTCCCGCGCCAGCTCGACGGCCTGCTGCCCGTCCCCGGCCTCACCGACGACCGAGTAGCCCTCCTCCTCCAGCATCTCCTTGAGGTCGAGGCGGATGAGTGCCTCGTCCTCGGCGATGACGACGCGGGTCGTCAGCGGCGGGACGTGCGACTTGTCGTCGTCGGCGGCGTCTACGGGCTGGGGCGACTCGGGGGTGGTCACGGGGGCTCCTTGATCCAGGGCAGGTACAGCTCCCACGAGCCTACCTAGCTACGATATGGTGACACTACGCAGGGCAGGAGATGTCCTTCCTTTCCAAGGCCCCAGTACTCCAACTGGTTAGAGAGGCCGCTCTCAAACAGCGGACAGTGTGGGTTCGAATCCCACCTGGGGCACTTTTCCTTCGATTCCAAGGATTAAGCGGAACGGCGAAACTTCACATGAACGTGTGAAGAACCGCGCTCCCCAAGCCACAGCCTGTGCGACCGAACGAAGATCGCCACTGTGTACGACCTTGATACGCGCAAGCGCGCTTTGGCGCTAGTAGCCCAGGGCTTCAGCCAGAACTCTGTCAGCAAGCAGACCGGAATCTCCCGAGCTGCTATCCGTTCCTGGCTGCAACGAATAGAGCCCCTCGGCCATAAGCCGGGTGCCGAATGCCCTCGGTGCAGCGATACCCCGAGACTCCCGGACGACCCCGCCGCATACTCGTACCTGCTCGGCCTCTATCTCGGCGACGGCTGCGTCAGCGCCGCCAAGCGGGGCGTCTACTCCCTGCGCATCGCGTGCGCCGACGCATGGCCGGGGCTCATCGACGCCTGCGTCAAGGCTGTACAACGCGCACGGCTGGTCAACAAGGTCTGCCGAGTGCAGAGTCAGGGCTGCCAGTACGTCACAAGCTTCAGCAAGCATTGGCCCTGCTTTTTCCCTCAGCACGGCCCTGGAAAGAAGCACGAGCGCAAGATCGCCCTCGAAACATGGCAACAGCAGATCGTGGACACCCACCCGTGGGATTTCATCCGCGGTCTCATCCACTCCGACGGCTGCCGGGTCATCAACTGGACCACTCGCCTTGTCGGTGGGGAGCGCAAGCGCTACGAGTACCCCAGGTACTTCTTCACCAACAAGTCCGACGACATCCGCAAGCTCTTCAGCGACACGCTCACCGCCGTAGGCGTTGAGTGGACCACCCTCGCCCGGGGCAGCGACCCGTGGAACATCTCCGTAGCCCGACGGGCGTCCGTGGCTCTCATGGACGCTCACGTCGGGCCGAAGTACTGACGACCGTTACTCCGGGCTGTCGTCCTCGCCGATGTGGTGCACCCGTACCAGGTTCGTCGAGCCGGCGACTCCGGGCGGGGAACCGGCCGTGATGACCACGATGTCGCCCTTCCGGCAGCGGCCGATCCGCAGCAGTTCCTCGTCCACCTGCGCCACCATCGCGTCCGTCGAGTCCACGTGCGGCCCGAGGAACGTCTCGACGCCCCACGTCAGGTTCAGCTGCGCGCGCGTCGCCTGGTCCGGGGTGAAGGCGAGGAGCGGGATCGGGGAGCGGTAGCGGGAGAGGCGCTTGACCGTGTCGCCGCTCTGGGTGAAGGCCACGAGGAACTTCGCGCCGAGGAAGTCGCCCATCTCGGCTGCCGCGCGGGCGACCGCGCCGCCCTGGGTGCGGGGCTTGTTGCGGTCGGTGAGGGGCGGGAGGCCCTTGGCGAGGATGTCCTCCTCGGCCGCCTCGACGATGCGGGCCATGGTGCGGACGGTCTCGACGGGGTACTTGCCGACGCTGGTCTCGCCGGAGAGCATCACGGCGTCCGTGCCGTCGATGACGGCGTTGGCGACGTCGGACGCCTCGGCGCGGGTGGGGCGGGAGTTGTCGATCATCGAGTCGAGCATCTGGGTGGCGACGATGACCGGCTTGGCGTTGCGCCTGGCGAGCTTGATCGCGCGCTTCTGGACGATCGGGACCTGCTCCAGGGGCATTTCGACGCCGAGGTCGCCGCGGGCGACCATGATGCCGTCGAAGGCGGCGACGATGTCGTCGATGTTGTCGACGGCCTGGGGCTTCTCGACCTTGGCGATGACGGGGAGGCGGCGTTCCTCCTCGTCCATGATGCGGTGGACGTCGTCGATGTCGCGTCCGGTGCGTACGAAGGAGAGGGCGATGACGTCGGCGCCGGTGCGCAGGGCCCAGCGGAGGTCCTGGATGTCCTTCTCGGAGAGTGCGGGGACGGAGACGGCGACGCCGGGGAGGTTGAGTCCCTTGTGGTCGGAGACCATGCCGCCTTCGATGACGGTGGTGTGGACGCGGGGTCCGTCGACGTCGGTGACTTCGAGGGTGACGCGGCCGTCGTCGATGAGGATGCGTTCGCCGGTGGTGACGTCGGCGGCGAGCCCGTCGTAGGTGGTGCCGCAGGTGTGGCGGTCGCCTTCCATGGGTTCGACGGTGATGGTGAAGTCGTCGCCGCGTTCAAGGAGTACGGGGCCTTCGGCGAAGCGGCCGAGGCGGATCTTCGGGCCTTGAAGGTCGGCGAGGATTCCTACGCTGCGGCCTGTTTCTTCGGAGGCTTTGCGTACGTGGTGGTAGCGCTCTTCGTGTTCGGCGTAGGTGCCGTGGCTGAGGTTGAGGCGGGCGATGTCCATTCCCGCTTCGACGAGTGCCTTGATCTGCTCGTACGTGTCGGTTGAGGGTCCCAGGGTACAAACGATTTTTGCTCGGCGCATGGTTCGAGCCTAGACCTTACCTGTGGGTAGGTATTTGTCTCTGCATGACTGTGCAACGGCCTTTGGGTTAAGGGTTATTGCTAACTGTTGAATTGTGCGGCGGCGCGCTCCGATGAGCGTGCGCCGGGTGGTGGGCGGGTGTGGTGGCGGGGTGGGCGGTGGCTGCCGGTCACCAGATCGAAACCTGCTTGGGGTGTTGCGGGTGGGGTGGGCTGGGCCAGAATCTACGCGCGTTGTTCGTACGAACGAGGAGTCAAGGATGCCGTTGAACCGTAGGACGTTTCTGGGCCGTTCGGCCGTGGCCGGTGCGGGTGTGGCGCTGGCCGGTGGGGTCGGGGCGGGGCAGGCGGTGGCCTCGGAGTCGAAGGGCCACGGCCACGGGCGTCCACCGAAGCGGTACTCGTTCACGGTGATGGGGACGACGGACCTGCACGGGAACGTCTTCAACTGGGACTACTTCACGGACAAGGAGTTCGACGACAAGGCGAACAACGACGTCGGTCTGGCGAAGATCTCGACGCTGGTGAACCAGATCCGTGAGGACCGTGGGCGGCGGAACACGCTGCTGATCGACGCGGGTGACACGATCCAGGGCACCCAGTTGTCGTACTACTACGCGAAGATCGATCCGATCACGGCGAAGCGTGGTCCGGTGCATCCGATGGCGCAGGCGATGAACAAGATCGGCTATGACGCGGCGGCGCTCGGGAATCATGAGTTCAATTACGGGATTCCGGTGTTGCGGAAATTCGAGGAGCAGTGTGATTTCCCGCTGCTGGGTGCGAATGCGCTGGACGCGAAGACGTTGCGGCCGGCTTTCGCGCCGTATGTGATCAAGCGGTTGCGTACGCCGCACGGTCGTGATGTGCGGGTGGCGGTGCTGGGTCTGACGAATCCGGGTATCGCGATCTGGGACAAGGCGAACGTGGGCGGGAAGATGGTGTTCCCGGGTCTTGAGGAGCAGGCGGCGAAGTGGGTGCCGAAGCTTCGTTCGATGGGTGCGGACGTGGTGATCGTTTCGGCGCATTCGGGGTCGTCCGGTACGTCGTCGTACGGTGACCAGTTGCCGTACGTCGAGAACGCGGCGGGTCTGGTGGCGGAGCAGGTGCCGGGGATCGACGCGATTCTGGTGGGTCACGCGCATTCGGAGATTCCCGAGTACTTCGTGACGAACAAGAAGACGGGGAAGCAGGTCGTTCTCTCGGAGCCGTTGAAGTGGGGGCAGCGGCTGACGCTGTTCGACTTCGATCTGGTGTGGGAGAAGGGTCGCTGGGTGGTCGAGAAGGTCGGCGCTTCGGTGCTGAACTCGAACACGGTGGAGGAGGACCCGCGGATCACGTCGTTGCTGGGTGCTGAGCACCGGGAGGTGGTGGCGTATGTGAACCAGGTGATCGGTACGTCGGTGGCGGCGATGTCGACGGCGGATGCGCCGTGGAAGGACGAGCCGGTCATCGATCTGATCAATCTGGTGCAGGCGGAGACGGTGAAGGAGGCGCTGGCGGGTGGGGAGTACGCGGCGTTGCCGGTGCTGTCGCAGGCGGCGTGTTTCTCGCGTACGGCGGCGATTCCTGCGGGTGAGGTGACGATCAAGGATGCGGCGGGGCTGTATCCGTTCGAGAACACGCTGGAGGCGCGGCTTCTGACGGGAGCTCAGTTGAAGGACTATCTGGAGTTCTCGGCGAGGTACTACGTGCAGACGGCTGCGGGGGCGCCGGTGGACACGTCGAAGCTGACGAACGCGGATGGTATTCCGGATTACAACTACGACGTGGTGTCGGGTGTGACGTACGACGTCGATATCGCGAAGCCGGCCGGTTCGCGGATCGTGGGGTTGTCGTTCGAGGGGGCGCCGGTGGATCCGGCGGCGCAGTTCGTGTTCGCGGTGAACAACTACCGGGCGAGCGGTGGCGGTAACTTCCCGCATGTGCCGGGTGCGAAGCAGTTGTGGGCGAATTCGGATGAGATCCGGAACACGATCATCGGGTGGGTTCAGGCGAAGGGTTCGGTGGATCCGGCGGAGTTCGCTTCGGTGGACTGGCGTCTGACGCGGGACGGTGTGCCGGTGTTCTGACCGGTTTCCGGCTTGTCGGTCGGTGTGGGGCGGCCGTTCTCCTTCGGGAGGGCGGCCGCCTTCGTGTGTTCAGTGGCCTTGTGCGAGGGGGGTCAGTGGCCTTGTGCGAGTGGGGTCAGTGTGGGGCCTTGGCCGGGGATGGCGGGGGTGGTGTGGGGGGTGAGGCCGAAGGTGGTGAATGCGGTGCGTTGTGGGAGGGGGTAGGGCGTGGTGCCGGTGAGGTTGTTGAGGATGGTGGCGCTGCGCCAGGCGGCGAGTCCGAGGTCGGGGGCGCCGACTCCGTGGGTGTGGCGTTCGGCGTTCTGTACGTAGATGTTGCCGGTGAGGGCGGGGTCGAGGTCGAGGCGGAAGTCGGTGTGGATGCGGGGGCGTCCTTGGGTGTCGCGGCGGATGTGGGGGGCGATCCCGGTGAGGAGGGTGTCGAGGGGGCGTTCGCGGTAGCCGGTGGCGAGGACGACGGCGTCGGTGGTGAGGCGGCTGCGGGTGGCCTGCTGGGTGTGTTCGAGGTGGAGTTCGATGCGGTTGCCGCTGCCGGAGAGTCGGCCTGCGGTGCGGACGCCGACTCCTGGGGTGAGGGTGGCGTCGGGCCATCCGCCGTGGAGGGTGCGTCGGTAGAGCTCGTCGTGGATGGCGGAGATGGTGTCGGTGTCGATGCCTTTGTGGAGTTGCCATTGCTGGGGGACGAGGTTGTCGCGTACGTGCTCGGGGAGTGCGTGGAAGTAGTGGGTGTAGTCGGGGGTGAAGTGTTCGAGGCCGAGTTTTGAGTACTCCATGGGTGCGAAGGCCTGGGTGCGGGCGAGCCAGTGGATCTTCTCGATGCCGCGGGGGCGGGCGCGGAGGAGGTCGAGGAAGATTTCGGCGCCCGACTGGCCGGAGCCGATGACGGTGATGTGGTCGGCCTTCAGGAGTTCTTCGCGGTGGTGGAGGTAGTCGGCGGAGTGGATGACGGGGATGCCGGGGGCTTCTGCGAGGGGGCGCAGGGGTTCGGGGATGAAGGGTGCGGTGCCGACTCCGAGGGCGATGTGGCGGGTGTGGGTGTGGCCTTGTGACCGGGCTTCGCCGTCGGGGCCGAGGTGGGTCCAGTCGACTTCGTAGTGGGCGTGGGCGGGGTTCCAGTGGACGGCGTCGACGTGGTGGTCGAAGTGGATGGTGGGGAGTTGTTCGCTGACCCAGCGGCAGTAGGCGTCGTATTCGGCTCGGTGGATGTGGAATTGCTCGGCGAAGTAGAAGGGGTAGAGGCGTTCGCGGGTGCGGAGGTAGTTGAGGAAGGTCCAGGGGCTGGTGGGGTCGGCGAGGGTGGTGAGGTCGGCGAGGAAGGGGACCTGGAGGGTGGCGCCGTCGATGAGGAGGCCGGGGTGCCAGTGGAAGGCGGGGCGTTGTTCGTAGAAGGCCGTGGTGAGGGGGGTGTGGGAGGTGGTGGGGATGCCGTGGGCGAGTGCGGCGAGGGAGAGGTTGAAGGGGCCGAGGCCGATGCCGATGAGGTCGTGGGGCCGGTCGCCTTCGGGGGTGGTCCGGTCGGTCATCGGGGGGTGCTGCCTTCCTTGGTGGCGCCGGTGTGGGCGTGGGTGACGAGGGTGAGGAGGGCTCGGAGGTCGTCGGGGGTGGTGTGGGGGTTGAGGAGGGTGGCTTTGAGCCAGAGGCCGTCGTCGGTGCGGGCGCGGCCGAGGACGGCTTGTCCGCGGTCGAGGAGGGTGCGGCGGATGGTGGCGACGGTGGTGTCGTCGGTGTGGGTGGGGCGGAAGAGGACGGTGCTGATGGTGGGGCGGTCGTGGAGTTCGAGGGTGGGGTGGGCGTCGATGAGGTCGGCGAGGTGGTGGGCGGTGGTGATGGTGCGGTCGACGAGGTCGGCGAGTCCGTCGCGGCCGAGTGCCTGGAGGGTGACGGCGATCTTGAGGGCGTCGGGGCGTCGGGTGGTGCGGAGGGAGCGGCCGAGGAGGTCGGGGAGTCCGGCGTCGGTGTCGTCGTCGGCGTTGAGGTAGGGGGCGTGGTGGTGGAGGACGTCGAGGTGGTGGTGGTGGGGGACGGCGAGGATGCCGGCGGATGCGGGTTGCCAGCCGAGTTTGTGGAGGTCGAGGGTGACGCTGTGGGCGCGGTGGAGGCTGCGTAGGGCGTGGCGGTGGGTGGGGCTGAAGAGGAGGGGTCCGCCGTATGCGGCGTCGATGTGGAGTTCGGCGCCGTGGGTGGTGGTGAGGTCGGCGATGTCGGTGAGGGGGTCGATCTGGCCGGTGTCGGTGGTGCCTGCGGTGGCGGTGACGAGGAGGGGGCCGTCGTTGTGGAGGAGGGCGTCGCGGAGTGCGGTGAGGTCCATGACGCCGGTGGGGGCGGGGATGACGACGGGGCGGGGCAGGCCGAGGAGCCAGGCGGCGCGGGTGATGCTGTGGTGGGCGTTGGCGGCGCAGATGGTCTGGACGGGGCCGTGGCGTTCGCGGGCGAGGAGGAGTGCGAGTTGGTTGGCTTCGGTGCCGCCGGTGGTGATGAGGGCGTCGGGTTGTGGGGTGTGGGGGTAGATCTCGGTGGCGAGTGCGGTGGTGAGGGCGGTTTCGAGGGCGGAGGCGGCGGGGGCCTGGTCCCAGGAGTCCATGGAGGGGTTGAGGGCGGAGGCGGCGAGGTCGGCTGCTGCGGCGAGGGCGAGGGGTGGGGTGTGGAGGTGGGCGGCGCAGTGGGGGTGTGCGGGGTCGGCGGCGCCTTCGGCGAGTGCGGTGACGAGGGTGCGGAGGGCGTGGTGGGCGCCGGTGCCGTGGTCGGGGATGAGGGGGCCGGTGGTGCGGTGGAGGTGTTGGGTGACGGTGTCGGGGCCGCCGGCGGGGAGTGGGCCGTTGCGGCGGGTGGCGCCGTCGTGGAGTGCGGTGAGGACGGTGTCGATGAGGGGGCGCAGGTGGGCGGGGCCTGCTGTGCCTCCGGCGAGGGGCGGGGTGGGCATGGGTGATGTGGTCCTTCGGGTACGCGGGGGCGGTCTTGCCAGCTTTTCCGGTTTGCGGAGGAGGCGGCCGAAGAGCCCAACGATCTGAACCCGAAAGGGGTACTGCGGTGCGGTATGGCGGCGGTGGGGGCCGTGGGGCTGGTATAAGCGTTCGTTGTTCGCATGGCTGTGCCCGGCCCCTTTCGTCAGGGGGCCGGGCACGGTCAGGGCTGGTGCGTGCGGCTGGTGTTGCTCGCTCGGTGGGTGGCGCCCGTCGTGAGCGGGCTTCCGCTCAGTGGGCGTCGCGGACGGCGAGGGCGCGGCGGATGTCGTCGAGCTGGTCGGTGAGTTTGCGGCGCAGGGCGGGGGTGAGCGCGGGGTCGGTGAGGGCCTGTTCGCCGAGGCGGATGCTGTCGGGGTCGATGGCGTGGGTGGGGAAGGCGTGGCGT
Source organism: Streptomyces sp. Alt3 (assembly GCF_030719215.1). Classification (NCBI taxonomy): domain Bacteria; kingdom Bacillati; phylum Actinomycetota; class Actinomycetes; order Kitasatosporales; family Streptomycetaceae; genus Streptomyces; species Streptomyces glycanivorans. Next base: position 6,278,302 of record NZ_CP120983.1, on the reverse strand, counting down.
CCGGCGGCTTCGGCGATGGCGGGGCCTCGGCGTGCGGCGAGTGCGATGGCGTCGGGGTAGTAGCGGGCGACGTAGGGGTTGAGGAGTTCGCTCTGTTCGGGCTGCCAGAAGCCCTGTGCGGTGGCGGTGAAGAGGTAGTTGGACAGGGTGTCGTCGGTGAACATCGCCTGCCAGGCGGCTGTTTTGGCTTCGGCGGTGGGGAGGGCGGCGCGGCAGCGGGCGGCGCCTTCCTGTCCGGTGGCGCTGGGGTCCTTGTCGAGTTCGTGGGCGATGGCGGTCTCGTCGGTGGCGCCGAGGACGGCGAGGCGGGTGAGGATGCGCCAGCGGAGTTCGGCGTCGAGTTCGGGCCCGCCGGGGACGGTGCCTTCGCGGAGCCAGTCCTGGATGGCGTCGGGCTGGGCGGCCGCGTCGATGAAGTGGCGTACGGCGATGAGGCGGAGGCCGGGGTCGGGGCTGCCGGGGGTGGTGGTGTCCGGTCCCTGTTCCCAGTCCTTGGCGGTGAGTCCTTCGGTGCGGCGCAGGAGGTCGCGGCAGAGGGAGGTGAGGGTGGCGAGGGCGGTGGGCCGGTCCTGGGGCTTGAGGTAGCGGTCGGCGATCTGGGTGGCGGCGAAGCCGAGGACGCCTTGTACGAGGGCGAGGTCGCTCTCGTAGGGGAGGTGGGTGCGGGCGGCGGTGAGGTGGATGCTGGGGTGGAGTTCGCCGTCGCGGACCATGTCGCGGGCGGTGTTCCAGATGAGGGCGCGGGTGAGGGGGTCGGGGATGCCGGAGAGGTGGGTGAGGGCGGTGTCCCAGGAGTCGGGGTCGAGGCGGATCTTGGCGTAGGTGAGGTCGTGGTCGTTGAGGACGACGAGGTCGGGGCGGCGGCCGGGCTGGGTGGTGGGGGTGCCGTCCTGGGGGATGTCGATGTCGAAGCGGTTTCGGAGGGTGAGCTGGTCGGCGCCGGTGTGGGTGTCGAGGCTGTGGTCGTAGGTGCCGACGGTGATGCGGTGGGGGCGGTTGCCTGCGCGGTCGACGGTGAGGTTCCAGTTGTGGCCGGAGTTCTCGACGTGTGCGGTGAGGGTGTCGGCGCCGGTGGTGCGGAGCCAGGCGTCGGCCCAGGTGTGGACGTCGCGGTCGGTGGCGGTGGCGAGGTTGTCGATGAAGTCGGCGAGGGTGGCGTTGGCGAATTTGTGGCGGGCGAAGTGGGTGTTGATTCCGGCGAGGAAGTCCTTCTCGCCGAGCCAGGCGACGAGTTGGCGGAGTGCGGAGGCGCCCTTGGCGTAGGAGATGCCGTCGAAGTTGAGGAGGGCCGAGGCGGTGTCGGGGACCGCGTCGGGGTCGGGGGCGACGGGGTGGGTGCTGGGCCGTTGGTCGGCGTCGTAGCCCCAGCCCTTGCGGGAGACACCGAATTCGACCCAGGTGTCGGGGAATGGGGTCTCCCGTGCTCGACCGGAGTTGAGAGCTTGGGGAAGGGTGGCTTCGGTGAGGGTCTGGTAGCCCATGTACTCGGCGAAGGACTCGTTGAGCCAGATGTCGTCCCACCAGGTGAGGGTGACGAGGTCGCCGAACCACATGTGGGCCATTTCGTGGGCGATGACCATGGCGCGGGTCTGGCGTTCGGTGTCGGTGACGGCGGAGCGGTAGACGAATTCGTCGCGGAAGGTGACGAGTCCGGGGTTCTCCATGGCGCCGGCGTTGAATTCGGGGACGAAGGCCTGGTCGTAGGAGTCGAAGGGGTAGGGCTCGTCGAACTTCTCGTGGTAGCGGTCGTAGCAGGCGCGGGTGATGCCGAGGATCTCGTCGGCGTCGGCGTCGAGGTGTGGGGCGAGGGAGCGGCGGCAGTGGATGGCGAAGGGGATTCCGGCGTGCCGGGTGGTGACGGAGTGCCAGGGGCCTGCGGCGACGGCGACGAGGTAGGTGGAGATGGGTGGGGTGGGGGCGATGTTCCAGCGTCCGTCGGTGGCCTGGGTGCTGGTGCCGTTGCCGAGGACGGTCCAGCCGGTGGGCGCGGTGACGGTGAGGTCGAAGACGGACTTGAGGTCGGGCTGGTCGAAGGCGGCGAAGACGCGCTGGACGTCCTCCATGAAGAGCTGGGTGTAGAGGTAGGTCTCGCCGTCGGCGGGGTCGGTGAAGCGGTGCATGCCTTCGCCTGTGCGGGAGTAGCGCATGGTGGCGTCGACGGTGAGTTCGTGGGGGCCGGCGGTGAGGCGGTCCAGGGGGTAGCGGTTTCCGTCGAGGCGTTCGGGGTCCAGCGGCTGTCCGTCGAGGCTGAGGGAGCGCAGGGTTTCCGGCTTGATCTCGACGAAGGTGTCTCCGGCCGTGCGGGCGGTGAACCGGATGGCGGTCCTGGAGTCGAAGGTTTCCTCGCCCGTGGTGAGGTCGAGGTCGACGGTGTACCGGTGTACGTCGAGGAGCTGGGCGCGGGTCTGCGCTTCGTTGCGCGTCAGTACGGACATGGCGCCCATGCTGCCGTACGGGTCCGGGGCTGTGCAGTGGGGTTCTCGCAGGGCTGACGGCGGCGCGGTGGAACGTTCCCGCGGGTGTGCGGGCGGGCCGGCCGGCGTTCCCGCGGGTGCGGGCCCGGGCGGCCGGCAGTCCCGCGGGTGTGCCGGCGCGGGCGGCGGGGCGCGGGCCAAGGCGGCGGGGCGCGGGACCGATGCGCCCGGGCGGCGGGCCGGAGCCTGCCGCCGGCGGGGTCAGGCGTCGGGGCCCGTGGTTTCCTCGGCGATGCGCTCGTGGTGGCGGATGACCTCGGCGACGATGAAGTTCAGCAGTTTCTCGGCGAAGGCGGGGTCCAGCCGGGCGCTCTCGGCGAGCTGTCGCAGCCGCGCGATCTGGCGGGCCTCGCGGGCGGGGTCGGCGGGCGGCAGGTGGTGGGCGGCCTTGAGGTGGCCCACCTGCTGGGTGGCCTTGAAGCGCTCGGCGAGCATGTGGACGACTGCGGCGTCGATGTTGTCGATGCTTTCGCGCAGCCGGTTCAGCTCGGCGGTGGCGTACTCGTCGATGTCGCTCGTGGTCATGGTCAGCGAGCTTAGACGTACGGGTCGCGGGGTGAGCCACGGCGGGGTGCCGCCGGTCGCGGCCCGGGGGCGCCCGTCAGGTCGGGCACCCCCGGGGGTGGGGCGGGGTGGGGCGGGGTTCAGAGGGTCGAGGCCGCCGAGGCTATGGCGGAGGCGAACGTCGACACCTGGGTGTAGACGCCGGGGTAGCCGGGGCGTGCGCAGCCTTCGCCCCAGCTGACGATGCCGACCTGGATCCAGGCTCCGGCGTTGTCCTTGCGGAACATGGGGCCGCCGGAGTCGCCCTGGCATGTGTCGACGCCGCCGGCGCTGACGTATCCGGCGCATATCTCCTGGCTGGGCACGAGGTCGCTGCCGTAGGCCTGCTGGCAGGTGGCGTCGGAGACGAAGGGCACGTTCGCCTTGAGGAGGTAGCGCTGCTGGCCGCCGCCCTCGGTGGCGGCGCCCCAGCCGGCGACGGTGAAGGTTCCGCTGTCGTAGGCGGTGGTGGTGGCGATCTTCAGGGTGGGCTGGTTGATGGGCTGGGCGAGTTTGATGAGTGCCCAGTCCTTGCCGACGCCGTTGTAGCCGGGGGCCTGGAGGACCTTGGTGGAGCGGACCTTGACTGCGGAGGACGACTGGAGGTCGACAGCTCCGGCGGTGGCGGTGATGGAGGTGTTGTTGCCGGATCCGCTGACGCAGTGGGCGGCGGTGAGCACGACGGTCTGGCTGTAGAGGGCACCGCCGCAGCCCATGGAGAGCCGGACCATGAAGGGGAATTCACCCTGGACGGCACGGGTGCCGCCGACGACGGGTGCGGGGGCCGCGGAGGCGTTCGCGGGCTGGAGGCTGAGGGTGGCGAGTGCCACGGCGGCGATGACTGAGCATCTCTTGACTGCGCGCAGAAGCTGCTTCACGAGGGTGGCCTGCTTTCGTGTGGGGGGTCGGGAAGGGGGGTGGTGCTGCAGGCGTGCGGGGGGTGCTCGTCCTGGTCAGGGCGCACGCCGAACCACTTCTCGACATGTCCTCGACAAGGAGGATCCGATTATCGGGAAGCGATCACCGCTGTCACAAGGCGGGGATTCCGGCCAAGATCGGTGTCCCGCGCGTCGGCCGGTTCCGTTCGGACCGGCCTAGAGTGAAGGTCCGTTGAGCGCCATTGATGGGGGTTCGGCCGTGAGCGACGGCAGTGACAGCGACGGCGGCCCGGTCGTCCACGGGTTCCCGCACCTCGACGCGGTCAGGTCCGCGATCACCGCGCTCTACCGGCGCGTCTCCCCCGACGGGGTGCTCGCCTACGCCGCGAGCCTCGCCCCGGCCGACGCCGCCTTCTCCGACGTGGACGACCTGTACCTCGGTTCCCAGAGGGTGGCCGGAGCCCTGGTCAGGCACCTGCGCCTGCCGCAGGCCCGTGTCGTCGTCGGGTTCCGGCGGATGGAACACGCCGCGAGTGTCGAACTCACCGCCGGGCCCGAGTACTTCATCGAGCTCAACGACCGGTTCCGCACGCACCGCAGGGACATCGGAGCAGCGCTGGCCCACGAGATCACCCATGTGCTGCTGCACCGGCTGGGGCTGGAGCTCCCCGGCACCCGCGACAACGAGATCCTCACGGACACGGTGACGGCCTACCTCGGCGCGGGCTGGCTCCTGCTGGACGCCTTCCGCCAGGACGCGGTCTCCAGTCAGAAGCTCGGCTATCTCACGCCCGAGGAGTTCGGGTACGTACTCGCCAAGCGGGCGCTGGTCTTCGGTGAGGACCCGTCCGTGTGGTTCACCAGCCCCCAGGCGTACACGGCGTACACCAGGGGCCGGGCCGAGGCGCTGCGCGACCTGCAGCGGCCGCCGCTGACGGCTGCGGGGTGGGCGGGCAGACGCCGTTACGCGAAGGACCGCCGTCACGCCGCCGATCACCCGTGCCCGGCCCCGGACCCGTCCCTTCCGTACGCCTTCGAGGGCGGGGCGGACGGGCTGCGGGTCTCCTTCTCCTGTCCCACCTGCCACCAGCGCGTCCGGGTTCCGGTCCGGGGCCGGACGCGGGCCCGGTGCGGGCTGTGCCGCACCGTCCTGGACTGCGACACCTGAGAAGCCGGTTCGCACCGGGCCGGCCGTAGGGTCGATGTATGACGAACGGTCCGGTGGGAGGCGCGACGAGCCTCTTCGAGGCGCTGTACGACGACGAGAACGCCGTCGTACGGGCGCTCCGCGCGGGCGCGTCCCCCGAGTCGCGCGACGAGGAGGGGACGACCGCGCTCTATCTGGCCTGTGTGCAGGACCTGCCCGGCGCGGTCCGTCTGCTCCTGGCCGCGGGCGCGGACCCGGACCGGGCCAGCGGCCCGGAGGCGGGCGACCTGCCGCTGTGCGGGGCTGCGTGCGGGGGCCACACGGAGGTCGTCGGGGCGCTCCTGTCCGCCGGGGCGGATCCGGACCTGAGGGAGGAGTTCGGTTTCACCGCGTTGCGCTGGGCGGCGGGCCTCGGTCACGCAGGGGTCGCGGAGGTCCTGCTGGACCACGGCGCCGACCCGGACCGGCCCGGCCCGCGGGGCGAGGTCCCGCTGGTGGTCTCGGCCCGGCGGGGATCGGTCCGCACCGTGCGGGCCCTGCTCCGGCACGGCGCCGGGAGTCTGTCCCCCGCCCTGGAGGAGGCCAGGCGCATGCTCGCCTCGGATGCCGAACGGGAACTCCGGGACGTGCTGCGGCGCATGTACGGGGACGGGGAGCACGCGAGCACGGTGCGCCGTGAGCGGGTGGACGGCGGGGTGACCGTCACGGTCGAACTGCTGCGGGACGGGGAGCCCTTCGCGGGCCAGGACCTGCAGACGGGACACGGGGCGATCGCGACGCTCCTGGAGCACGAGCTGGGTGTGCGGACCCCGTTCGAGGAACTGGCCGTCCGGGCGCTGCGGGGCGGGGGCCCCGGGCTGGACAACTGGCTGGAGGCGGTCGGGGTCCTCTGGCTGCGCGGTGACGAGGAGACGTTCCAGGCGGCGGCCGCGTGGGCCGCGGCGGGGGACGCTCTGCTGCGGGCGTTCGGGGCGGACGTGCTGGCGCGGCTCGGATTCCACACCGGCGGCAGGCCGTTCGCCGGGCGGGCCGTTCCGTTGCTGCGGGAACTGGCCCGGTCCGCGGACCCGGTACCGGCCGGCGCGGCGGAGCGGGCGCTCGCCGGGTACGAGGCCGCGCCCGGGGAGTGAGAACGGGCGCGGGGAGTGAGAACGGGCGCGGGGAGTGAGAACGGGCGCGGGGAGTGAGAACGGGCGCGGGGCCCGCCCGCGAGGCGGTGGCGGGCCCCGCGCCCAGGAGGGGTACGACGGACGTGGTGACCGGCGGACCGGTCACCACGTCCCGCGGGTCACGCCGCCCGGCGTCCGCGGCCGGGAGCGTTGCCGCGCCCCGTGCCGCCCGCCCGGCCGGCTCCGGCGCCGCGGCCGGTGCCGCCCGCGCCGCCGGATCCACCGCGAGGCGCTCCGCCGTTGCCGCGGGCTCCGCCGTTGCCGCGGGCTCCGCCGTTGCCGCCGGAGGCGCCGCGTGAGCCGCCGCCCGCACCGCCGCGGGCCGCGCCTCCGGTGCCCTGAGCGGCGCCGGAGCCCGCTCCCGCACCGGATGTGCCGCTACGGCCCCGGCCACGGCCACGGCTGCCCGAGCGGAACGACCCGCCCGTGGCCGAGCCTGATCCCTGGCTCCCGCCGCGCGTGCGCGGCTTGGGCTGCGTCGGCTCCGGCACCTCGATGACGACCGCGACGCCGGACGGCTCACGGGCTCCCGTGATGCGGCTGAGTTCCTCGTCGCTGGACTTGATCCGGGTGGTGAGCGGCGCGATGCCGGCGTCCTGCATGAGCCGGGTCATGTCGCGCTTCTCGTCGGGCAGTACGAGCGTCACGACACTGCCGGACTCCCCGGCGCGCGCGGTGCGCCCGCCCCGGTGGAGGTAGTCCTTGTGGTCGGTGGGCGGGTCCACGTTCACGACCAGGTCCAGGTCGTCGACGTGGATGCCTCGTGCCGCCACGTTCGTCGCGACGAGCGCGGTGACCTCGCCGGTCTTGAACTGGTCCAGTGTCCGGTTGCGCTGCGGCTGGGAGCGTCCGCCGTGCAGGGCCGCGGCACGCACACCGCTGGCGAGGAGCCGCTTGGCGAAGCGGTCCGCGCCTCGCTTGGTGTCCACGAACATGATCACGCGACCGTCGCGGGCCGCGATGCGGGTGGCGACGGCCTTCTTGTCCGTCTCGTCCGCCACGTGCAGCACGTGGTGCTCCATGGTGGTGACGGCGCCGGCCGACGGGTCGACCGAGTGCACGACCGGGTCGGTGAGGAACATCTTGACCAGCCGGTCGATGTTCTTGTCGAGGGTCGCCGAGAACAGCATCCGCTGCCCGTCCGGCTCGACCTGCTTGAGGAGTGCGACGACCTGCGGCATGAAGCCCATGTCGGCCATCTGGTCGGCCTCGTCGAGGACGGTGATGGACACCGCGTCGAGCCGGCAGTCGCCGCGCTCGATGAGGTCCTTGAGGCGGCCGGGCGTGGCGACGAGGACCTCGGCGCCACGGCGCAGCGCACCGGACTGCCTGCTGATCGACATGCCGCCGACGACGGTGGCGACGCGCAGGTTCACGGCGGTCGCGTACGGGGTCAGCGCGTCGGTGACCTGCTGGGCGAGTTCCCGGGTGGGGACGAGGACGAGTGCCAGCGGTGCGTGCGGCTCCGAGCGGCGTCCGGCGGTGCGGGCGAGCAGCGCGAGGCCGAAGGCCAGGGTCTTGCCGGAGCCGGTGCGACCGCGGCCGAGGATGTCACGGCCGGCCAGCGAGTTCGGGAGGGTGGCGCCCTGGATGGGGAAGGGCTCGGTCACGCCCTGCGCGGCGAGGGTCTTCAGCAGCGCGGCGGGCATGTCGAGGGCGTCGAACGACTCGACGGCGGGAAGCGCGGGGGTGATGGTCTGCGGCAGGGCGAACTCGCCGCCCTGGGGCGGTGCGGGCTTGCGGCGTGCCGGGGCACGGCCCGCGCCCCGGGTGTTCGTCTGCGGCCGGTCCGTGCCGCGCCCCTTTATCGGGCGGTTACGGGTCGGTCGGTCCTGGCGTTCGGAGCGGGTCATACGGAATTGCCCTCCTGGGGGATTCCTGGGATCACTGCCGACTGCTGCGGACTGCTCGGATCTGTGCGCCCCAGGATGCATGCACAGAGCAGGTGTCCCGGTGGCTGAGCCTGAACCGGGGGTGACGACGAGTCGGAAACAGCACAAACCGGGGCCCGCACCTTCACGGTGCGGGCCCCGGCTGCGAGGTACGCGTCCGGCAATTAGGCCGGGACGATGTTCTCCGCCTGCGGGCCCTTCTGGCCCTGCGTGACGTCGAAGGAGACCTTCTGGCCCTCCTGGAGCTCACGGAAGCCCGAGGTGGCGATGTTGGAGTAGTGGGCGAAGACGTCGGCGCCGCCGCCGTCCTGCTCGATGAAGCCGAAGCCCTTTTCCGAGTTGAACCACTTCACGGTTCCAGTAGCCATGTCATTCTCCTAAAAGAGGTGCAGTGCCGGAAATCCGCACTTTACGAATTCCAAGTCGCCGCATTGAGCCCCATCCGGAGAAAGCCGGAAAACAATAAAGCGCCTGAGGAGGGTTCCCGTCAGGCGCACATAAAGTTCATGGGTACCAAAACTGCAACTCGGCAACCGTAGCACGTTCTGTCGCCGAGCGGCAGATCACTCCGCCACGGCGCGTCGGGGAATCCGCCGGCCGGCGCGGTGGCGGGGGCCGTTCACGGCGGGGCCAGAAATCGTGCCGGAGCACCTCCTGCCCCGTTCCCCCAAGGGTGTGCCCCTTCTCCGCCCACCGGCGTGACGTCTGCCACGCCGGCTCGGCGGAGCCGGACCGGCCTCATCGCCCGGGGCGCGGTTTCACCCGGATGCCGCACTCCGGTGCCTGATTGCCGCACCCCGGCGCCTCGCGCCGGAGGTTCCCGGGAGCCGGATCGGTGGCAGGGGGTTACGCCGGACGGGTGGCGCGGCGGACGGGTGTCAGGTGCGGGGTGTGAGGCCGTCCAGCAGGAGAGCGAGATACCCGCGGGCGAGGTACCCGGAGTCGGGGCCGGTGCCGGGTTCCTGCCAGGAGGCCGTGCCCCAGACGGCGTCGCGGACGAAACGGCAGGTGAGCCGGGTGTCCAGGTCCCTGCGGAAGACCCCGTCGGCGACGCCCCGCTCCAGGGTGCGGCTCAGGGCCTCCTCGAACACGGGCCGTGCTCCGGCGAGGTGCGGGAAGCCGGGCCTGGTGGCGAGGTGCTCGCCCTCGGTCCGGTAGATGGCGGCGGCGGCACGGTTCCGTCCGATGTGGCGGAAGGATGCGGTGACGAGCGCTTCGAGGGTGTCCCGGGGGCCCAGCCCGGCGTCGAGGACGGCGCCGCAGGCGGCCCGGAGCCCGGTCAGGAAGGTGGAGAGGATCTCGTCGGCCATCGACTCCTTCGAGTCGAAGTGGTGGTAGAGGCTGCCGGCGAGCATGCCCGCCTCGTCCGCGATCCCGCGCATGGTGGTGGCGTCGTAGCCCTGTGCGGCGAAGACCTGCGCGGCGATGGCCAGCAGTTCGGGGCGGCGCTCCGGCCGGGAGGCCGCCGTGGGCTTGTTCTTGGTAGGCACTCCCCCATTGTCCGCCCGGCCACGCGGCCCCCGGCACCGCGTGGCCGCAGGTCAGAGCGTCACGTCTCGCGTACGGGACTGTCGTCGGCGGCCCTGCGCAGGGTGCGCAGGGGGTGGCCGGGGCGCCAGACCTGGACGACGAGGTCGTCGCCGTCGAGCCCGGTGCGGACCACTTCCGCGGGGTCGGCGCGGAAGAGGAGGAAGGGCTGCGGGGGTGTCACCTCGTCGACGAAGCGGGCCAGCACGGCGGGGTCGGTGATCTCCGCGGCCCGTCCGGAGACACGGACGTCGCCGTCTGTCATGTCCGCGTCGGGCCCCGGGTTGGCCTGTACGGCGAAGCGCGGGTCGCGCCGCAGGTCCAGCGCCTTGCGGGAGTTCGGCATCATGCCGAACCACAGCGCGTCCATGCGGAACTCCACCTCCAGGCCGGTGACCCGGGGCGATCCGTCCGCGCGCAGGGTCGCGAGGACGTGGTGCCTGTACTGCTGGAACCGCTTCCGCACGGTGTCCTCGAAGGCGGGTTCCGCCGCGCGGAGGTCCTGCCATGAACTCGGTGTCGCGCTCGATGTCATGCGTCCCATCGAACCGCTGAACCAGGACATCCTCTGTCGTCTTTCGCGGGAGACCTGGCACATCACCCGACCGGGGGCCGGCGCCGCACGTCCGTGGCGGTTCCGTCCGCCCTGGTGACCGCGGGGCTTCCGGGCGTACGGCACCCCGGCCCCCAGGTGTCCCGCCGCTCACCGGCGTTCGCTATCTTGAGCGCCGCCGCCCCTTGCGGCGCTCCTCCCCGTCGACGAATGAAGGAGCCGGCCATGGAGGCCGCCGCCACCACGTGTTACCGCCATCCGTCGCAGGAGGCGTACGTGCGCTGCACGCGCTGCGACCGGTACATCTGCCCCGACTGCATGCGTGAGGCGTCGGTCGGGCACCACTGCGTGGAGTGCGTGAAGGAGGGGCAGCGTTCGGTCCGTCAGGCCCGTTCGCTGTTCGGTGGCGCGGTGACGGGCGCCGCGGCGCCGGTCGTGACCTATGTGCTGATGGCGCTCAACATCGTCGCGTACGTGGTCGAGGTGGTCAGGTCCGGGACGGTGGACCGGTTCGGGATGCTCGGGGCGGTTCTCGTCGATCCGTCGGGCGTGCAGTACTACTACAAGGGCGAGACCTATCCCGGCCTGGAGCTGACCGGGGTGGCCGACGGTGAGTGGTACCGGCTGCTGACGGGCGCCTTCCTGCACCTGCCGCCCGACGCGTCGTTCGGCGTGATGCACCTGGTCTTCAACATGCTCGCGCTGTGGAACCTCGGCCGGATGGTCGAGGGCCAGCTCGGGCGGGCCCGGTATCTGGCGCTGTACCTGCTGTCGGCGGTGGGCGGTTCGGTCCTGGTCTACCTGGTCTCGCCGGAGACGACGGCCGTCGGTGCCTCGGGTGCGATCTTCGGTCTGGCGGCGTCGTTCTACGTCATCAACCGGCGTCTGGGCCGGGACATGCGGGCGGTCAACCGCTTCATGGCGGGGTTCCTGCTCTGGATGGTCATCTCCGCCGCGTTCACCTCGTGGGAGGGGCACCTCGGCGGGCTGCTGACCGGCGGGCTGGTGACCTACGGGCTCGCGTACGCGCCGGCCAGGCTGCGCACGTCCGCGGCGCAGCTGGCGGGCGGGGTGGTTCTGGTCGTGCTGCTGGTGGCGGTGGTCGCCCTGCGGACGGCCGTTCTGACCGGGGCGGTCTGACGGCCGAACTCGCGGGTCCCTGGACCGAGTCCGCTTTCTGGGACCATCGTCCCATGGTGAGAGATGTGTCAGGGGCGGAGTCCGGGCGCTCCGAGGGCTCCGGGAGCGGTGGACCGGGCGTCGGCGGGCGGGGCGGGTTCGTCCGGCGGCTGCACCCGCTCGACTGGCTCGCCGGGGGTCTGCTGGTCCTCGGGCTGCTCGCCGTGGTGACCGGTCTGCTGCCCTCGGAAGTGGCCGCGGACGAGATGCGCCGGGTGGGCCCCCTGGTGGTGTTCCTGGGCACCGTGATCGTGATGGCCGAACTGACGGGCCGGGCGCAGGTCTTCGCTGTCGTGTCGGCCTGGGTGGCCCGGGCGGGGCGGGGGCGCTATCCGCTGCTCTTCGGGCTGTGCGTGCTGTTCGCCTCTCTCACCACGATCACGCTGAATCTGGACACGACCGCGGTGCTGCTGACCCCGGTCATGCTGGCTCTGGCCACGCGGGTGGGGATCGCGGCGGTGCCGCTCGCGATGACGACGGTGTGGCTCGCCAACACGGCGAGTCTGCTGCTGCCGGTCTCGAACCTGACGAATCTGCTGGCGGCGGAGCGGGTGGCGCTGTCGCCGGCGGGGCTGGCCGCGGTGATGTGGCTGCCGCAGCTGGCGTCGATCGCCGTGACGTCGCTGTGTCTGTGGGTCTTCTACTGGCGTCGTGGCCGGCGCGGGGCGGACCGGTACACCCCGCCGGGCCCTCCGGTGGCCGGGGACCCCGTCCTGCTGCGGATCTGTTCGGTGGCCGTGGCGGGCTTCCTGCTGGCGATCCTGCTGGCGGACGTCCCGCTGTGGTCGGCGTCGCTGACGGCGATGGTGGTCGTCGTGGTGGCGTTCGCGGTGCGTCGCAGGCGGGAGCTGAGCCTGTCGCTGGTGCCGTGGCGGCTGCTGGTGCTGGTCCCGGGGATGTTCCTGGTGGTGGCGACGGTCGGCGCGCACGGCCTGCACGCGCTGCTGGAGTCCGCGCTCGGCTCGGACAACGGCTTCGTGGGGATGCTGCGGTCGGCGGCGGTGGGCGCGGGGCTCTCGAACGTCCTGAACAACCTGCCGGCCTATCTGGCGGGCGAGGCGGCGGTTCCGGTGGGGAACCACGAGCAGCTGCTGGCGCTGCTCGTGGGGGTGAACGTGGGGCCGCTCGTGACCCCGTGGGCGTCCCTGGCGACGCTGCTGTGGTTCGAGCGGTGCCGCTGGCACGGGACCCGGATCGGCATGGGCCGCTTCCTCGGCACCGGCCTGGTGCTGTCGGTGGCGGGCACCCTGGCCGCCGTGTCCGCGCTGGCGCTGGTCACCTGAACGTTGTCCGGCCCCCTGGGTGCGCCCGGACACGCCGCGGCGCCCGCCATGTCCGGTCGGGGACGGGGCGGGCGCCGCGTTCAGTTCCGTACGCCGTTGTACGGGACGTCGGTGTGCCGTGATCAGACCATCAGGGAACGGTCCGTCGGGCGGATCGGGGCGTGCAGTGCGCTCGTCCCGGTCAGGAAGCGGTCCACGCCGCGCGCCGCGGAGCGGCCCTCGGCGATGGCCCACACGATGAGGGACTGGCCGCGGCCCGCGTCACCGGCGACGTGGACGCCTTCGACGTTGGTCGCGTAGTCCTCGTCGCGCGCGATGTTGCCGCGCTCGTCGAGTTCGAGGCCGAACTGCTGGACGAGTCCGTTGGCCTGGTCGGTGCCGGTGAAGCCCATGGCCAGGGTGACGAGCTGGGCGGGGATGACCCGCTCGGTGCCGGCCTTCTGCTCCAGCTTGCCGTCCTTGAACTCGACCTCGATGAGGTGGAGGGACTGGACGTTGCCGTCCTCGTCGCCCTCGAAGTGGGTGGTGGAGACGGAGTAGATCCGCTCGCCGCCCTCCTCGTGCGCGGAGGTGACCTTGTAGAGCATGGGGAACGTCGGCCAGGGCTGGTTGGCGTTACGGTCCTCGCCGGGCTGCGGCATGATCTCCAGCTGGGTGACCGAGGCCGCGCCCTGGCGGTGGGCGGTGCCGACGCAGTCGGCGCCGGTGTCGCCGCCGCCGATGACGACGACGTGCTTGCCCTCGGCGGTGATCGGGGAGACCGTCAGGTCGCCCTCCTGCACCTTGTTGGCGAGCGGGAGGTACTCCATCGCGAAGTGCACGCCGTTCAGCTCACGGCCCGGGACGGGCAGGTCGCGGGAGACGGTGGCACCGGCGGCGATGACGATCGAGTCGTAGCGGCGGCGCAGCTTCGCGGCGTCGATGTCCCGGCCGATCTCGATCTCCGTGCGGAACTTGGTGCCCTCCGCGCGCATCTGCTCGATGCGGCGGTTGATGTGCGACTTCTCCATCTTGAACTCGGGGATGCCGTAGCGCAGCAGTCCGCCGATGCGGTCGGCGCGCTCGTAGACGACGACCGTGTGGCCGGCCCGGGTGAGCTGCTGGGCGGCGGCCAGACCGGCCGGACCGGAGCCGATGACGGCGACGGTCTTGCCGGAGAGGCGCTCGGGCGGCTGCGGGGTGACGTCGCCGCTGTCCCAGGCCTTGTCGATGATGGAGACTTCGACGTTCTTGATGGTGACGGCCGGCTGGTTGATGCCGAGGACGCACGCCGACTCGCACGGAGCGGGGCACAGGCGGCCCGTGAACTCCGGGAAGTTGTTCGTGGCGTGCAGGCGCTCGGACGCCGCCGACCAGTCCTCGCGGTAGGCGTAGTCGTTCCACTCGGGGATGAGGTTTCCGAGCGGACAGCCGTTGTGGCAGAACGGGATGCCGCAGTCCATGCAGCGTCCGGCCTGCTTGCTGATGATCGGGAGCAGCGATCCCGGAACGTAGACCTCGTTCCAGTCCTTGACGCGCTCGCCGACGGGGCGGGTCTTGGCGACCTCGCGTCCGGTGGTCAGGAAGCCCTTGGGGTCAGCCATTGGTCGCCGCCTCCATCATCTTCTCGGTGGTCTCCTGCTCGGAGAGACCGGCGAGCTCAGCGGCGTCCTTGGCGGCGAGCACTGCCTTGTAGGTGGACGGGATGATCTTGCTGAAGCGGGCGGCCGTGGAGTCCCAGTCGGCCAGCAGCTTCGCGGCGACCGTGGAGCCGGTCTCCTCCTGGTGGCGGCGCACGACGTCGTGCAGCCACTGCTTGTCGGCGTCGTCGAGCAGTTCGACGGCGCCGAGGTTGCCGGTGTTGACGTTGTCGAGGTCGAGGTCGATGACGTACGCGACACCGCCGGACATGCCTGCGGCGAAGTTGCGTCCCGTCTCGCCGAGGACGACGGCGTGACCGCCGGTCATGTACTCGCAGCCGTGGTCGCCCACGCCTTCCGAGACGACCGTGGCACCGGAGTTGCGGACGCAGAAGCGTTCGCCGGTGCGTCCGCGGAGGAACAGCTCGCCGCCGGTCGCGCCGTAGCCGATGGTGTTGCCGGCGATGGTGGAGTACTCGGCGAGGTGGTCGGCGCCGCGGTCCGGGCGGACGATGACGCGGCCGCCGGAGAGGCCCTTGCCGACGTAGTCGTTGGCGTCGCCCTCCAGGCGCAGCGTCACACCGCGCGGCACGAACGCGCCGAAGGACTGGCCGGCGGACCCGGTGAGGGTGATGTCGATGGTGTCCTCGGGCAGGCCCGCACCGCCGAACTTCTTGGTCACCTCGTGGCCGAGCATGGTGCCGACCGTCCGGTTGATGTTGCGGATGGCGACCTGCGCGCGGACGGGCTGGGCGGTCTCGGCGCTGTCGGCGCCCAGGGCGTCGGCGGCGAGCTTGATGAGCTCGTTGTCGAGTGCCTTGGCGAGGCCGTGGTCCTGCTCGGCGATCTGGTGGCGCACCGCTCCCTCGGGGAGCTCGGGCACGTAGAAGAGGGGCTCGAGGTCGAGGCCCTGGGCCTTCCAGTGGGTGACGGCCCGCTCGGTGTCGAGGAGTTCGGCGTGGCCGACGGCCTCCTCGATCGTGCGGAAGCCGAGCTCGGCGAGGATCTCGCGGACCTCTTCGGCGATGAACTCGAAGAAGTTGACGATGTACTCGGCCTTGCCGGAGAACCGGTCGCGCAGGACGGGGTTCTGGGTGGCGATGCCGACCGGGCAGGTGTCGAGGTGGCAGACGCGCATCATGACGCAGCCTGAGACGACGAGCGGCGCGGTGGCGAAACCGAACTCCTCGGCGCCCAGCAGTGCGGCGATGACGACGTCGCGGCCGGTCTTGAGCTGGCCGTCGGTCTGGACGACGATGCGGTCGCGCAGGCCGTTGAGCAGCAGGGTCTGCTGGGTCTCGGCGAGGCCGAGCTCCCAGGGGCCGCCCGCGTGCTTGAGCGAGGTGAGCGGCGAGGCGCCCGTGCCGCCGTCGTGTCCGGAGATGAGGACGACGTCCGCGTGGGCCTTGGAGACACCCGCGGCGACCGTTCCGACGCCGACCTCGGAGACCAGCTTCACGTGGACGCGGGCCGCCGGGTTGGCGTTCTTGAGGTCGTGGATCAGCTGAGCCAGGTCCTCGATGGAGTAGATGTCGTGGTGCGGCGGGGGCGAGATCAGGCCGACGCCCGGGGTGGAGTGCCGGGTCTTGGCGACCCACGGGTAGACCTTGTGGCCGGGCAGCTGGCCGCCCTCGCCGGGCTTGGCGCCCTGGGCCATCTTGATCTGGATGTCGTCCGCGTTGACCAGGTACTCGCTGGTGACACCGAAGCGGCCGGAGGCGACCTGCTTGATGGAGGAGCGGCGGGCCGGGTCGTAGAGGCGCTCGGCGTCCTCGCCGCCCTCACCGGTGTTGGACTTGCCGCCCAGCTGGTTCATGGCGACGGCGAGCGTCTCGTGCGCCTCCTGGGAGATGGAGCCGTACGACATGGCGCCGGTGGAGAAGCGCTTGACGATGTCGGCGGCGGACTCGACCTCGTCGATGGAGATCGGCTCGCGGCCGTTCTTGAAGCCGAACAGGCCTCGGAGCGTCATGAGGCGCTCGGACTGCTCGTTGACCCGGCCGGTGTACTTCTTGAAGATGTCGTACCGGCGGTTGCGGGTGGCGTGCTGGAGGCGGAAGACCGTCTCCGGGTCGAAGAGGTGCGGCTCGCCCTCGCGGCGCCACTGGTACTCGCCGCCGATCTCCAGCGCGCGGTGCGAGGCGGAGATGCCCGAGGCGGGGTACGCCTTGGCGTGCCGGGCGGCGACCTCCTTGGCGACGACGTCGAGTCCGGCGCCGCCGATCTTGGTGGCGGTGCCGTTGAAGTACTGGGTGACGAAGGCGTCGTCGAGGCCGACGGCCTCGAAGACCTGGGCGCCGCGGTAGGAGGCGACGGTGGAGATGCCCATCTTGGACATGACCTTGAGGACGCCCTTGCCGAGGGCGTAGATCAGGTTGCGGATGGCCAGCTCGGGCTCGATGCCCTCGATGAACGTGCCGGCGCGGACGAGGTCCTCGACGGACTCCATCGCGAGGTACGGGTTGACGGCGGCGGCGCCGTAGCCGATGAGCAGTGCGACGTGGTGGACCTCGCGGACGTCTCCGGCCTCGACCAGCAGGCCCACCTGGGTGCGCTGCTTGGTGCGGATGAGGTGGTGGTGGACGGCCGAGGTGAGCAGCAGCGAGGGGATCGGCGCGTGCTCGGCGTCGGAGTGCCGGTCGGAGAGGACGATGAGGCGGGCGCCGTCCTCGATGGCGGCGTCGACCTCGTTGGTGATCTCCTCGATCCGGGCGGCGAGTGCGTTTCCGCCGCCGCTGACGCGGTAGAGGCCGGAGAGGGTCGCGGCCTTCATTCCCGGCATGTCGCCGTCGGCGTTGATGTGTATGAGCTTGGCCAGCTCGTCGTTGTCGATCACCGGGAAGGGCAGGGTGACGCTGCGACAGGACGCGGCGGACGGCTCCAGGAGGTTGCCCTGGGTGCCCAGGGAGGAGCGCAGCGAGGTGACGAGCTCCTCGCGGATGGCGTCCAGCGGCGGGTTGGTGACCTGCGCGAAGAGCTGGGTGAAGTAGTCGAAGAGCAGCCGGGGGCGCTCGGAGAGCGCGGCGATCGGCGAGTCGGTGCCCATGGAGCCGAGGGGTTCGCCGGCGGTGCGGGCCATCGGGGCGAGGAGGACGCGGAGCTCTTCCTCGGTGTAGCCGAAGGTCTGCTGGCGGCGGGTGACCGAGGCGTGGGTGTGGACGATGTGCTCGCGCTCGGGGAGGTCCTCGAGCTCGATCTCGCCGGTTTCCAGCCATTCCTCGTACGGGTTCTCGGCGGCCAGGGACGCCTTGATCTCGTCGTCCTCGATGATGCGGTGCTCGGCGGTGTCGACGAGGAACATCTTGCCGGGCTGGAGGCGGCCCTTGCGGACGACCTTGGCGGGGTCGATGTCCAGGACGCCGACCTCGGAGGAGAGGACGACGAGTCCGTCGTCGGTGACCCAGTAACGGCCGGGGCGCAGACCGTTGCGGTCGAGGACCGCGCCGACCTGGACGCCGTCGGTGAAGGTGACGCAGGCCGGTCCGTCCCAGGGCTCCATCATCGTGGAGTGGTACTGGTAGAAGGCGCGGCGGGCCGGGTCCATGGAGGCGTGGTTCTCCCATGCCTCGGGGACCATCATCAGCACCGAGTGCGGCAGCGAGCGGCCGCCGAGGTGGAGCAGCTCCAGGACCTCGTCGAAGGAGGCGGAGTCGGAGGCGTCCGGGGTGCAGACGGGGAAGATGCGGTCGAGCTGCGCCTCGCCGAAGAGGCTGGAGGCGAGCTGGGACTCGCGGGCCTTCATCCAGTTGCGGTTGCCCTTGACCGTGTTGATCTCGCCGTTGTGCGCGACGAAGCGGTACGGGTGGGCGAGCGGCCAGCTGGGGAAGGTGTTGGTGGAGAAGCGGGAGTGGACCAGCGCGACCGTGGTGGCGAAGCGGCGGTCGGAGAGGTCCGGGAAGAACGGCTCCAGCTGCCCGGTGGTGAGCATGCCCTTGTAGACGATCGTGCGTGCGGAGAGCGAGGGGAAGTACACCCCGGCCTCACGCTCGGCGCGCTTGCGCAGGACGAAGGCCTTGCGGTCCAGCGCGATGCCGGTGCTCGTACTGTCGGCGACGATCAGCTGGCGGAACTCCGGCATGACGGCGCGGGCGCCGTTGCCGAGGATGTCCGGCGTGACCGGGACCTGACGCCAGCCGAGGACGTCGAGGCCCTCCTCGGCGGCGATCTTCTCGATCTGCTTGACCGCGTCGGTGGAGTCGTCCGCGGGCAGGAAGGCGATGCCGACGGCGTAGGAGCCGGCCTCGGGGAGTTCGAATCCGGCCTCTTCGCGGAGGAAGGCGTCCGGGACCTGAAGGAGAATGCCGGCGCCGTCACCCGAGTCGGGCTCGGATCCTGTGGCGCCGCGGTGTTCGAGGTTGCGCAGTACGGTCAGCGCCTGCTCGACCAGCTCATGGCTGGCCACACCGGTCAGAGTGGCCACGAACCCGACACCACAGGCGTCGTGCTCGTTACGGGGGTCGTACATCCCCTGCTGGACAGGGCGACCGTCCATGGGCGACCAGGCGTCGGAACGCATTGGCTCTCCCGTCGTCGTCGTGGCATGTGCTGTGCCGAGGGACGACGCTGGCCCTCTGCGAAATTTCGTGCAGGTTACATGATGGAACGCTTCTCAAAAAGCGGAAAGGCTGTTCCAACATGCGGACACCACGGAGCCGCGGTGCGGGTGGGTCACGATCGGGCGGATCCTTTTGGATCACTGTCCGGAGGGAGACCGCAGAGAGCAGGCGTCGTTGCCCGCGAGTGTCTACGGCTCTTGCCCGGCGGTCATGGAATCGAAACCGCCGAGTAACGGCTACTTATGTGCAGCTCTGCATAGCGTCTCATTTTACGGCGGCCCTGCCCCATCCGCCCAGTGACGTGCGCCAAGACGTACATCACACAGTCGCAACAACGCGGGCCGCCCGGGAAGTCCCGTCCGGCGGGCCGGAACGCAGCGGACACACCGCGCCCCGACACGTCGGAAGCCCTGCTGGGGGGTCAGCCGACCGCCACACCGAAGAGTGCGCCCAGACCGAACGTGATCGCCGCGGCCGCGCCGCCGAGCACCAGCTGACGCAGACCGCTGAACCACCAGCTGCGTGCCGTCACCCTGGCCACCACCGCGCCGCAGCCGAAGAGGCCGGCCAGCGCGAGCAGCACCGCGGGCCACATGACGGTCGCGCCGAGGAGGTGGGGCAGCACGGGCAGCAGGGCCCCCAGGGCGAAGGCGCCGAAGGAGGAGAGGGCCGCGACGAGCGGCGAGGGCAGGTCGCCGGGGTCGATGCCGAGTTCCTCGCGGGCGTGTATCTCGAGCGCCTGCTCGGGGTCCCTGGACAGCTGCCGGGCGACCTCCTGGGCGAGGGCGGGCTCGACCCCCCGGGACTCGTAGAGCGCTGCCAGCTCCCGCATCTCGTCCTTGGGGTGTTTGCTCAGCTCACGCCGCTCGACGTCGAGCTCGGCCTCGACGAGTTCGCGCTGCGAGGCGACGGAGGTGTACTCCCCCGCGGCCATGGAGAACGCGCCGGCGGCGAGTCCGGCCAGGCCGGTGATGACGATGGTCTGCTGGGAGACCGACCCTCCGGCGACGCCCGTCATCAGGGCGAGGTTGGAGACGAGACCGTCCATGGCGCCGAACACCGCGGGCCGCAGCCAGCCGCCGTTGACGTCACGGTGGGTGTGGTTGTCGCGGTGGGCCTCGTGCAGTACGGCGTCGGTCTCGATGATGGACACAGCTCTCCCCTTTTCCGGGAGCGGCCCCATGCTCTCTTCTCCGCCCCGCATCGTCGAAAGTACGCACGAAAAACGCCTCCCGCCAGCAAGGAAGGCCGAACTTACCTGTCCTGAGGCAGTCACCCGGGCGGACGATTTGTACGAAATGCGCGCCTCTCTCGGCCGGGAGCGGGAACACCTCGCACAACCGGATGTTCACGGGTGCGAGTGAAGGGTCGACACGATGGAGCTCAAGGCGGACAGTCCGGCGGCGAGCACGGGTGACCGGGCCCGGGGTGCGTTGCTGGGGCTCGCGGTGGGGGATGCGCTCGGGGCACCGGCGGAGAACATGCGCCCGTCCGAGATCCGTCGCCGCTGGGGCCGTATCGAGGGCTTCGTCAGCGACGATCCCGCCGGTACCGACGACACCGAGTACGCGATCTTCTCCGGGCTGCTGCTGGCCAGGCACGGCTCGGCACTCACCGTCTCGCATGTCGAACGGGCCTGGCACCACTGGATCGCCGATCTGGACGAGGGGCCCTTCCGGGGGGCCGGGTTCAGCGAGCGCGGCACGCTGGAGAACCTGCGGCGCGGTCTCGCCGCCCCGATCTCGGCCCAGCACCGGCACGCCTGGAGCGACGGTCTCGCGATGCGGGCGGCGCCGTTCGGGGTGTTCGCCGCCGGCCGTCCCGCCGAGGCCGCCCGCCTGGTGGCGGTCGACGGACGGGTCAGCCACGACGGGGAGGGCATCTACGGCGGGCAGGCGGTCGCGGCGGGGGTGGCCGCCGCCATGGCGGGGGCCGGACTCGCGTCCGTGATCGCCGCCGCGCTCTCGGTCGTACCCATGGACTCCTGGACCGCCCGCTCACTGCGCCGCGCCGTCGCGGCCGCGCAGCGCCCCTACCCCGACCGGCTGACCGGGGAGCGCGCGGTGCGCTCGGCGGTGGTGATCGGCGGCTACCCCTGGACGGATCTGGCCCCGGAGGCGGTCGGCCTGGCCTTCGGCGCCCTCACGGCGGCACGGGGCGACTTCCGCACGGCGGTGCTCACCGCCGTGAACATGGGCCGTGACGCCGACACCACGGCCGCCCTGGCGGGCGCGCTCGCCGGCGCCCTGCACGGGGTGTCGGCGATCCCCCGGGAGTGGGCGGCGGCGATCGGCCCGGTGCGGGGCAGCTGCCTGCCGTCGATGCGGGGCTATCACGTGCTGGACATCGCGGAGCTGCTGACCCCGGACGACGGGGAGGACCGCCAGGGGGCGCCCTCCACCCGGGACGCGGGTGAGGGCAGGCCGGCGGCACCACCCGCCCCCGGCCGGGAGCCCGCCGCAGCCGTCCGCCCGTGGCAGGCGGCCTCCCCCGCCGCACCGCCGTCCGGTGCCGCCCGGCGCACCCCCGTGCACACCGGGGCGGGCGCCCGGTCCGCCGGCGTCCGGCAGGACGCCCGGTGACCGCCGGCCGAACGCCGCAGGGGTCGCCGGCCACACCGGAGGAAGCCGCCCCGCACCTGGCCATCCGGATCACCGCCGAGCCGGTGGCCGCGGCCGCCGGGAGCGGCGGCACCCCGCACGGACGGGCTCCGGGCAGGCGGGCCCGGATCGAGGGGATGCTGCTCGGGCTGGCCGCCGGGGACGCCGCGGGGTGGCCGGCCGCACGGCACCGTGCGGCGCGGATGCCTGAGTGGACGAGACGGCTCACCCGCGAGCTGGACACCTTCGCCGAGCAGAACGCGACGACGACGCTCCCCGTGCCCATCGCCCTCAACCAGCCGCCGGAACCGCTGCGGCTCGGACCGTCCGACGACGCCGAGTGGGCGGCCTTCGCCGCCCGGACCGTGCTGGCGGCCGCCGCCGACCACGCGCCCGGCCTGTCCCCCGGCCACCGGATGCGGGACGCGATCGACCGGTCGTGGAACGCGCTGGCCGCGAAGGTCGCCGCCGCGAGCGCCAGGGCGCCCGAGGTCGAGTCGGCCGTCCTGCCGCTCCGGGCCCGGATCTCCGTGCGGGCCGGACTCGGCAATCTGGCCGCGGGCCTGCGCCCGCCCGCCACCGGCCACGACAATCCGCACTACTTCGACGACGCGGCCTGCGTGCGGGCGGCCGTGCTCGCGGTCGTGCATCCCGGCGACCCGGCGGCGGCGGCCGGGCTCGCCGAGTTCGACGCCCGGTACACCCAGGACGGTGACGGGGTGCACGGGGCGCGGGCCGTCGCCGCCGCGCTCGCGGAGGCGCTTGCCGGGTCGGACGTCGACACGGCGGTGAACGCCGCACTCGAACAGCTTCCCGAGGGCACCGAGATCGCCCGTAACGCCGTCCACGCCGTGCGGCTGGCCCGGGAGTTCGCGGACGGGCCGGCCGGGGCGTTCGCACTCGTGCCGGTGCTGGAGCATCAGATCGTGGACCACGTCTACAGCTACGGGATCGCCGCGGCCGAGACCGTGCCGGTCGCCCTGGCCCTGGCGACCGCGGCCCGGGGCGAGTTCGCCCAGGCCGTTCCCGCGGCGGCCTGCCTGTCCCGGGTCGCCGATTCCGCCCCCGCGCTCGCCGGGGCCCTGACCGGAGCGCTGGGCGGGACGGCGACCGTACCCGCGGGCTGGCGGGAGGCCTGCCGGACGCTGGCCGGATGCGCGCTGCCCCGGCTCGCCGGCACGGATCTCATCGAACTCGCCGGGCTGCTGGCAGCCACGGAACCGGTCACCCCGGGTGGACAATTCCGGCATGGCACACAAAACATCCGCACCGCTCGCGGCAGGCACGACCACCACGACGCTCACCCTGGATGAACGCATCACCGGAGCCCTCGTCGGCGCGGCCGTGGGGGACGCTCTCGGCGGCCCGGTCGAGGGCTGGACACCCGAGCAGATCGCCGAGCGCCACGGCGGCCGGGTGACCGGCGTCGTCGGGCCCTGGTACGGCGACGACTGGCGCACCGCGCGCCCCATCGCCCCATACCACAAGGGTGACGGGCACGTCACCGACGACACCCTGATGACCCATGCGCTGGTCCGGGTGTACGAGACGGTGCGCGGCCATCTCGACGCGTACTCCGTCGCCGATCATCTCGTTCCGGACCTCATGTCACAGCCCCGCTGGATCCCGGAGCTGGAGGCCGAGGCGCTCCCCCTGCAGCGGATCTTCCTCGCCGAGAAGTGGATCGTCACACGCCTGCACTACGGGCATGCCGACCCTCGGGAGGCCGGTTCGGGCAACGTCGTCAACTGCGGTGCGGCGATGTACATGGCACCGGTCGGCCTCGTGAACGCCGCCCACCCGGAGGCCGCGTACGCGGAGGCACTGGACGTCGCGGGGGCCCATCAGTCCTCGTACGGCAGGGAGGCCGCCGGGGTCCTGGCGGCCTCCGTGGCGGCCGCGTGCACCCCGGGCGCGACCCCCGCCTCCGTCGTCGAGGCCGCCCTGGCCGTGGCCAAGGACGGCACCCGGTCGGCGATCGAGTCCGTCTGCGAAGCGGCCGTCCGCTACACGGACTTCGAGTCCGCGCTGGTGCCGCTGCGCGCCGCGGTCGCTCCGTTCGACACGGTCGGTCCGCACTACCGCGAGCCCTCGCTGGGCGCCCGGCGGCCCTCCCGGCTGCACTCCATCGAGGAGCTGCCCATCGCGCTCGGCATGCTGCTCGTCGGCGACGGCGACTACCGTCGCACGGTGCTCGGTTCGGTCAACTACGGACGTGACTGCGACTCGATCGCCACGATGGGCGGCGCCCTCGCGGGTGCGCTCCACGGTGAGCAGGCGATTCCCTCGACCTGGGTGAAGACGGTCGGCGAGGCCAGCCGTCTCGACCTCCACGCCCCGGCGCGGGCGCTGGCGGAGGTGGCCCGTGAGGTCTTCGTACGGGACACGGCCACGCGCCGTGCGCACGAGGCGGCGTTCGCCGAGCTGGCGGGCGACGGACGGTGACCGTACGCCTGACATGGGTCCAGCCGGAGGACCTGGTGGGCCACGAGCTGCGCCAGGCCGCGCAGGACGGCCGGGACGCCGGTGACATCCGACAGCGGTGGCTCTCGGCGGGCGGCAGAACGGCCCCGGAGAGGGCGGGCGCCTCGGAGACTGCCGCGCCACACCGACTGCGCGCGCTCGCCGAGGAACTCCTGGACGAACTCGCCCTGCTGGAAAGCCCGCTGACGGGCGATGAGCCGACCGGCCTGCCCGGGATCCGGGCAGCCTGCCCGCGCTGGCCCGCCCCGCGCGCCTCCGCGGTGTCCGTCGGGCCCGACGCTCTGCACGCGGCCTGGCTGGGCCGGGCCGCCGGCTGTCTGCTGGGCAAGCCGGTCGAGAAGCTGCCGCTGGCCGGCATCCGCGCCCTGGCGCGCGCCACCGGCAACTGGCCGCTCACCAGCTGGTTCACGGCCCGGGGGCTGCCCGGTCCGCTGGCCGCCGCCTACCCGTGGAACCGCCGCTCGGCGCCCACCTCGCTCGCCGAGAACATCGACGGGATGCCCGAGGACGACGACCTCGACCACCCGCTGCTGACCGTGCTGTTGCTCCAGCGGCACGGCCGGGGATTCAGCACGTCCGACCTGGCGCGGCTGTGGCTCGACGAACTCCCCGCGGGCCGGGTCTTCACCGCGGAGCGCGTCGCCTACCGCAATCTGCTCGACGGCATCGAGCCGCCGGACACCGCACGCCACCGCAACCCGTTCCGGGAGTGGATCGGCGCCCGGATCAGGGCCGACGTGCACGGCTGGACCAACCCCGGCGATCCGGGAGCCGCCGCGGAACAGGCCCACCGGGACGCGGTCCTGACCCACACGGCCAACGGGGTGTACGGAGCGATGTTCACCGCCGCCGCCCTGGCCGAGGCGGCGGGCGGCGAGACCGATGTGCACGGCTGCCTGGCGGCCGGGCTCCGGGTGGTGCCGCCCCGCTCCCGGTACGCGCACGCGGTGCGCCTCGGCATCGATGCGGCCCGCGCCGAACCGGACTTCGACACGGTCGTGGACCGGCTCCACGAGATCTACGGGTCCACCCACCACTGGGTGCACGTCCTGCCGAACACGGCCCTGCTCGCCGCCGCCCTCACCCACGCCGACGGGGACTTCGGCCGTTCCATCGGCTGCGCGGTGTCCGGCGGCTGGGACACCGACTCGAACGGCGCGACGGCCGGTTCGCTCGCGGGTCTGCTGGCCGGGCGCGCCGCCGCGCTCCCCGACCGGTGGACCGCCCCGCTCAAGAACCGCCTCGCCACGTCCGTATCCGGCTTCGGCTCGATCGGCTTCGACACCCTCGCGGAACTGACCCATCAGGAGGTACGCCGCCCATGACAGCGATCGCGGTGCTCGGCAGCACCAACATGGACCTGGTCGCCTACGTCGCCCGGGCGCCCGGGCGCGGGGAGACCGTCACCGGACGGGAGTTCCGTACCGTCCCCGGGGGCAAGGGCGCCAACCAGGCCGTCGCCGCGGCCCGCGCGGGAGGCGAGGTGGTGATGATCGGCGCGGTCGGGACCGACGAGTACGGCTCGGCCCTCCGCACGAATCTGGAACACGCCGGAGTGGACACGGATCTGCTGCACACCGTCGCGGGTCCCAGCGGCACCGCGCACATCGTCGTCGACGACGAGGGGGCCAACGCGATCGTGGTGATCCCGGGCGCCAACGGCACCGTGACCGCGCTCGGCCCGGGCGAGAGGGCCGCCGTAGCGGCGGCAGGCCTGCTGCTCCTGCAACTGGAACTGCCGCTGACCGCCGTGACCGAGGCGGCCCGGACGGCGAAGGACCGCGGCGTACGCACGATCCTCACCCCCTCCCCGGTGCAGCCGCTGCCGTCCGCGCTCCTGGACGCCGTCGACCTGCTGATCCCCAACGAGCACGAGGCCGCAGCGCTCACCGGCTGCGAGGAACCGCACGCGGCGGCGCAGATCCTGCTCCGGCAGGTGCCCGAGGTCGTGATCACGCTCGGCCGGAAGGGCTGCCTGTACGCGGCCAGGGACGGCGAACCGGTCCTCTTCCCCGCCCCCGAGGTCACCGCCGTCGACACGACCGGCGCCGGGGACACCTTCGTCGGCACGCTCGCCGTGGCGCTCGGCGAGGGCCGGTCCGTGCCCGAGGCGGTGGCCTGGGCGTCGTCCGCCGCCGCGCTCTGCGTGCAGAAACCGGGTGCCTCGACGTCCATGCCCTACCGCAGCGAGATCGATGCCGCATGAGCACTCCCACGAACCCTGCCGCCTCCGCCACGACGCCGCCGCTCGCAGGCCTGCGGGTCCTGGACCTCGCCACCCTCTTCGCCGGGCCGCTCGCGGCCACCATGCTCGGGGACTTCGGCGCCGAGGTCGTCAAGGTCGAGCACCCCCGCAGGCCCGACCCCTCCCGTGGTCACGGCCCGGCGAAGGACGGCATCGGCCTGTGGTGGAAACTGCTCGGCCGCAACAAGCGCACGCTGACCCTCGACCTGTCCTCCCCCGGCGGCCGTGACGTACTGCTGAAGCTTGCCGCGGACACCGATGTGATCATCGAGAACTTCCGGCCCGGCACCCTGGAGCGCTGGGGACTGGGCTGGGAGGAACTGCGCGCCGCCAACCCACGGCTGGTGCTGGCCAGGGTCACCGGCTTCGGGCAGACCGGCCCGTACGCGCACCGGCCGGGCTTCGGCACGCTGGCCGAGGCGATGAGCGGCTTCGCGGCCGTCACCGGCGAGCCGGACGGGCCGCCGACCCTGCCGCCGTTCGGGCTCGCCGATTCGATCGCCGCGCTCGCCACGGCGTACGCGGTGATGACGGCCCTGGCCGGACGTGACCGCACCGGGGAAGGGCAGGTGGTGGACATGGCGATCATCGAGCCGATCCTGACCGTGCTGGGGCCGCAGCCGCTCTGGTACGACCAGCTCGGATACGTCCAGCCCCGGACCGGCAACCGCTCCCGCAACAACGCTCCGCGCAACACCTACCGCACCGCCGACGGCCACTGGGTCGCCGTCTCGACGTCCGCCCAGTCGGTCGCGGAACGTGTGATGCGTCTGGTGGGGCGCCCGGAACTGATCGAGGAGCCGTGGTTCTCCGCCGGGAGCACGCGCGCCGAGCACGCCGACGAACTAGACGAGGCGGTGGGCCACTGGATCTCCCGGCGCACCCGGGACGAGGCGGTGGACGCCTTCGAGAAGGCCGAGGCGGCGATCGCGCCGATCCATGACGTACGGGACGTGATGGAGGATCCCCAGTACCGGGCGCTCGGCACGATCACCGAGGTCGACGACCCCGAGCTGGGGCCGCTGCGGATGCAGAACGTGCTGTTCCGTCTCTCGGGGACTCCGGGGGCGGTCCGCTGGGCGGGCCGGCCGCACGGGGCGGACACGGAGGAGATCCTCACCGGGCTCGGCCTCTCCGCATCGGCGATCGCGGCGCTGCGGGACGAGGGCGCCCTGTGAGCCCGGTGCCGCTGACCTGGCTGTACGTGCCCGGGGATCGCCCGGAGGTGGTCCGCAAGGCGCTCGGGTCGGGCGCGGACGTGGTGATCGTCGACCTGGAGGACGCGGTCGCCCCGGACCGTAAGGAGTACGCGCGGGCGGCGACGGCGGAGCTCCTGTCCGATCCGGTCACGGCGGACCCGGTGGCGGTGCCGGTCCATGTCCGGGTGCACGGCGAGTGCGACGTGAAGGCGCTGCACGGGTTGCCGGGGCTGTCCGGTATGCGGCTCCCGAAGATCACCCATGCGGCGTCCGTGCACCATGTCGCGGCCCTGGCGCCCGGTGTGCCGCTTTATCCGCTGCTGGAGTCGGCGCTGGCGATCGAGCACGCGTACTCGATCGCCGGGGCGCATCACGCGGTGCGGGGTGTGGCCCTGGGTGAGGCGGACCTCCGGGCGGATCTGGGGGTGCGGGACGACTCCGGTCTCGACTGGTCGCGCGGCCGTGTGGTGATCGCCGCCCGGGCGGCCGGCCTGGACCCTCCGGTGATGTCCGTGTTCCCCGATGTGCGGGACCTGTCCGGGCTGCGGTCGTCCTGTGCGCACGGGAGGGATCTCGGGCTGCTGGGCCGGGCGGCGATCCACCCCAGGCAGCTGCCGGTCATCGAGCGGGCGTTCCGGCCGACGGCACGCGAGGTCGAGGAGGCGGAGGAGGTCCTGGAGGCGTCCCGGACCGAGGCGGGGGCGCAGGCCCTGCCGGACGGGAGGTTCGTCGACGCGGCGGTGGTGGCGACCGCCGAACGCACGCTCTCCCTGGCACGGCGTCGCCGATGACCGTGACCGACACGAAGGGGCCGCCGGACCTGTGCGGTCCGGCGGCCCCTTCGTGTCGGTCACGGCGATGTGGAGTGTGTCAGCTCTTGTCGGCCTTCTGCGGGGTCCCGTCGGCCTCCGGGGTCTGCTCCTCGGCGACGGGGTCCTTTTCCGGGGCGTCGGTGTCCCCGCCGGTCTTCGCCGGGGCGTCGGCCTCGTCGGTCTTCGCCTGCGCGTCGGCCTCGTCCTTCGCCGAGGCGTCCGTGGCGGTGTCCCCGCCGTCCTCGGCCGGGTCCACCGCGGCGGGCTCGACGATCTCCTCGCGGCCGGGGCGCACCTTCGCGGAGATCACGATGTACGTCACGGCGAGCACGAAGACGATGATCGCGGTCCACACGTTGAGCCGGAGGCCCAGGACGTGGTGCGCCTCGTCGACGCGCATGTACTCGATCCACCCGCGGCCCGCGCAGTACGCGGCGACGTACAGGGCGAAGGCGCGGCCGTGTCCGAGCTTGAAGCGGCGGTCCGCCCAGATCACCAGGAGGGCGACTCCGACGCACCACAGGGACTCGTACAGGAAGGTCGGGTGGTAGGTGCCCGCGACCCGGTTCGTGCCCTCGCTGATCTTCAGGGCCCAGGGGAGGTCGGTCGGCTTGCCGTACAGCTCCTGGTTGAACCAGTTGCCCCAGCGGCCGATCGCCTGGGCGAAGGCGATTCCGGGTGCCAGGGCGTCCGCCCAGGCGGGGAGCGGGATGCCTCGCCGGCGGCAGCCGATCCAGGCGCCGACCGCGCCGAGCGCGATCGCGCCCCAGATTCCGAGGCCGCCTTCCCAGATCTTGAAGGCGTCCACCCAGTCCTCACCGTCGCTGAAGTACAGCTGGTAGTCGGTGATGACGTGGTAGAGCCTGCCGCCGACCAGGCCGAAGGGCACGGCCCAGACGGCGATGTCGGCGACGGTGCCGGCTTTGCCGCCCCTGGCGACCCAGCGCTTGTTGCCGAACCAGACGGCGACGAAGACACCGATGATGATGCAGAACGCGTAGCCGCGGAGCGGGATCGGGCCGAGCTCGATCACGCCGGTCGACGGGCTGGGAATGAAGGCAAGGTTCATGACGAGGTCGACGCTACCCTGCCGGACGGGACGTACGGCAAGCCGTCCGGCAACTTCTGGGTAACGAGGCCCTCCGGCGGAGGCCCGCCGGAGGGTTCGCGCGGTTCATGACGACGACGGCGTGGCGCCCACGGTGCCCGGCTTCTTGCCCTTGTTGGCCTCTGCGACCCACTTCTTGAGATTGGCCTCGGAGATCTGCTCGTTCCCCTTCTTCGGGAAGATCGAGTCGCCGTTGAGCAGCGCGGTCGGTGTGCCCTCGAACCCGCCCTCGGTGAACGCCTTGTTGGACTTCTCGACCCAGCTGTCGTGCGTGCCGTCCTCCACGCAGCTGCGGAAGGCGGGGGTGTCCAGGCCGTCCACCTTGCCGGCCAGGTCGATCAGCTTGCCGTTGTCGCCGAAGGCGTCGTCGGTCTCCGCGGGCTGGTTGCGGTACAGGATGTCGTGGTACGGGGCGAACTTCCCGACGTCCTGGGCGCAGGCGGCCGCGTTGGCCGCGCGCAGCGATCCGCTGCCGCCGAGGTTGCCGTCGATGATGGTGGCCAGGTGGTACTCCACCTTGAGCTGCCCGCTGTCGGCGAGCTCCGTGATCGTGTCCCGGAAGGCGTTCTCGAACTGGGCGCAGACCGGGCAGCGGAAGTCCTCCCAGATCGTGAGCGTGGACGGCGCGTCGTCGGCACCGACCTGGAGGGCGAGTCCGTCCTCCCCCATCGCCCCGGACGGGGTGACGGCCGGTCCGGCCTCCTTGTCCTTGTCGCCCTTCCCGGCGTTGGCGGCGATCACGCCGATCACGGCGGCCAGCGCCAGCACCCCCACCACGGCCGTCGAGACGATCAGCGTGCGGCGGCGGCGCTCCCGCGCCCGGTCCTGTTCACGCTGCTGGGTGAGCCGGTCGCGCGCGGCTCTGCTTCGGTCTTGGTTCTTCTCACTCACATCGCGCAAACGAACCGGGGAGGCACGTCAGCGCCTCCCCGGTCCCAGGTCCACCCGTACGGATGACGGGTGCTGTCAGCGCTTTCGAACGCCTTCGGCCAGTTCGCCCGCCAGCGCGCGGACGGCGGCGAGCCCGGCCGCCTCGTCGGGGGCGTCCAGCATCCGCTTGACGAAGGCAGAGCCGACGATCACGCCGTCGGCGAAGCCCGCGACCTGCCGGGCGTGCTCGGCGGTGGAGACTCCGATGCCTACGCAGACGGGCAGGTCGGTGGTGGCGCGGGTGCGCCGCACAAGGTCCTGCGCCTGCTGGCCGACCGATTCGCGGGTGCCGGTGACGCCCATCAGCGAGGCGGCGTAGACGAAGCCGGAGCCGGCGGCCGTGATGGTGGCGAGGCGGGCGTCCTTGCTGCTCGGGGCGACGACGAAGACGGTGGCGAGACCGTGCTTCTCCGCGTGTTCCCTCCACAGGGCCGACTCCTGGACGGGCAGGTCGGGCAGGATGCACCCGGCGCCGCCGGCCTCGGCGAGCTCGGCGGTGAAGCGCTCCACGCCGTACCGGTCGATCGGGTTCCAGTACGTCATGACGAGGATCGGCGCGCCCGTCGCCGCGTGCGCCTCGCGGACGGTGCGCATGATGTCGGCGATCTTGACCCCGCCGCGCAGCGCGATGTCGTCGGCGGTCTGGATGACCGGCCCGTCGAGCACCGGGTCGCTGTGCGGAAGGCCGACCTCGATGACGTCCGCGCCGCCCGCGACGGCCGCCTTGACCGCCGCGATGCCGCCGTCGACGGTCGGGAATCCGCCGGGCAGGTAGGCGATGAGCGCCGCCCGGTCCTCGGACGCCGCCTTGGCGAGCGTCGCTTCGAGAAGCTCTCGGTTGCCGCTCACTTGGTGACCTCTTCCTCTCCGTCGGCCACGTCGGCCTCGACGACCGCGTCGGCGCCGTCGTACAGGCCGAAGTACCGGGCTGCCGTGTCCATGTCCTTGTCACCGCGGCCGGACAGGTTGATCAGGATCAGACCGTCCTCTCCGAGCTCGCGTCCGACCTCCAGGGCTCCGGCCAGCGCGTGCGCGCTCTCGATGGCCGGGATGATGCCCTCGGTGCGGGAGAGGAGGCGAAGTGCCTGCATGGCGGCGTCGTCGGTGACCGCGCGGTACTCGCCCCGGCCGACGTCCTTGAGGTAGGCGTGCTCCGGGCCGATGCCCGGGTAGTCGAGTCCGGCGGAGATGGAGTACGGCTCGGTGATCTGGCCCTCCTCGTCCTGGAGGACGTAGGAGCGTGAGCCGTGCAGGATCCCGGGCTCGCCCGCGGTCAGGGTCGCCGCGTGCTCTCCGGTCTCCACACCGTGTCCGGCGGGTTCGCAGCCGATCAGCCGGACGTCCGCGTCCGGGATGAAGGCGTGGAAGAGGCCGATGGCGTTGGAGCCGCCTCCCACGCAGGCGACCGCGGCGTCCGGCAGCCGGCCCGCGCGCTCCAGGATCTGGCGGCGGGCCTCGACGCCGATCACCCGGTGGAAGTCGCGGACCATCGCGGGGAAGGGGTGCGGTCCGGCGACCGTGCCGAAGAGGTAGTGGGTGCGGTCCACGTTGGCGACCCAGTCGCGGAACGCCTCGTTGATGGCGTCCTTGAGGGTCCGGGAGCCGGACTTCACCGCGACGACCTCGGCGCCGAGCATCCGCATCCGCGCCACGTTCAGCGCCTGCCGCTCGGTGTCGATCTCGCCCATGTAGATGGTGCATTCGAGCCCGAAGAGGGCGCAGGCGGTCGCGGTGGCGACGCCGTGCTGGCCGGCACCGGTCTCGGCGATGATGCGGGTCTTGCCCATCCGCCTGGTGAGCAGGGCCTGGCCGAGCACGTTGTTGATCTTGTGCGAGCCGGTGTGGTTGAGGTCCTCGCGCTTGAGGAAGACGCGGGCGCCCCCGGCGTGCTCGGCGAAGCGGGCGACCTCGGTCAGCGCGCTGGGCCGGCCGGTGTAGTCAACCATGAGCGCGTTGAGCTCGGCGGCGAAGGCCGGGTCCGCCTTGGCCTTGTCGTACTCGACGGCGACCTCGTCCACGGCGGCGACCAGCGCCTCCGGGATGAACTTGCCACCGAACGCGCCGAAATAGCCCTCGGCGCTGGGGATCAGACCCTCGGGGTCCGGGATGAAGAAGTCGGACGACATGCGACGTGCTCCTCGAATCGCAACGGGTGATGTCACGTGTGCGCCATGGGCGAAGCGCCGCACCGGCCGGTGGACGGTCGGTGCGGTGGGGCATGCGGATCCCCCTGTACGGCGGGGGGGCGACGGCCGGGGCTCGCTACGGCGCGGACCCCGTGCGCCATCGCATGCCGTTGACCTGTCCGGGCTCGTCGCCGATCACGTACCGCACGCGCCTGCCGTGCACGCGCCGGGCCGGGGCGCGGCAGCCGCGGTGCCAGACGGGCGGAGCGCAGCGCCTCGGCTGAGGGTGGCGGAGGGAGACGGGTGCGTGGCAGCCGCGTGCCGACGGCGCGTACGGGTCCCGGGCGCTCGCCCCGACAGGGCGCGGCAGGCCCTGCGGGATGCGGGCGGCGGACACGGGTGAGGTCAGCCCCGTCCGTGCCGGAGCGCGGGGTGGGCACCGGCGGCGACCAGGTCGGCGACGGCTGCCCGGGGGTCGCGGCCGGTGACCAGGGACTCGCCGACGAGCACCGCGTCCGCGCCGGCGTTGGCGTAGGCGATGAGGTCGTGCGGGCCGCGGACGCCGGACTCGGCGACCTTGACGATGTGGTCGGGGATCTCCGGGGCGACGCGTTCGAAGGTGGAACGGTCGACCTTGAGGTCCTTGAGGTTGCGTGCGTTGACACCGATGATCTTGGCCCCGGCGTCCACGGCGCGCTCCGCCTCCTCCTCGTCGTGCGCCTCGACGATCGGCGTCAGGCCGATGGACTCGGCGCGCTCGATCAGGGAGACCAGTGCCTCCTGGTCGAGGGCGGCGACGATCAGCAGGGCGAGGTCGGCGCCGTAGGCGCGTGCCTCCCACAGCTGGTACGAGGTGACGATGAAGTCCTTGCGCAGGATCGGGATGTCGACCTTGGCGCGGACGGCTTCCAGGTCGGCGAGCGAACCGCCGAAGCGGCGCTCCTCGGTGAGGACCGAGATGACGGACGCCCCGCCGGCCTCGTAGTCCGCGGCGAGCGCGGCCGGGTCGGCGATGGCGGCCAGGGCTCCCTTGGAGGGGCTGGAGCGCTTGACCTCGCAGATGACGGTCACACCCTCGCCGCGCAGGGCGGCGACTCCGTCCTTGGCCTGGGGAGCGCGCGCGGCGCGTTCCTTGAGCTCGTCGAGGCTGACGCGCGCCTGCCGCTCCGCGAGGTCGGCGCGAACGCCGTCGATGATCTCGTCGAGCACACTCACGCGAGCGGCCCCCTTCCGAAGCGGTGACAAGTACAGGATCAGCCATCTCGATGGTATCCGCAGGAGGGCTCAGGGCCCGCATCCGGCGGCCCCGCGTCCCATTACCTGGTCACTCAGGGCGCCAGCGCCGAGCCGAAGGGCAGGTTCCTGACCACGGAGAACACCAGCAGCACGGCGCCGATGCCCCACCAGTATCCGGGGGCGAGACCGATGCGCAGGGGGCGGCCCCTGCTCGCGCGGACCGCCCAGAGCATCCAGACCGCGGCGAAGACCACGTAGCCGGCCACGGCGAGGGCGTTGGCCCCGAGGGCGGCGGTGAGGTCTCCGTGGGCGAAGGCGTGGGCGCTGCGGAGCCCGCCGCATCCGGGGCAGAACACGCCGGTGAAGCGGAGCATGGGGCAGACGGGGTAGTGCCCGGGCTCGTTGGGGTCGACCGCGGCGACGTAGCCGAAGGCGCCCACGACGGCGGCCAGGACCCCGGCGGGGATGGCGAGCCGGCGGAGCCGGGAGGCCGGGGCGGGGGCCCGCGGAGGGCCGGGGGCGGCTTCGG
Source organism: Streptomyces sp. Alt3 (assembly GCF_030719215.1). Classification (NCBI taxonomy): domain Bacteria; kingdom Bacillati; phylum Actinomycetota; class Actinomycetes; order Kitasatosporales; family Streptomycetaceae; genus Streptomyces; species Streptomyces glycanivorans. The sequence continues at coordinate 6,244,213 of NZ_CP120983.1, read as the reverse complement.
GGACCGGGCCGGGGGCGGCGGGTCCGGGAGAGGGCGAGGATGAGGCCGATGCGTCCACGCGCCGATTGTCCACGCTCACGCGGAGAGGCGCAGCCCGGTCCGGGCTGCGCCTCGCGTCGTGTCCTGGGGCCGGGTCCCCGCGGGGTGGTCCCTGGCGGTCGGTCCGGGCCGTGATCCGTTCAGGCCCGTGATCCGTTCAGGCCGTGATCTGGGCCTGGGAGGCTCGGGCCCTGGCGGCCGCCATCTCCTCGGACTCCTTCGGCATGCCGAGCCCGGCCATCTTCATGGCGAGACCGACGACCCCGCCGAGGATGGCGACGACGACGCCGGCCCAGAAGCCGAGGGTGTTCGCCGCGACCATGAAGAGGCCCGCGATGCAGAAGCCGATGAAGGAGATGATGACACCGGTCCAGGCGGCCGGGGTGTGTCCGTGGCTGCTGCCCGCCATGAGTTGCTCCTAGGTGATGTTGCGCTGAAGGTATCGCTGCTGGGAAAGCCCGGTCCCATTGTCCCGCACGTGCGGGTGGGCACGAGGCTGGGGGTCATGCCTCGCGCGTCGGGTCCTCGCCGCGGTCGAGGGCCTTCCACAGTTCCTCGGGCCGGTCGGGGTCCGGGGCGGTGCGGGCGGCCTTGCGGGGGCGGGGGGTGCCGTCGCGTTCGTACCGCCCGGACATGGCGGGCCAGCGGCTGCCGTAGCGAAGGGCGAGCAGGCCGGCGAGCAGGATCAGGAGCCCTCCCGCCGCGGTGATGTAGGGCCACGCGGTGTGGCTGAGGGCCTGGACGGTGGCCGAGGTGTTGCCCGTGGTCTGCGCGGCCTGCTCGTCCAGGGCGGCCCGGTCGGAGGCTCCGGCGAAGGCGCTGAGCCCGGCGCCGAGGCCGCTGAGGGCCAGCAGGCCCGCGACGATCAGCCGGCTGCTCCTGCGGACGGCGAAGACGGCGACGAGGGCGGCCAGGCCGACGACGGCAAGGGCCGCCGGGAGGCCGGTGACGTCCTGGCCGTCGGCGCTGAGGGGCAGGACGCCGCCGCCGACGGCTGCCTTGCCCTCGGCCCAGGTCTGGCCCGACGCGAGGAGGACTACGGTGGCGCCGGCCGCGCCGAGGAGCAGGCCGGCGCCCAGGCTTCGGCGGCTTCCCGCGCTGTCGGGCGCGGAAGCGGCACGGGGCTGGGGTACGGAAACAGCACTCACGTACCCCACTATCCCCTACCGGTTCAGCCGGCCCCGAGCCGGTTCGCCGTATGCACGGCCCGCAGGACCGCCGCGGCCTTGTTGCGGCACTCCGTGTCCTCGGCCACGGGGTCGGAGTCGGCGACGATGCCCGCACCGGCCTGCACGTACGCCGTTCCGTCGCGGAGCAGGGCCGTCCGGATGGCGATGGCGGTGTCGGAGTCCCCGGCGAAGTCGAGGTAGCCGACGCAGCCGCCGTACAGGCCCCGGCGGCTGGGTTCCAGCTCCTCGATGATCTGCAGGGCGCGGGGCTTCGGCGCGCCGGAGAGGGTGCCCGCGGGGAAGCACGCGGTGAGCACGTCGAACGCGGTGCGGCCCTCGGCCACGCGTCCGGTGACGGTGGAGACGATGTGCATCACGTGCGAGTACCGCTCCACGGACATGAAGTCGGCGACCTCGACGCTGCCGGGGGCGCAGACCCGCCCCAGGTCGTTGCGGCCGAGGTCGACGAGCATCAGGTGCTCGGCGCGTTCCTTCGGGTCGGCGAGGAGTTCGTCGGCGAGCGCCTGGTCCTCCTGCGGTGTGGCGCCGCGGTGCCTGGTCCCGGCGATCGGGTGGACCATCGCCCGGCCGTCCTCGACCTTGACGAGCGCCTCGGGGCTGGAGCCGACGACGTCGAAGCCGTCGAAGCGGAAGAGGTACATGTAGGGCGACGGGTTGGTGGCGCGCAGCACCCGGTAGACGTCCAGCGCCGAGGCCGTGCAGGGCGTCTCGAAGCGCTGGGAGGGGACGACCTGGAAGGCCTCACCGGCCCTGATGCGCTCCTTGACGTCCTCGACGGCGTCCATGAAGGCCTGGCCGCCCCACAGTGCCGTGTAGGGCGGGAGCTCGGAGGGCGGCAGGGCTGCGGGGGCGTTCTCCACCGGGCGGGACAGGTCGCGTTCCATGGCGTCGAGCCGGGCGAGCGCGTCCGCGTACGCCTCGTCGACACCGGTGTCCAGGTCGTTGTGGTTGATCGCGTTGGCGATCAGCAGGACCGTGCCGGTGCCGTGGTCGAGCACGGCGAGGTCCGAGGTGAGCAGCATCGTCAGCTCGGGGAGCTTCAGATCGTCGCCGCCGTGCTCGGTGATCCGCTCCAGCCGGCGTACGACGTCGTAGCCGAGGTAGCCGACCATCCCGCCGGTGAAGGGCGGCAGGCCCTCGTCGCCGACCAGGTCGCGGGGGGTGTGCAGGGTCTCGACGGTGGCCCGCAGTGCGTGCAGCGGGTCACCGTCGACGGGTACGCCGACGGGCGGGGTGCCGAGCCAGTGGGCCTCGCCGTCGAGGGCCGTCAGGGTGGCGGAGCTGCGCACCCCGACGAAGGAGTAGCGGGACCAGGTGCGGCCGTTCTCCGCGGATTCGAGGAGGAACGTGCCGGGGCGTTCGGCCGCGAGCTTGCGGTAGAGCCCGACCGGGGTGTCGCCGTCCGCGAGGAGCCGGCGGCTGACGGGGATGACACGACGGTCGACGGCGAGCTTGCGAAAGGTGTCGAGGTCCATGGCGGCTGACCCTATCGGGGCGCGGTGAGCGGAAGGACGTCCCTGTCGAAGCAGGTGCGGGCGCCGGTGTGGCAGGCGGCGCCCGTCTGGTCGACCTTCACCAGGACGGTGTCGGCGTCGCAGTCCAGCGCGACCGACCTGACCTGCTGGGTGTGCCCGGAGGTGTCGCCCTTGACCCAGTACTCCTGGCGGCTGCGGGACCAGTAGGTGCAGCGGCCCGTGGTGAGGGTGCGGTGCAGCGCCTCGTCGTCCATCCAGCCGAGCATGAGCACCTCGCCCGTGTCGTACTGCTGGGCGATGGCCGGGAACAGCCCGTCGGGGCCGCGCTTGATGCGAGCGGCGACGGCCGGGTCGAGATTACTGGCGGGCGTGGGGCCGGGCGTGCTGGTCATGCGCCCATTGTGCCGCGCCGGGCCCGGCTCCCCGGTCGTGCGTCCACTGGGCGGACGGCGGGCGGCGGCCGTACGCTGGCGGGCATGTCGACCCATGCGAAGCGTGAACGTCTTCTGCTCGCCGACCTGTTGGAAGCGGCGGGTCCCGAGGCCCGGACTCTGTGCAACGGCTGGAAGACCCGTGATCTGGCCGCCCACGTCGTGGTGCGTGAACGTCGTGCGGACGCCGCGGGAGGGATCCTGCTGGGTGTGCTGAAGAACCGGCTGGAGCGGGTGCAGGCGGAATTCGCCGCCAAACCGTACGAGGAGCTGATCCAGCTCATCCGTACGGGTCCCCCGAGGATGTCGCCCTTCGGTCTGAAGCAGCTGGACGAGGCGGCCAACACGGTCGAGTTCTACATCCACGCGGAGGACGTGCGGCGGGCGCAGCCCGACTGGTCGCAGCGGGACCTGGATCCGGTGTTCGCCGATGTGCTGTGGTCGCGCACGGAGAAGACGGCCCGGATGATGGGCCGCCGGTCGCCGGTGGGTCTGGTGCTGCGGCGCCCGGACGGCCAGACGGCGGTGGCCCACAAGGGGGCTCCGGTGGTGACGGTCACCGGGGAGCCCGGTGAGCTGCTGCTGTTCGCGGCGGGCCGGCAGGACGCGGCCCGGGTGGAGCTGGAGGGCGACAAGGACGCGCTGGCCCGGCTGCACACGGCCGAGCTGGGCCTGTGAGCAGGGCGGCCCCGCCCCCGCGTCCCTGACCTGCCTGCCTGCCGTTCAGGCGCTGCTCCGTGCGCGGACGGGCGTCCAGCGGGCGCGGTGGCGGTGGCGCTCGCCGGGGTCGGCGGGTCCGGGTCTCCGCCGCGACCCCAGCAGCCCCAGGAGGAATCCCGCCGGGATCGTGACGAGGCCCGGGGTCTGGAGCGGGAAGACGTCGAAGTCCCACTCCGGGAAGAGCGCGACGGGGGTGCCGGAGAACGCCGGTGACAGGATCATCAGGACGCCGATCAGCGGGAGCGTCCCGTACACGGTCCACCGCACGCCGCGGGCGTCGAAGCCCGGCCGGAACAGGGCGTACAGCAGGACGGGCGGCAGGACCGAGGCCGCCGCCGCGAACGACAGGGAGAGCAGGACCTGCGGGTTGCGGTCGTGGGTGTACGCCGAGAGCAGCACGGCGAGCGCCCCGATCCCGACGACGGCCAGGCGGGCCCGCCTGATCTCCCTGAAGGAGGCCTTGCCCTCGCCCTGGGCTCCCGACGTCACGGTGAAGTCGCGGGCCAGGGACGAGGCCGCGGCCAGGGTGATACCGGCGACCGCGGCCAGGGTGGTGGCGAACGCGGCGCACGCCACGAGTGCGAACAGGGGGCTGTCCCGCGGCCCCGCCGCACCTGGGTCGAGGGCGCTGGTCACCATCAGCAGGGAGGTGCCGCCCGCCGGGTCGGCGGCGTGCAGCAGGTCCCGGCCCACCAGCGCGGCGGCGCCGAGTCCGACGACGACGATGCCGGCGCACAGCAGGGCGACGGGGCCCACGGCCCAGATACCGGCCCGGCGGGCGGTCCGGGCGTCGCGGATGGGATGGAGCCGCATCATGATGTGCGGCATGCAGGCGGCGCCCAGCAGGAGGGTGGCCTGGAAGCCGATGAGGTCGAGCGTGCCGGCGGGCCCGTGGCCGAACTGCAGCCCGGGGCGCGCGTAGTCGCCTCCCGCCTTGCTGCCGGCCCGGGCGGCGTCGAAGAGCGCGAACGGGGACCAGTCGAAGCGTGCGAGGACGAGTCCGGCGAGCAGGGTGACCGCTCCCAGGACGACGGCCACCTTGAGGATCTGGATGTAGCCGGTGCCGCGCATGCCGCCGAACGCCGAGTAACAGACCATCAGCGCGCCGCTGGCCACGGTGCAGCCGGTGAGCGCGCCGTCGGGAAGTCCGAACATGGAGGTCATGACGCGCCCGGCGGTGGTGAGCTGGACGAGCAGCAGCGGGGCAAGCACGACGAGGGTGGCCACGCCGAGCGCGCGGCGCACGTCCCCGTCGCCGAGCCGGTCGGCGAGGAAGTCGCCCAGGGTGAACACGCCCTTGCGGCGCAGGCGTTCGGCGAACAGGCGCATCACCAGGGCCAGTGAGGCGACCGTCGCCAGGGCGAACAGCAGGCCGTCGAACCCGGCGAGCGCGACGGATCCGGTGGTGGAGAGCAGTGTGGCGGCGGAGACGTAGTCCCCGGCGATGGCCAGTCCGGCTCCGACGGGGCCGAGGGACGCGCCGCCCGCGTAGAAGTGCTCGGGGTCGTCCTGGTCGGCGGCGGCGAGTCCGCACAGCAGCAGGGACACGGCGACGAAGCCGAGGAAGATGACCACGGCCAGGGACCGGGCGTCGATCGCGCCGCTCACCGGGTTCGCTCCGCCGGCACGGCTCCGCAAGGGGCAGCTGAAGACATGCGCGCCATGGCAGCAGCCGGGGCGCGGGTGGCACAGGGGGCGGGCGCGGGGCGCGGCGCCGGTACAGCCCGCCCGGCGCAGGACTGTGCGTCGGCACAACGGGGCGGGCGGCCGGGGGTCGACCCTCCCCGCTCCAGGAGACCTGAGGGGGCCTCAAGGGGATCTGGGAGGGCGTGGGTCGGGCCGGTCCGCGAGCCCCTGCGGGGCCCGGCCCGGCATGGGCGGCCGACCGCGGCCGGCCGACCTCCCGGGGCCCCCGGGAGGCGCGGGGCGCCTCAGCCCGCCAGCAGGCGTCGCGCCGCCAGGGCCAGGGACACCTCGACCGCGTCCGACGGCCGTGTCAGGCAGCGTCCCGTCAGCTGCTCGAACCTTCGCAGCCGGTTCAGCACGGTGTTGCGGTGGCAGTAGAGCTTCGCCCCCGCCCGCTGCGCCGAGCCGTCCGAGTCGAGCCAGGCGGTCAGGGTCTCTATGAGCACGTCACGGTCGGCGGGGTCGAGCCGGTCCAGCGGCCCGAGGACCCGGTCGGCGAGCGCGGTTCCGAGACCGGGCGAGGACACGACGAGCGCGGTGGGCAGGTGCTCGTCGAGCAGGACGGTGCCGCCGGACGCGGGGCAGGCCCGCAGCGCCGTCTCCGCGAGACGCCGGGCGTCACCGACGGAGGCGAGTCCGTCGACGACGGAGCTGACCCCTACGCGGGTTCCCGGGGGCATCGTCAGGCCGGCCGCGAGCGAGGCGAGTTCGCCGTCGGAGTCCACGGTGGCGCCGGGGCCCGGGGGGCCTTCCGGGTCGCCGTCGCGAGGCGGTTCCGCGTCCGCCGAGGCCGGAGCCGTCCCCAGGGGCAGGATCGCCAGGTCCACGTCCCCCGCCGTGTACCAGAGCGCGGGAGTCCCTCCGGCCAGGCTCAGCGGCGGGCGCCCGGTGCCGTGCGGGGCGCGGCGGGCGCCGGCGACCGCGAGTACCGCGTACCGCCCGTGCACCGGGACCTCCAGCATCGCCGCGGCGTCCGGCAGGTCCGCGATCCGGGCGGTTCCGTCCAGCAGGGCCGCCGTCATCAGGCGCTGCTGGTTCTCGCGGCGCCAGGAGAGCCGCCGTTCGGCCTGCCGGTACGCCTCCGCGACCACGGCGCAGTGTTCGTCGACGAAGTTCCAGACGTCGGCGGCCACATGGACCAGCAGCCGGGTGTCCTCGGGGTGGCGCCGGGCCGTGTCGTCGACGAGGTCCTGCCAGACCATGGCCCCGCCCATCCGGAAGGCGTGCATGACCGCGTCGAGCGGCACGCCCTGCTCGGCCCGGTTCTCGCCGATCCACCGGGAGGTGCGGTGGGCCGCCTCGCGGAATTCCCTGGGCTGGATCAGGGAGGCGACGTTGTGCCGCAGCGAGTGGTGGACCTCCTGCCAGATCTCGGTGGGCTCGGCCTCCATCGCGGCGCGGTAGGCGGGCTCCTGCTCGCGCAGCGCCTCGACCAGCCGGTCCGTGAGTTCCGGCAGCGCCTCCAGGAGCACCCTGGCCGCCCGGTGGAGCACGGCGACGGCCTCGCGGTCGGCCAGCGAGCGTGCGCGGTGCGGCAACGGGGTGACGGAGGGCGGTCCGTGCAGCGCCCTGATCCGTGAACGTACGACCTGCGGCATGGCGGCCTCCACCGGGAATCGGCCGGCTGCGGTAGGGCCGGCCCCGGTGTGCGCCCGGCCCGGCATTGGGCAGGCGCACACCGATTGATCCTGACGACCGCAGAATGGCATACCGCCCGGTCGGTACCTAGAGGTCTGCGCGGTTCTTCTCATCACGGTCCTGCAACCTCGCCCCGCCCACGCGGTCCAGCAGCCGTGCGAGCTCGGTCCGGGACCGGACGCCGAGGGCGGCGAAGACGTTGCGGAGGTGGTGGTCGACGGTGCGCGGGCTCACCGAGAGCCGCACCGCCACCTCACGGTTGGTGGCGCCCTCGGCGACGCATCGGGCGATCCGCTGCTGCTGCGGGGTCAGTCCCGCCAGCGGGCCCGGGGCGCTCCTGTCCGGCGCGTCCACCGCCTCACCGGCGGCCCTCAGCTCCCCTCCGGCCCGCGCGGCCCAGGCCCGGGCGGAGCAGCGTTCGAAGGCGACCAGCGCGTCACGCAACGGACCGCGGGCCTCGCGGGTACGGCGCAGCCGGCGCAGCAGCTGCCCCTGGAGCAGCCGGGTGCGGGCGCGTTCGAAGTCGCCGCCCGCACGGTCGTGGTGGGCGAGCGCCTCCTCGTACCGGGCGGCGGCCTCCTCGCCGGGCGCGAGCAGGGCGCGGCAGCGGGCCAGCTGGGCGGGGACCTGGGGGTCGGTCGTCCGTGCGGTCCACAGGGCGAACTCCTCTACTGCGACGGCGAGTTCACCGGCTCCCTCATGGGCGCGCCCGGAGAGCACCATGGCCTCGACGTAGCAGGGCACGGCGAGCATCCGGGTGGCGAAGTGTCCCGTCCCCGGCCCCGGCCTGACCAGCGGGCCGAGCCGGGCCGCGGCCTCACCGGGCCGGCCTGCCGCCAGGTCGGCCCGGGCGACCGCCCAGGTGGCGAGCATGGCCGCCTGCGCCAGGCCGTGCGGCCCCGCCCCGGCCAGCGCCGCGTCCGCGTGCGCCGCGCACGCCTCGGCCGGCCCTTCCACCGAGGCGGCGAGGGCGAGCACCGCGTGCAGATGTGTGGCGGAGTTCCGCTGGCCGGTACGGCGGGCCGCGTGCAGTCCTTCCAGCGCGTGGGCGCGGGCCCTGGCGTGCTGGCCCGAGCGCAGTTCGGCGTACGCGAGCTGCTCCAGGGCGTGCGGCAGGAGGGCCTCCGGCCCCCGGGTGCGTACGACGGCCAGGGCGCGCGCCCCGGCCCGGCAGGCGGCGTCGACCTCCCCGAGGACCAGGGCACAGGCGCCGGCCCGCAGGAGCTCGCCCGCGTCCTCGGCGCGGTCGGCGGAGTCGAGACAGCACCGCAGGAGGGCGTGGCCCCGGTCGGGGTGCCCGGCGAGCACGGCGCACATGCCTGCGCGGTACTGGGCCATGGGCCGGTCGGCCGCGGCGACGGGGATGCGGTTCATGGCGTCCAGGTACGCGATGGCGTCCCCCATGTCCCAGGCCGCCTCCGCGGCGCCGAACAGGGCGTCCAGGGTGCGGCGCGGGTCGTGCGGGGCCAGCAGTTCCGCCGCGGTCAGGAGCGCCTCGCGGGCGTCGGCGGCCGGTCCGTCCCGGAGCGCGAGCATGCCGCGCACGTAGGGGGCGGCGCCTCCGGCGAGGTGGGGGCCGACGCGGGCCAGCATGGCGCGGGCCCGGCCGGTGTCGCCGGCCAGCCTTGCCTGTTCGGCGGCGGCGGTGAACCGGGCGGCGCGCAGGGTGTCGTCGGTGGAGAGCGCGGCGGCCCGGGCCAGCGCGGCCGAGCGCTCGCCGTGCGGGCGCGGGGCGGCGGCCGCCTCCTCCAGCTGCTCGGCGAGGTCGGCGTCCGGCCCGGTGGCGGCGCAGGCCCTCTGGACGAGTGCGGGCAGCGGCGCGGGGCCGGGGCCGCCGAGCAGCCCGGCGAGCAGCTCGTGCACGGCGCGGCGGCGGCCGGGGGGTGCCCGGTGCAGGATCGCCCGGCGCAGCAGCGGGTGGCTGAAGTGGACCCGGCTCCCCGCGCGCTGGAGCGCCCCGGCGCTGCCGGCCGGTGCGAAGAGCACCCGGTCGAGGTGCGATGTGGTGAGTCCGGCGCGGGCTCCCGCCCGCAGCAGCAGGGCCGCGTCGGAGCCCGCCCCGTCCGGTTCGTGCTCCTCCGCGGCGGCGGCCAGCAGGAGCAGGGTGTGGGTGTCGGGGGACAGCCCGTCCAGATGCGCGGCGTGGGCGTCGAGGACGCTCTCGCCTCCGGGCAGCGGGTACGGCAGTGCGGTCCGTCCGGCCAGCTGGCCCGGGGTGAGCCGCCCTGCCAGTCCGGCCAGCAGGCGCGGGTTCCCGGCCGCTTCGCGCAGGAGTTCACCGCGTACGACGGGGTCGACGTCGGCCGTGCCGCCGGTGAGCCGGTCCAGGAGCGCGGTCGCCGCGTCGTCGTCCAGCGGGCCGAGGCGCAGGGCGGGCAGCCCGGCGAAGGCGGTCTCGTCGGCCGCGCCGATCACCACCGCGACGCGGCTGCCCGCGCCGAGTCTGCGGGCGGCGAAGCCGAGTGCGGCCCGGGAGTCGGGGTCCCAGACATGGGCGTCGTCCACGCAGACCAGCAGGGGCTGTTCGGCCCCCAGGGCGCGCAGGAGCCCGAGCAGGGCGCCGGGGGTCATCCCGGAGCGCAGGATCGTGTCGGGTACGAGGGGCAGCGGGCCGGGGGCGGAACAGAGCAGGGCGTGGAGCCCGCTGTAGGGAAGTCGCTGTTCGGTGGAGGCGGCGGAGGCGTACAGCACGGGGCCGCCGTGTCCTCCGAGGTAGTGGGCGGCGGCCTGCCGCAGCAGGGCGGTACGGCCGAGGCCGGGCGGCGCGGTCACCACGAGGGCTCCGCCGTCACCTGCCCGCAGCCGTCCCAACAGGGTTTCCAGGATGGCCAGTTCACCGCTGCGGCCGTACAGCCGGAGCGGACTGTGCACGGTCGTCGTTGGGGTCACACTTTCACGTTACTTCCGCGTAAACAGCGTCGGAAGGCTCGCGTCCGCTCCCCGTTCCCGGTCGGCGCGGAGCGGTGCGGGCTCCCAACGGAACGTCGTACGCGCTGTGCCGGGGCACAGTCCCGGCCCGTTCCGCTGCGGGCGCCCGTAACGTCGGTGCATGACTGATGAATTGCGTACACACGACGGTTTGACCCTGCGCTGCTGGTCCTGGTCCCGGGACCCGGACGGCGCCCTGCCGCCCGTGGTGCTGCTGCACGGTTTCGCCGCGCACGCTCGGCTGAACTGGGAGGGCCCGGGCGTCGTCGAGGCGCTCGTGGCGCGGGGGCGCCGGGTGTACGCCCTGGACGCGCGCGGCCACGGCGCGTCGGACCGGCCCCATGACGACACGCACTACGGCGAGTCGCTGATGGCCCGTGACGTGCGTCTGCTCATCGACCGGATCGGCTCGGACGAGGTGCACGTGGCCGGGTACTCCATGGGCGCCGTGGTGGCCGTGCTGGCCGCGGCGCAGGACAGCCGGATCAGCCGTCTGGTGGCCGGGGGGATCGGTGCGGGCGCGGTCGAGGTGGGGGGCCTGGACACCAGGGTGATGCCTCCCGAGCTGGTCTCGGCGGCGCTCACCGCCGAGGACGCGGCGGACGCACCCGAGCGGACCAGGGCCTTCCGGATCCTGGCCGACACGGCGGGCGGCGACCGGCTGGCGCTGGCCGCGCAGATACGGGCCGTGCACCGGGACGCGCTGCCGCTGGACCGGATCACGGTCCCGACGCTCGTTCTCGCCGGTGCGGGCGACCCCCTGGCGACCCGGCCCGAGGTGCTGGCCTCGGCGATCGCGGGGGCGGAGCTGACCGTGCTGCCGGGCGATCATCTGACGGCGGTGCGCGACCCCGGGTTCGCCGAGGCCATCGTCTCGTTCCTCGCCCGGACCTGACGCCCGCGCCGTGCCGGGGGCCGGACCGCGGCCGGCGCGGCCCGGCCCTCGGCACGGCTCCGTCGGGGAACCGGGGCCGTCCTGTCCGTCGGGGCCCCGGTCGTGGCGGTGCTCAGTCGGGTAGCGGGCAGTCCTCCTTCGCGGGGGTGTTTGCGGCCTCGGTGCCGGGCCCCAGAGGGGCCGGGAGGGTGAACTCCGTGCAGGAAGCGGGTTCGTCGGCCAGGGCCGGGACCGTCGTGACGACGACGCGTACGCCACCGGCCACGGGCCGGTCCACCCGCCAGGGGTCGGCCCGCACGATGCGGCCGATCTCGGAGTCCGTGAGTTCCCCGTCCTGGGCCGCGTCCGCCAGCTGCCGGGCGAGGCCCGCCACCTGGAGGCGCTGGTTCTCCGTGCGTGTGCGGTCGGCCCCCTCGGGCAGCCGGTCCCCGAGCCACCACAGGAGCGTTCCCGCGACCGCGAGGACGAGCGCCGCCAGGGCGACCGTTACGACAACGACGGCGCCTGCCGGCCGGCGCGCCTTCACGCGTCCGGCCGGCCGGCCCGTCGGAGGGTGTTCCGTGTGATCGCTCATGTCACCGACGGTCGTACCGCATCACGAGCCTGTGTATCCGAGTGCGGTCAGTCTCGACTTCATCACGTTCGCGTACCCCGTGGTGCCGTCGGACTTCGGGTGGAAGGACTCGCGGCTGAGGCACCCCTCGGGGAGCCAGTCGGCCGTGCAGGAACCGGTGACCTTGGTGACCGGGTCACCCTGGTGGAAGTCGCCGTCGCCGTTGGGGCCGATGACGATCTTGTTGATCCACTCGGGGTCGTCGCAGCCCGCGTGGCCGACGAAGGCGTCGACCGGGTTCGCGTACGCGATCTTCATGCCACCGGTCTTGAGCTGCCCGACCAGTTTCTCCTGCTCGGTGTCGGCGTGGTTGACCAGCTCGGCCAGCGCGGCGACCTCGGGCATCATGTAGTAGAGCGAACCGGCGCACTTGACCGTACGGCTGAGCAGTTCCGGATAGCCCATGAGCACGATCTGCGCGTTCGGCGCCTTGAGCGCGATGTCGCTCAGGGTGCTCGACAGGTTGGGGATCATCGTCCGGTCGACGATGCCCTTGTACTTGGGCAGGAAGTCCGGGTCCTCGTTGCAGTTGGTCCCGATGCCCGCGCAGTCCATCATGGCGTTGGTGAACCCGCCGCCGTCGTTGCCGCCGAGCGTGAGCATCACCAGGGTGGTCTCCGGGGTGAGCACCCCGGAGTTGACCTGGTTGATCTCCTTGAACTGCCCTTCGCCGAAACTCTGCGAATCCGCGTCGAACGGACTGTTCCAGACGTTCCTGGTCATCGCACCCGAGCAGGCCACGAAACCGAGTTCGGCGGTGGAGCTCCAGTCGTCCGAGAGCTGGCCCAGCGAGGTCGAGGTACCCGGCAGGACGACCTTCCGGGACCATGCGTTGTCGCTGCGCCGGCAGGCGTTCCAGCGGTCGGTGCCGTGGTCCGCGTCGGACTCGGGGCTGTAGTCGCCGGCCCCCTCGCCCGAGGTGTAGGAGTCGCCGAGGACGGCCACGACGTGCTTCGGCTTGGCCGGCAGCGGCTGGAAGGCCACCGCGTCCCAGGCCACGTCCTCGCTGCCGTCCCCGTCCTCGGTCTGGCTGCCGAGGCGGACCCGGGGCGTGCCGCTCATGTTGTACACGCCGAGCGAGACCCAGGTGTTGGCCTTGATCTTCTGGTTGACGTAGCGGGTACGGGTGAACGAGCCGGAGCCGGTGTCGATCTCGTACTTGGCCTGCTGGGTGTGCGCCCCGTGGTCGGGGATGTGCACCATCACCCGGGACCAGCCGTTGAGCGCCTTGCCCAGTTTCCAGGTGCCCGTGGTACTGAGGCGGTTGGCGTCGCCGGTGCCGGTCTCGCGGCTGTGGGTGAACCAGAAGTGGTTGCTGTAGCCGGCTCCGATCTGATGCAGGTCGATCTTGCCCGGGTAGAAACCGCCCGACTCGGCGAAGGTGAACTCGAAGGTGCCCGCGGAGGACACCGCCGACGGGCAGCGGCTGTCCGACCCGGACGGCCGGATGCCGTCGGCCACGTCGTCGATGACCAGCGCGTCGCCGGGAACGCCGCCCGAGCAGCGCGGCGCGTAGGAGTTCTCGTCCGGCTGTTCGGGATAGGTGTCGTCGAAGCGGTGGATCGCGTTGCCGCAGACTCCGACGGCACAGTTCTTCCAGGTGGTCGCCGGGATCGGCTTGTTCCACCAGCAGTAGAGGTCGGTGCGGGTGCAGGCTCCCATGCCGGGGTCGTTGGAGTCGTTCGGGCCGATCTTGCTCGGGTCGCACTCGTTGGCGGTGGTGCAGAACAGCGACTCCGGCGGCTTCAGCGCCGTACGGTCCGCGACGGTCGTCCACCAGGCGGGGCGGTACCCGGCCTGCATGTCACCGGGCTTGAAGAGGGCCGAGATGGGGCGGGCGGCCCAGCCGAGTACCTTCTCCTGGTAGGGCCAGTGCTGCGGGTTCGCGGCGTGCGAGTAGTCGTCGGTACCGCTCGCGTTCTCCAGGAACGGGGTGCGGTTGGCCTTCCACAGCGGGTTGGCCGGGTTGTTGGTGAAGCCGAGGCCCCACTTGCCCTTGTTCTTGCTCGCGTCGGCCTCGGGGTAGTAGCCCGAGTTGTACGCCCACAGCGCGAAGAACCAGCTCTCCAGGTACTTCGGGTCGCCGTTGGCGATGGTCATCCCGCCGGCCTTGGTCTGGTTCCACTTCTCGATCAGGATGTTGACGCCGGCCGCGATGTTCGCGGTGTAGTCGACGGCCACGGCCTTCTGCTGGAGCGAGGACCATCCGGTGTCGCTCGCGCGCATGTTGTCGGTGACCTGGGTGATGCCGTAGCCGCAGTCCGACTCGGACCAGTCGATCGCCCACGGGTCGGGGATCTGGCCGTCGGAGTTGTACTTGGTGCCGTAGTAGTTGCCGATCAGGGAGTTGGCGGTCACCCCGGGGACTGCGTACCTGGTGGCCTGCCACATGTTGGATTCCTGAGCGGTGATCCCGAGCATGACCTGCGCCGGTATCTGGCCGCCGCCGGTCAGCGAGTCCCGCGGGAACAGCTGCTGGGGCGCGTAGGAACCGACGCCGGTGCTCTTCCAGTTGGCCGGGCGGGACACCAGCTTGTTCAGGTTGTTGCTGATCGCCTGGTCCACCGCCCACTCCACCTGGCGGGGTGTCGGCTGGAACGCCTGCTGGCGGGCGTCACCGCGGGCGACGGCGCAGGTGCGCTCCGCCTCGACCGGGTTGTGCGGGTCGGCCGCCGCCGCGAGGGACGCGGTGCGGTCACCGGGTGCCGTGGTCCCGACCCCTTCCAGCGCCGGGGAGAGCTTCTGGCCGGCGTCCTGGTGCGGGGCGCCACCGGGCAGGATCTCCAGGGCGGCCGTCCTGCCGGTGCCCAGGTCCTTGAGGTCGATGAGCGCGGTGCGCTCGGCACCGGTCTCTCCGGCGCGGGCCGGGTGCTTGCCGTCGCCGCTCCAGCCGGCGGCGGTCACCAGGACCTTGCCGTCGGTGGAGGCGTGCGCGTCCTTGGGGGCGTCCGCCGGGCGGCGCACGACGGCGGGCAGGGCGGAGACGGCCTGCCGGGTCTCACCGGTCACCATCACGGTGCCCTCGGCGCTCGACGTGAGGTCCATCTTCGTGAGGGTGCCGGTGGCGAGCTCGCTCGGGGCGCCCTTCCCGGTCCTCACAGCGGCCGCGTCGACCCGCATGACGGCGCCGTCCTCGGCTGCCGCAGCTCCGGCCTTCGCCGGGGCCGTGGGCCGGTCGAGGTAGACGAGGCCCCCGTCGCGGTCGGCCTTCAGCTGGAAGGGGATGCGCCGGGTGAGGGCGACGGTGCTGCGCGCGCCCTTCCGGTCGATCCGGACGAGCCTGTTCCCGTCGGCCGCGACGACGTCGTCGCCGTACGGCACGGCAGAGGTCACCTGGCCCGCCAGCGTCAGGGGTTCGGCGGCCTTCCCTGACGCCGCGTCCACCCTGACGATCCGGGTCTCGTTGCGCGCGGAGCGGTCGTCGGCGAGCTGCGAGAACACGGCCGTCTCGTCGGTGCCGCATCCCGGTGAGAAGTAGGCCAGGGACGCCTGGAAGGGGAGTTTGGTGACCTTCCCCGTGGCCAGCTCCACGACAGCGGTGAACGCGCCGCGCGACATGAGCTGCTGGTCGTTGGTGAAGGTGCGGGGTGCGTACGCGACCACGGCGCGCTTGCCGGAGCCGGTGACGCAGACGTTGCCGATCCAGCTGTCGGCCTCGAAGCCCGGCTCGGCCAGGGTGGCCGCGGTGCGCCAGGCGTAGCCGTCCGCGCGTCGGGCGGTCAGGAGGTGGAACCCGGCGGCGTCCCCGGAGGTGCTCCACGCGAGGTCGTCGGACGCGGTGTACGCCTTGCCGAGCACGGCGGCGCGTTGTCCCTCCGGCAGGGCCACCGGCCGCACGGAGTCCTCGGACTTCGTCTTTTCACCGCTCCAGCCCTGGACGGACCCTGGGGGCGCCTTCGGTTCAGGTGCGGCGTTCGCCCCCACGGGGAGCGCGGCGATCAGTGCTGCGGCGGTGGCGAGTACGACGGTGGTGCGTACGGCTCTGCTGCGGTGCCTGTGACCCGCCTTCGGCCTGGCTCTCATGCTTGCGGCCTCCCGTTGTCTGCGTGGTGTGCGCCGCAGATGATGGCCCATGGCCATCTCGCGTCACTCTCGGCACGCGTGTCACGGAACGGCGGCTCCAACTCCGCTTCTCGCCGGAGGATGTCCGCCCATGGGAGAGGACGGCCGCCCACCGGATGTGGGCGGCCGTCGCGGTGACACGGGGAGGTGCCTCGGACGGCGGGGGCCCGGAACGCGCCCCCGCCGTCCGTGGTCAGGAGGTGTGCGGGCAGTTGCCCTTGTACTCGGCGATCGTGAGGCTCGTCGACGGCAGTGGGCAGAGGAACTGCTCGTAGCGGGTGTCGTTGTCGATGAACCGCTTCAGCCACGAGATGCTGTACTTCGCGATCGTCGTGTTGGACGTGTTCGGCGTGAAGTGCGTCGCCCCCCGCAGCTCCAGATACGCCTTGTCCAGCGAACTCGGCAGCGAGTTGTAGAACGGCTTGGAATGCGTGGCCACCGGGGCGACCGTGTCACCGTCCGCACCGATCACCAGCGTCGGCGTCTTCACCTCCGGCCACGTCTTGTCCGTGTTCCAGCCCGTCAGCGGGATCGCCGCCTGCAACGACGGACGGTCCTTCGCAGCCTCCAGCGTGCCACCGCCACCCATCGAGTGGCCCATCACGCCCAGCCGCGAGGAGTCGACCCTGCTCCGCACCGAACTCGTACCGGTCAGGTAGTCCAGCGCCGCGAGCAGCTGGTCACCACGGCTGGCCGGCTGGTCCAGCGTGGTGTTGGTGTCGATGGTGAACACCACGAAGCCCTGCGAGGCCAGACGCGGCCCCAGCCAGGCGATGCTCGACTCGTAGGCGGTGAAGCCGGGCGAGATGACCACTGCCCCGAACGTCCCGTCCGAGGTGGACGTCGGGTAGTAGATCGTCCCGCCGCCGAAGCCTCTGACGCTCAGAGAGGACACGGAGGTCTGGGACGTGGCGTACGAGCCGCGGAGCGCCTCGATGCTCGAATTGCTCGGCGCGGGTCCGCGCTCGTACGGATTGTCGGCGGCCTGGGCTCCGCCGGGGACGAGCGCGGTGAGCAGACCGGCGGTCGCCGCGGCGGCTGCCAGGGCGCCCTTGAAGGTACGGGAGCGGCTCTTCGACATCCGGTGGCTGCGTGGGGAGATGTCGCCGGAGGGGAGGTGCTGCTGCACGAGGGTTCCTCTCGGTTGGGGCGTCACCTCACCGCGGGGGCCGGCCGCCCCGTCGTCCTGGGGCGTCCGTGGGGTGCACCGCGTGGGTTGGCGCGCCGTCGTTCATCGGCCTGTCGCCACTGTCGCGGTGGGGCACCCACGCGGGCATCGGCGAGATCGCCGGTCTTGGCCGCGGGCGGCCACGCGGTCGGCGGGAGCGGAGCGGAAGCACGAGGAGCCGGACCGCATGACGCGGTCGGCGGGAGCGGAGCGGAAGCACGAGGAGCCGGACCGCATGACGCGGTCCGGCTCCAGGTGCTGTCGGCCAGGAGGTCGCGGAGGTGCTGTCGGTCAGGAGGTGTGCGGGCAGTTGCCCTTGTACTCGGCGATCGTGAGGCTCGTCGACGGCAGCGGGCAGAGGAACTGTTCGTAGCGGGTGTCGTTGTCGATGAACCGCTTCAGCCACGAGATGCTGTACTTCGCGATCGTCGTGTTCGACGAGTTCGGCGTGAAGTGCGTCGCCCCCCGCAGTTCCAGATACGCCTTGTCCAGCGAACTCGGCAGCGAGTTGTAGAACGGCTCCGAGTGCGTCGCCACCGGGGCGACCGTGTCACCGTCCGCACCTATGACCAGCGTCGGCGTCTGCACCTCCGGCCACGTCTTGTCCGTGTTCCAGCCCGTCAGCGGGATCGCCGCCTGCAACGACGGACGGTCCTTCGCCGCCTCCAGCGTGCCACCGCCACCCATCGAGTGGCCCATCACACCGAGGCGGGAGGCGTCGACCCGGCTCCGCACCGAACTCGTACCGGTCAGGTAGTCCAGCGCCGCGAGCAGCTGGTCACCACGGCTGGCCGGCTGGTCCGCGGTCGTGTTGGTGTCGATCGTGAAGACCACGAAGCCCTGCGAGGCCAGACGTGGCCCCAGCCAGGCGATGCTCGACTGGTAGGCGGTGAAGCCGGGCGAGATCACGACTGCCCCGAACGTCCCGTCGGACGTGGACGTCGGGTAGTAGATGGTGCCCCCGCCGAAACCGCTGACGCTCAGCGAGGACACGGTCGTCTGGGACGTGGCGTACGAGCCGCGGCTCGCCTCGATGCTCGAATTGCTCGGCGCGGGTCCGCGCTCGTACGGATTGTCGGCGGCCTGGGCGCCCGGCATCAACGCGGTGACCAGACCGGCGGTGGCGGCCGCGGCCGCGATGCCCAGCTTGACGGTACGGGAGCGGCTCTTCGACATCCGGTGGCTGCGTGGGGAGATGTCGCCGGAGGGGAGGTGCTGCTGCACGAGGGGGGATCCTCTCGGTCGTGGCGCAACCACGACGCGGCAGCCGGGGGCCCGTCGTCCGGGACCTTCGGGGGAGCACCGCGTGGGTGGCGCCGTCAGTTGCTGACGGCGCCACTCTTGCGGCGTGAGCTGCGTGCGGACATCGGCGAGATCGCCGGTCTTCCCGTACGGCTGTCCCTCTGGGCGGGGTCAGCGAACGGGGTGTCCGGTCTCGCGCAGAGCGCCCTTGACCTCGGAGATCCGCAGGTCACCGAAGTGGAAGACGGACGCGGCGAGGACCGCGTCGGCGCCCGCGTCGATGGCCGGCGCGAAGTCCGCGAGGCGGCCGGCGCCACCGGAGGCGATGACGGGGACGGTGACGTGGGCCCGAACCGCCTTGATCATCTCGGTGTCGTAGCCGTCCTTCGTGCCGTCGGCGTCCATCGAGTTGAGCAGGATCTCGCCCGCGCCGAGGTCGGCGGCGCGGTGTGCCCACTCGACGGCGTCGATGCCGGTGCCCCTGCGTCCTCCGTGGGTCGTCACCTCGAAGGTGCCCTCGGGGGTGCGCCTGGCGTCGACGGACAGGACGAGCACCTGGCGCCCGAAGCGTTCGGCGATCTCGCGGATGAGCTCGGGGCGGGCGATGGCGGCGGTGTTGACCCCCACCTTGTCGGCCCCGGCGCGCAGCAGCTTGTCGACGTCGTCGGGGGTGCGGACCCCGCCGCCGACGGTGAGCGGGATGAAGACCTGCTCGGCGGTGCGGCGCACGACGTCGTACGTCGTCTCGCGGTCACCGCTGGAGGCGGTGATGTCGAGGAACGTCAACTCGTCGGCGCCCTCGGCGTCGTAGAGCTTCGCCATCTCGACGGGGTCGCCCGCGTCGCGCAGGTTCTGGAAGTTGACCCCCTTGACGACGCGGCCCTTGTCGACGTCCAGGCACGGGATGACCCGTACGGCGAGAGTCATCGCTCACCTGCCCGGTAGGCCTCGACCTCGACCTCGACGACCAGGGAGGGGTCGACGAAGCCGGACACGATGATCATGGAGGCGGCGGGGCGGACGTCGTCGAACAGCTCCTTGTGGGCGCGGCCCACCTCGTCGACGTCCCGGGCGTGCGTGATGTACATCCGGGTGCGGACGACGTCCTCACGGCCGAGTCCGACCTGCTTCAGGGCGTCGAAGGCGACCTGGAAGGAGGCGGCGGCCTGCTCGTACGGGCTGCCCGCCAGGATCTGGCCGTCGACCACCGATGTGCAGCCGGAGACCAGGACGAGCCCGGTGGGGAGTTCCACCGCGCGGGAGTAGCCGAACTTCTCCTCCCAGGGGGCGCCCGAGGACACGCGGCGTACGGAGTCCGTCATGCGGCGACCGCCTTGAGGGCCTCCTCGAGGGTGAACGCCTCCGCGTACAGCGCCTTGCCGACGATGGCCCCCTCGACGCCTTCCGGGACGAGCAGGGAGATCGCGCGCAGGTCCGCGAGCGAGGAGACGCCGCCGGAGGCGACGACAGGCTTGTCGGTGGCGGCGCAGACGTCCCGCAGGAGGGCCAGGTTGGGGCCCTGCAGCGTGCCGTCCTTGGCGATGTCGGTCACGACGTAGCGGGCGCAGCCCTCGGAGTCGAGGCGGGCAAGCGTCTCGTAGAGGTCGCCGCCGTCGCGGGTCCAGCCGCGGCCGCGCAGTGTCGTGCCGCGGACGTCGAGGCCGACGGCGATCTTGTCGCCGTGCTCGGCGATGACCTTGGCGACCCATTCGGGGGTCTCCAGGGCGGCGGTGCCGAGGTTGACCCGGCGGCAGCCGGTGGCGAGGGCCGCGGCGAGCGACGCGTCGTCGCGGATGCCGCCGGAGAGCTCGACCTTGATGTCCATGGCGCCGGCCACCTCGGCGATCAGCGCACGGTTGTCGCCGGTACCGAAGGCGGCGTCCAGGTCGACGAGGTGCAGCCACTCGGCGCCGGAGCTCTGCCAGGCGAGGGCCGCCTCGAGCGGGGAGCCGTAGGAGGTCTCGGAGCCGGATTCGCCGTGCACGAGGCGGACGGCCTGTCCGTCGCGTACGTCTACGGCGGGGAGCAGTTCAAGCTTCGGCATTACAGCGTCTCGATCCAGTTGGTCAGCAGCTGGGCGCCGGCATCGCCGGACTTCTCGGGGTGGAACTGGGTGGCCCACAGCGCGCCGTTCTCGACGGCGGCCACGAACCGCTCTCCGTGCGTGGCCCAGGTGACCTTCGGCGCGCGGATCTTGGCGTTGGTCACTTCGAGGGACCAGTCGTGCGCCGCGTAGGAGTGCACGAAGTAGTACCGGGCCTCGGGGTCCAGGCCCGCGAAGAGCTGGGACCCCTCGGGGGATTCGACGGTGTTCCAGCCCATGTGGGGCACGACGTCGGCCTTCAGCGGTCCGACGGTGCCGGGCCACTCGTCGAGGCCCTCCGTCTCGACGCCGTGCTCGATGCCGCGCTCGAACAGGATCTGCATCCCGACGCAGATGCCCATGACGGGCCGGCCGCCGGACAGCCTGCGGCCGACGATCCATTCGCCGCGCGCCTTCTTCAGACCCGCCATGCAGGCAGAGTAGGCGCCGACGCCGGGGACGAGCAGCCCGTCGGCGTTCATCGCGGTGTCGAAGTCGCGGGTGATCTGCACGTCCGCGCCGACGTGGGCGAGGGCCCGCTCGGCGGACCGGACGTTGCCGAAGCCGTAGTCGAAGACGACGACCTTCTTCTTGTCGCTCACAGTTTCCTCAGTCCCAGAGTCCCTGGATCCGCATGATGCCCGCCACCAGGCACATCACGGAGCCGATCCCGAGGAGCACGACGACGCCCTTGGGCATGCCCTGCTTCCAGAAGGAGTAGACCCCGCCGGCCAGGAAGAGGCCGACGAGGATCAGAACGGTGTTGAGGCCGGTCACAGGGCGCCCTTCGTGGAGGGGAGGATGCCGGCCGCGCGCGTGTCGTGCTCACTGGCGTACCGCAGGGCGCGGGCCAGTGCCTTGAACTGGCACTCCACGATGTGGTGGGCGTTGCGCCCGTACGGCACGTGCACGTGCAGGGCGATCTGCGCCTGGGCGACGAAGGACTCCAGGATGTGCCGGGTCATCGTCGTGTCGTACTCGCCGATCATCGGCGCCATCTTCTCCGGCTCGGTGTGCACCAGGTAGGGGCGGCCGGAGAGGTCGACGGTGACCTGGGCGAGCGACTCGTCCAGCGGGACGGTGCAGTTGCCGAAGCGGTAGATCCCGACCTTGTCGCCGAGCGCCTGCCGGAAGGCGGCGCCGAGCGCGAGGGCGGTGTCCTCGATGGTGTGGTGCGAGTCGATGTGCAGGTCGCCCTCGGTCTTGACCGTGAGGTCGAAGAGGCCGTGGCGGCCGAGCTGGTCGAGCATGTGGTCGTAGAAGCCGACCCCGGTCGACACGTCGACCTTGCCGGTGCCGTCGAGGTTGATCTCGACGAGCACGGAGGTCTCCTTGGTGGTCCGCTCCACTCTTCCTACGCGGGCCTCGCGAGTCATGCGTCGTGCTCCTTCTTCAGTTCGCGCACCGCATCGAGGAACGCGTCGTTCTCGGCCGGGGTCCCCGCGGAGACCCGCAGCCATCCCGGTACGCCGTTGTCCCGGACCAGGACTCCCCGGTCGAGGATCTGCTGCCAGGCGGTGTGGCTGTCGGCGAAGCGGCCGAACTGGACGAAGTTGGCGTCCGAGTCGGTGACGGCGAAGCCGAGCTCCCGCAGTCCGTCGACCAGCCGGTCGCGCTCGCTCTTGAGCTGCGCGACGTACCCGAGCAGCGTATCGGTGTGCTCCAGGGCGGCGAGCGCGGTGGCCTGGGTGACGGAGGACAGGTGGTACGGCAGGCGCACCAGCTGGACCGCGTCGACGACGGCGGGGGCCGCCGCGAGGTAGCCGAGGCGCAGGCCGGCGGCGCCGAAGGCCTTCGACATGGTGCGGGAGAGCACCAGGTGGGGGCGGCCCTCGATGAGCGGGAGCAGCGAGGGGTGGTGGCTGAACTCGCCGTAGGCCTCGTCGACGACGACCATCGAGGGCCTGGCCGCCTGGGCGGCGTCGTACAGCGCGAGGACGGTCCCGGCGTCCACGGCGGTGCCGGTGGGGTTGTTGGGCGAGGTGATGAAGACGACCTCGGGCCGGTGTTCGGCGATGGCCTTCTTCGCGGCCTCCACGTCGATGGTGAAGTCCTCGTTGCGCGGCCCGGAGATCCAGCCGGTGCCGGTGCCGCGTGCGATGAGGGCGTGCATCGAGTACGAGGGCTCGAAGCCGATCGCGGTGCGCCCGGGGCCGCCGAAGGTCTGGAGCAGCTGCTGGAGTACCTCGTTGGAGCCGTTGGCGGCCCAGACGTTGACGGCGGAGACCTCGTGCCCGGCGGTGCGGGTGAGGTAGCGGGCGAGCTCGGTGCGGAGCTCCACGGCGTCGCGGTCGGGGTAGCGGTTGAGGTCGCGGGCGGCTTCGCGGACCCGCTCGGCGATGCGGTCGACGAGCGCGTCGGGCAGCGGGTACGGGTTCTCGTTGGTGTTCAGCCGGACCGGTACGTCCAGCTGGGGCGCTCCGTACGGGGACTGCCCGCGCAGTTCGTCGCGGATCGGGAGCGCGTCCCAGGGATTGGTGCTGTTCGTCACGCCTGCGGAACCTTCCAGCCGAACCTGGCCTTGAGCGCGGCGCCGTGGGCGGGGAGGTCCTCCGCCTCGGCGAGGGTCACCACGTGGTGGGTGACCTCGGCGAGCGCGTCGCGGGTGTAGTCGACGATGTGGATGCCGCGCAGGAAGGACTGCACGGACAGGCCCGAGGAGTGGCAGGCGCAGCCGCCGGTGGGCAGGACGTGGTTGGAGCCGGCGCAGTAGTCGCCGAGGGAGACGGGAGACCACGGGCCGACGAAGACCGCTCCGGCGTTGCGGACCCGGTCGGCGACGGCGGCGGCGTTCTCCGTCTGGATCTCCAGGTGTTCGGCGGCGTACGCGTCGACGACCTTGAGGCCGTCCTCCAGGTCGTCGACGAGGACGATCGCGGACTGGCGGCCGGCCAGCGCGGGCTCGATCCGGTCGGTGACGTGCTTGGTCGCGGCGACCTGCGGGGCCAGCTCGGCCTCGGTGGCGGCGGCGAGCTCCTCGGAGTCGGTGACGAGGACGGCGGCGGCCATCGGGTCGTGCTCGGCCTGGCTGATCAGGTCGGCGGCGACGTGCACCGGGTCGGCGCCCGCGTCGGCGAGGATCGCGATCTCGGTGGGACCGGCTTCGGCGTCGATGCCGACGCGGCCCTTGAGGAGGCGCTTGGCGGCGGCGACGTAGATGTTGCCGGGCCCGGTGACGAGGTTCACCGGCGGGCAGTCCTCGGTGCCGTACGCGAACATCGCGACGGCCTGGGAGCCGCCGGCGGCGTAGACCTCGTCGACGCCGAGGAGGGCGCAGGCGGCGAGGATCGTGGGGTGCGGAAGGCCGCCGAACTCCTTCTGCGGCGGGGACGCGACGGCGATGCCCTCGACGCCGGCCTCCTGCGCGGGGACGACGTTCATGACGACGGAGGAGGGGTAGACCGAGCGTCCGCCGGGGACGTAGAGCCCGACACGCTCGACGGGCACCCACTTCTCGGTGACCGTGCCGCCGGGGACGACCTGGGTGGTGTGCGTGGTGCGGCGCTGCTCGCGGTGGACGAGACGGGCGCGGCGGATCGACTCCTCCAGGGCGGCGCGCACGGCTGGATCGAGCGTCTCCAGGGCGTCGGTGACCGCACCGGCGGGGACCCGGATCGAGTCCAGCCGCACCCCGTCGAACTTCTCCCCCCAGTCGATCACCGCTGCCGAGCCACGATGGCGTACGTCCTCGCAGATGGGCCGCACCGTCTCCAGGGCGGCTTCCACGTCGAACTCGGCACGGGGCAGCAGGTCGCGCAGGGCTCCACCCTCGGGGAGGGCGGTGCCGCGCAGATCGATTCGAGAGATCACACCGCAATTCTCTCAGACCGGTTCCGGCGTCCGGTCGCCCGTATCACTGGCTGATACATGTCCCGGCTGTCACTGCTGACCGTTAGCTTTCGCACGGTCACACAGAGGGAAGAACGACAGTACGGGCGCGGGGTGATCCGCGCGTGTGGAGGTGATGGAGTGACGGAAGCGCAGGACGGCGAGATCCCCGACGGGCTCAGCGCCGCGGAACTGGGCATGTGGCAGTCATTCCGGAACGGCACCACCTACGATCTGCGCGCGCACGATCCGGTGCGCGACGATCCGTTCGCCCCGCACAGCTGGGGTCCGGAGCGGAGCGTCGGTGCCCGGACGGTGGCGCGGCTCCTGCTCAGCGGGCCGGCGGCGCGGCCGGGGCGGGTGGCCGCGCTGAAGCTCCGGGGCGTCCGCATCACGGGGAAGCTGGACCTGGCGGGCGGGCACGTCTCGCCGTACGTGGAGCTGACGGGCTGCCGCTTCGAGCAGGAGGTGGTGCTGCCCGAGTGCCATTTCACGACGCTGCGGATGGTGGGCTGCGCGGTGCCGCGGCTGGACGCGGCCCGGCTGCACACGGAGGGCGATCTTCATCTGCCGCGCTGCCGGGTCGAGCGCGGGATCCGGCTCACCGACGCCCAGATCGGGACGGACCTGCTGATCAACCAGCTCCGTGTCGGCCCCGACCGCCGGGGCCGCGCCTTCGTGGGCGACGGGATGTCGGTGGCGCAGGACCTGCAGGCCGAGATGATCGAGACGCTGGGCGAGCTGAGCCTGCGCGGGGCGAAGGTCGGCGGCTCGCTGAGCCTGCGGGGCAGCCGGCTGCGGGCCACGGACGGGCGGCGGGCGCTGAACGCCCCGCAGCTGAGCGTGGAGCGCACGCTGTACATGACGGAGGCCTGGGTGAGCATCGACACGGGGAACCAGGGCACCACTCCCCCGTTCGGTGTCGCGCGCGGCGGCGGCCCGGCGCGCGGGACGCGTGCGCAGGCCTTCGAGTGCCGGGGCGCGGTGCGGCTCGACGACGGGCGGTTCGGTGACGCGGTGGACCTGCACAAGGCCCGGTTCGTGCTCGCCGACCGTGAGGAACTGTCGCTGCGCCGGATCGTCACCCCCGAGCTGCGGTTCAACGCCGAGCGGCCGCGGGAGGGCCGGGTCGTGCTGAACGGCGCGCGGGTCGTGACACTGATCGACGTGTCGGCCAGCTGGCCCGGGCCGGGCGGCCTGGCGATGGGCGGCTTCGTCTACGAGAACCTCGTCCCGTACGGGCACTTCCCACTGTCGAGGCGCCTGGAGTGGGTGCTGGCCGCGACCCCGGAGTACGTCCCGGAGCCGTACGAGCGGCTCGCCTCGGTGCTCCGCAGCTGCGGGGAGGACGCGGACGCCCGCGAGGTGCTGCTGGCCAAGCAGCGGCGGCGGCGCGAGACGCTGCCCCCGGCCGGGAGGATCTGGGGCTATCTCCAGGACTGGGCGGTGGCGTACGGCTACCGGCCGGGCCGGGCGCTGGTCTGGATGGCGGTGCTGTGGGCCGCGGGCGCGGTGGCCTTCTCGCAGTACCACCCGGAGTCGATCAAGGGGGACGAGCATCCGCAGTGGAATCCGTCGCTGTACGCGCTGGATCTGCTGGTGCCTGTGATCGATCTCGGGCAGGACGGGTACTGGCTCCTGGAGGGGGGCTGGCAGTGGGCGGCGGCGGCGCTCGTGCTGCTGGGGTGGATATTGGCCACGACGGTGGCGGCGGGCGCGTCCCGGCTCCTGCGGCGCGGCTGACCCGGGGTGGGCGTCCCCGTCCGCGCGCATCCCTGTCGGCACGGCGGTCGAAAGGCTTGCCGAGGCTCGGCAGGGCGGACGGGAACCGGCAGCGGGAAGGTCGGATTCGGGCCAGCTCCGGCCGCTTCCTTTGCCTTTTCTTGACCTTGTCCAGGGCAACCCTTCCACTCGCTACAGAAGCTTCACAGAGCCCCTCTGGCGCTGCCCCCACCTGGGCTTTTCAATGGTCTGCACCATGGCTTTCCTCCGTGCACTGCTGAGTTCCGCGCGCACGTTCCGGTACGGCCCCGGGCTGTCCGCCGGGCTGCCGGCGGACGACGCGGTGCTGCTCGACGCCCCCGACGAGTGGCTCTCCCCCGCGTTGGTGGCGGCGGCCCTGGGTGAGTTCGAACCCGCGGCCAAGCTCCTCGCCACCACCCGGGACGCGGCCGACTGGGAGACGCGCGACCGCGCCCTCGCGCGGCTGGTCGCCTTCGCACGCGGCCGCGACGGCTGGCTCACCGGCTGGCTGGCCGCCGCCCCGCGGGATCCGGACGCGCTGCTGGTCAAGGCCGCGCTGGCGGTGCGCCGCGCATGGGAGTCCCCCGCCCACTCCGAGCTGCTGCGCGAGGTGGGTCCGCTGATCACGGCGGCGACGGAGGCCGACCCCCGTGACCCGGTGCCGTGGCGGCTCGCACTCGACCACGCCCGCGGCACACACGCCCCGCACACGGTCTTCGAGTCGCTGTGGGAACAGGCGGTACGCCGCTGTCCCCACCACTACGGCACCCATGTCTCCGCGCTCCGGTACCTCTCGGCCGAGTGGTACGGCTCCCATCGCGAGTGCTTCGACTTCGCCGAGCGGGCCGCCGAGGACGCCGCCGGGGACTCCCTCGTGCAGGCGCTGCCCGTACGCGCGGCCTTCGCCCTGCTGCGGGACGAGAAGGCCGCCGCGCGGGCGAACTCCGTGCAGGCCGACCGGGTCGACGCCGCCGCCGACCTCGCGATCGGCCTCTCGGCCGGATTCCCCGCCGGTGACCCCTGGCCGGCGGAGGTCCGTAACCTCCTCGCCTACGTCCTGGCCGCACGGGGGCGCGCGGCCGAGGCGTTGGAGCAGTTCCGGCTGATCGGGCCGTGCGCCACCTCGTTCCCCTGGGCGTCGGTGACCGGGGACGCGCTCGGGGGATTCCTCGACGCACGGGCCGATGTCCGGCTCCGGGTGGCCTCTTCCACGCCCCTGTGCGGGAGGCCGGAGCACGGCGGGCCCCGCGGCCATTACGCTTGACCGCTGTGACCACCGCTCGCCTGCCCCTCTTCCCGCTGAACGCGGTGCTGTTCCCCGGCCTCGTGCTGCCGCTCAACGTCTTCGAGGAGCGTTATCGCGCCATGATGCGCGAGCTGCTCGAGATCGACGAGGACGAGCCGCGCCGCTTCGTGGTGGTCGCGATCCGCGACGGCCGCGAGACCGCCCCGACTGCGACCGGGATGCCGGACACCGTCGCCTCGGCGCCTCCCGTCGAACGGGCCCCTGCCGACGGCTTCGGCCCGGATCCCGTCCAGACCTTCCACCGGGTCGGCTGCGTCGCGGACGCGGCGAAGATCCGTGAGCGCGCCGACGGCAGCTACGAGGTCCTGGCGACCGGCACCACCCGGGTCCGCCTGCTCTCCGTCGACGCGAGCGGCCCGTTCCTGACCGCCGAGGTCGAGGAACTGCCCGAGGACCCCGGGGCCGCCGAGGGCGACGACACGGCCGGGGACGAGGCGGGTGCCCTGGCCGAGGGTGTGCTGCGCGCCTTCCGCAGCTACCAGAAGCGGCTCGCGGGTGCGAGCGAGCGTTCGCTGACGACCGGCGCCGACCTGCCGGACGACCCCTCCGTCGTCTCGTACCTGGTGGCCGCCGCCGCCGTGCTCGACATCCCGTCGAAGCAGCGGCTGCTCCAGGCCCCGGACACCGCGACCCGGCTGCGCGAGGAGCTGGCGCTCCTGCGCAAGGAGACCGCCGTCATCCGGCACCTGCCGTCGCTGCCCGCGGTCGACCTGACCCGCGACCCCACGCACCCCAACTGATCCGAGGACCTGCCCGGTGGCGAAGAAGTCCAGGAAGCAGCAGTCCGGCGGCACCCCGGCCACGGTCGCGCTGACCGCGGCCGGGACCGTGTTCACGGTGCACTCGTACGACCACGACCCCTCCTCGCCGTCCTACGGCGAGGAGGCGGCCGAGGCGCTCGGGGTGTCCGCCGACCGGGTGTTCAAGACCCTGGTGGCCGAGGTCGACGGCGAGCTGGTCGTCGCGGTCGTCCCGGTCGCGGGATCGCTGGACCTGAAGGCGCTGGCCTCGGCGGTGGGCGGCAAGCGGGCGGCCATGGCGGACCCGGCGGCGGCCGAGCGCACCACGGGGTACGTGAGGGGCGGCATCTCCCCCCTGGGACAGCGCAGACGCCTGCGTACGGTGCTGGACGAGTCGGCCGGTTCCCACGCCACGATCTGCGTGTCGGCGGGCCGTCGCGGGCTGGAGGTCGAGCTCTCCCCCTCCGACCTGGCGTCCCTGACGGAGGCGTCCCTGGCCCCGGTCGGCCGGGCCTAGCGGAGCCCCACGCGGGGTACGCACGGAATGCGGCAGCGGACACGTCCGTTGCCGCAGAGGTGAACGCGTTCTTCTCCGCTGTAGGCGACGGGCCGGGCGACCGCGCCTCCGCCCGCGAACGGCTGGACGCGGAACGCCGCGACACGGAGGCCCGTATCGCGGCGCTGCACAGTGATTTCGACGCGATCGTCGAGGCGAACGCGCTGGTGGCGGTCGACGACGAGCACGACCCGGAGGGATCGAGCACCGCCTTCGAGCGGGCTCACACCGCCTCGCTGCTGGCTCGTGCGCGGGACCACCTGGCAGAGGTGGACCGGGCGCTGGAGCGGCTGGAGCGGGGCGACTACGGCCGCTGCGAGCGGTGCGGTGAGCCGATCCCACCGGGCCGTCTGGAGGTGCGTCCGGCGGCGACGACCTGTGTGCGGTGCGCCGCGGGCGCGGGCCGCTGATCCTGGCCGCGCCGGGCCCGCGGGCACGTCCCTCAGTGCTTGAAGGTGTCCTTCGACTTCTCCTTGGTGTCCCGTCCCCTGCCCCGGGCCTCCAGCGCCGCGCCCTTGGCCGCGGTGGTCTCGTCACCCACCGCGTGGGCCACCTTGCGGACGGCCTTCCCGACGATCTGCTCGGTCTTGGCCTTGGTCTTCTCTCCGGCACTCATGTCGGTCCTTTCGTCGGTGCTCATCCACGCGCCTTCCCATGGCCACGCTGCGGAAACACACCACGGACAGCCGGCAGGAGGACACCGGCGGCGGAGACCGACGGGTCCGCGGAAGGACGCTACGCCCGGCCCCGGCCGGTCCCGTCCGCCGGCCCGTCCTCGGGCCCCTCGGCACGGCCGGGCGCCTGACTCCCGGCTGAACCGGGAGCAGGGCTCTCGACGGGATCGGGCGCCGGGCTCTCGGCTGCTCCCCCGGACGTCTGCCCGTACGCGCCGCCGGGCCCCGCGTCCTGCGCACCGTAGGGGAAGCCCCATTCCGGCTCGGGATCGCGCGGCCCGAACAGGGCCGTCAGCCCCAGGTGGACGATCATCGCCGCGATGGGCCAGGCCAGCACCGCCGCCCCGACCGCGTGCAGCTCCAGCGGCGCGTCGAAGGTGACACCCTTGCCGACCTCCTTGGCGTGGGCCACCACGTCGGACGTCGGCCCCAGCCAGATACCGAGCCCCCACGCCAGCAGCGAGCCGAGCAGCCCGCCCAGGGCGAGGCCCACCACCAGCGGGATGCCGCCGCGACGACGGAGGAGGAAGACCGCGACAGCCGAGACGAGGCCGAAGGCGAGTGCCAGCAGCACGAAGGTGCCGTCGGCACCGATGGCCTCCTCGCCCTCGCTGTTCTCCAGGAACACGGCGGCGTCGTCGGAGACGAGCGGTACGCGCGGCGCCAGCCACAGCCAGAGGAGCCCGAGGGCGACCCCCGCGACCGTCAGGACCGCGGCGATCAGCGCGCCCTGCCGGAGCTCCGTACGCCGCTCCTGCGCGTCCGGGTGGTCCTTGCCGGGCAGGACGTGCGACCCGGACGGCGGGGCCTGCCACGGGTCGTTCGGCTGGGGCTGGTGCGGCGGCGTCAACGGTGCGGTCACGGTGCCATCGTGCCAGGCCGCCGCGATCACTGCCTCACCGGACCGCCGCACGCCGGTACGCCCAGGTGGCCACGGCCAGCGAGAGCACACCGACCGCCGCGCACACCGCGAGGTCGAGGGCGACGACCGCCCAGTCGGGGTGGGCGTCGAAGGACCGGGACAGCGCCTCGACGCCGTAGGTCGAGGGAAGGAGGTCGCGTGCCCAACCGACGGGCCCGGGGAGCCGCTCGGCGGGCAGCACGCCCAGCAGCAGCGCGGCCGACATGCCCAGCTGCCCGAGCAGCGTCGCCAGCTCCGGCCGTGGCGCCAGCAGCCCCAGGGCGGCCCCCAGTCCGGAGAGCGCGGCTCCGGAGAGCGGGATGACGGCGACGAGCACCCACAGGTGCGTCATCGGAAGTCCGAACAGCGCGCTTCCGGCCACCGCCGTGACGATCGTGCCGGGCACGGTGAACGAGGCGTACGCTCCCGCCGCCCCCAGTACCACCGCGGCCGGCGGCACCGGCAGCGTCGCGTAGTGGTCGAGCCCGCCGCCCGCCCGGAGCTGGCCGAAGTACTGGGCGAGCAGGTTGAGCGCGACGAACGCCACGACCAGCACGCTGGAACCGGCCACCACGGCCCGCGCCTCCGAGCCGCCGTCGACGACCCCGCGCATCAGCACCATGATCCCGACGGACTGGAACGTCGCGACGAACAGCAGCGGGATCCGCGCGACCCGTGCCCGCGACAGCTGCGCCCGGTACACGGCGGCCAGCGACGGCAGCAGCCCGGCCCTCGGCGCGAGCGCCGCGGGGGTGGTGCGGGCGTGCCGTACGGCTGCGTCCGGGCCCGGGGCCCGGCCCTTCGGCGCCGTCTTCGCGGACTCCGTGGGAACGATGCTCGTCACCTGGCCGTGCTCCCGTTCGTCTCCGACACGTGTCCCGACACGTTCACCGTCCTGATCACGCCTTCACCAGTCCCTCGGTGGCCCTGGCCGCGTCGCCGCCGAGCGCCAGGTAGACGTCCTCCAGGCTGGGTGTGGCCAGCGTGAAGTCGTCGAGCGAGGAGAAGGCCGCCCCGCCGGTCACCGCGGCCACGGCGGCCCGCGCCTCGTCGGGTCCGAGGCGCAGGACCCACCTGCGCCCCGATTCCTGCGCGGACCCGCGGAGCGCGGCCACCTCAGGGACGTCCAGCGGTGCCCGCTCGCGCCACACCAGCTCGACCCGCACCTCGCCGGCCACCTGTTCCTTGAGCCCGGCCGGGGTGTCGCAGGCGATCACCCTGCCGCCCTCCATGACGGCCACCCGGTCCAGGACCGTCTCCGCCTCGATGACGTTGTGGGTCACGAGCAGCACGGTCGCCCCGTGTTCGGCCCGCCGCCGGTCGACGGCGGACCAGACGGAGCGCCGGGCGACGGGATCCATTCCGGTCGTCGGCTCGTCCAGCACCAGGACGGGGCGTTCACCGACCAGCGTCGCGGCGAAGCAGGCGAGCCGGCGCTGCCCTCCGGACAGTTTCTTGAGCGGACGCCCGGCGAGCCCGGTGAGCCCGAGCTCGTCCAGCACGTCGTCACGGGCGGCGCGGGCCTCCCGTACCGGCATACCTCTGAGGCGCCCGGTGGTCTCCGCGGCGAGCGACACGGTGAGTTCGTCGAGAGCGGTGGATTCCTGGCCGAGGTAGCCGATGAGCCGCGAGGCCCGCTCGGGGTGGCGCACGAGGTCGTGTCCCAGCACCTCGACGGTTCCGGAGTCGGGACGCATCAGGCCGGTCAGCTGGCGTACCAGGGTGGACTTGCCCGCGCCGTTGGGTCCGAGCAGTCCGAAGATCTCTCCGCGCCGGACGTCGAGGCGGACGCCGTCGGTGGCGCGCACCTCGGGGGTGGCGGGGCGGCCGCGTCGGCCGCGCACGGCGGGGTAGGTCTTGACCAGGTCACGCACCGCGCACACGGTGCCGGTCTCCGCCTGTGCTGCGCCCGTCGCCTGTGCTGTGCCCGTACTCACGAGGTACGAGACTACGGGGTCGGATGCCCCGTATTGCGTCCGGGGCAGCGCAGTGCGGCCCCGCTCACTCCCCCGCGGGGGCGTGCTCGGCGGCGGCCCGTACGTCGATCTCACGCCAGAACCCCGCCCGGATGGCATAGCGGTCGTGCTCGTCGATCTGGTCGTCCTTGTGCGCGAGCAGCCCGAAGCGTGCCGCGTACCTGAGGAGTTCGCCGTCGATGCGGTGCGGGATGCGGGGGTACATCGTGGACAGTTTCTGCAGGTGGACCGTCTCCGGAAGCCGTTCCATCCAACGCCGGGCGAAGACCTGGCCGACCTCGAAGGGGTCACCGCCGACGGTGGTGATGTCCTCCTCCCGGTCGGCCCAGCGCTGTTCGGCGCTGGTGAGCTGGGCGAGGGTCGGTAGGGAAGCGGTCTCGGCCGGCTCGCCGAGGGGGCCCTGGCGCTCCACCCAGCCCTTGTCGGACGACCAGCGCAGGGTCGCGTTGCCGACGGGCTGCGGGACGGGGTGCTGCGCGGTCTGTGTCCCGGGCGCGCGCAGGCTCGCCAGGTCCTTGGGGGTGGGCACGCCCTTGTGGCCGGGCCCCGGCTGCGGGTGGGCGGCGGCCTCGCCGGCCGGCGGGACGGTGGTGCCGTTGCGGGCTGCCGCGGCCTGCGCCTCCGACGCCCGCTCGGCGGAGGCGGCGAGGGCGGCCTCGGGCAGCGGCGCGGAGAGGATCGCGGCGATCTCGGGGCGCGGGACCGGCGGGGGCGGGCACACACCGCCCGTGTCCTTGGCCCGTACGGCCTTGGTGATCCAGGCGCGGTCGAGCACCCGTCGCTCGTCGGCCTCGGCGACCAGGTCCTCGGACTGGTTGTAGTCGCCGTCGGCGGCCTGGACGGCCCACAGGTGGACGGCGACGCCGTGTTCCTTGGCGGACATGAGGCCGGGCAGAAGATCGCCGTCGCCGGTCACGAGCACCACGTCCGAGCAGGCCCGGTTCCTTGCCAGTTCGGTCAGCTCGGCGTGCATGGCGGCGTCGACGCCCTTCTGGGCCCACCGCCCGTCACTGCGGGTGAGGGCGCCCAGCCGGACGGTCACCCGCGGCATGACCCGCAGCCTGCGGTGCTCGGGCTGCGGTACGCGGTCGGGGGCGCCGTCGAACCAGTAGATGCGCAGCAGGGGCTGTTCCGTGTCGGCCTCGGCGCGCTCGCGCAGGCCCTGGATCAGGGCGGCGTGGTCGACGGTGATGCGGGAACGGGCGGGCTCTCCGGCCAGCAGGCTCGCGGCTGCGCCCAGCAAGTAGCCGGCGTCCACCAGGACGACGCAACGGTCCACGCGTTCCACCCTCTTCCAATTCGGCGGCGGACCGGCGGGCCCGGACATGGGGGGTGGGTCCGCCGACCCGGGGTTCGCTCACTCAGGGTTTCCTTCGAGTCTGCCCGACGGCACCGGCCTTAAGGTCCGGAACTCGATCATCGGCGTGGCGGATCAGGAAACCGCGCATGATACCTCGCCTACTACACTCGGTAATGATCCAACATGCGGCCTTTATGGTGATATGTGAGTCTGACAGCGGTTCTGGACCCCCAGATCTCCCACAGGAGGCATCACGATGGCGAAGAACAAGAACCGCAAGCAGGGCAGCCAGCACGACCGCGCATCCGCCGCGGAGCGTGGCGCGGAGGAGGCCAAGTCGACGGCGTACGAGTCGCAGACGCAGTCGCAGTCGCAGGCCCAGGGCAGCCCGGCCGACGTCGCGCGCAAGCACCAGAAGCGCTTCGGCCACAACTGACGGTTCGCACGGCCGACAGGCCGAGAGGGGCGCCCCGCCGATCGGCGGGGCGCCCCTCTCGCGGGTCCGGGTCCGGGGGTCAGCCTGCCAGGCAGGACGGGCCGAGCAGCACCTTGAGGTCACCGAAGAGGGCGGGGTCCGGCTTGACGCGGTGCCGGTCCAGCCGGAGCACGGTGGTCTTGCGGGGGCCCTGGAGCCTGATGCGCACCTCGGTGTCGCCGCGGTGGTGGCTGAGGACCTCGCCGAGCCTGCTGACCATGGGCGGGGTGACCCTGACCGTGGGGATGGTCAGGACGACGGGCGCGTTGGACCCGGCGTTCGAGATGTCGGGGACCTGCATCTCCATGGCGACCAGGCGCGGCACGTCCTCGCGCTTGTCGAGGCGTCCCTTGACGAAGACGACGGTGTCCTCGACGAGCTGGGTGGAGACCAGCTGGTAGGTCGCGGGGAAGAACATGCACTCGATGGAGCCCGCCAGGTCCTCCACGGTGGCGATGGCCCAGGCGTTGCCCTGCTTGGTCATCTTGCGCTGGAGGCCGGAGATGATGCCGCCCACGGTGACGATCGCGCCGTCGGAGTGCTCGCCGCCGGTGAGCTGCGAGATCGCCGCGTCCGACTTGTCGGACAGGACGTGCTCCAGACCGAAGAGCGGGTGGTCGGAGACGTACAGGCCGAGCATCTCGCGTTCCTGCGCGAGCAGGTAGGACTTCTCCCACTCGATGTCGGAGAACTCGACGTCCAGGCCGAAGCCCGGCTCGTCGCTCGACTCGTCGCCCATGCCGCCGAAGAGGTCGAACTGCCCCTCGGCCTCCTTGCGCTTGACCTGCACCACGTTGTCGATCATCGGCTCGTGGTGGGCGACGAGCCCCTTGCGGGTGTGCCCCATCTCGTCGAAGGCGCCGGCCTTGATGAGCGACTCGACGGTGCGCTTGTTGCAGACGACCGCTTCGACCTTGTCGAGGAAGTCGGGGAAGGTGGAGTACTTCCCCTTGGCCTTGCGGCACCTGATGATCGAGTCGACCACGTTCGTCCCGACGTTGCGGACGGCGGTCAGCCCGAACAGGATCACGTCGTCGCCCTGGGCGGCGAAGTTCGGCTCGGACTCGTTGACGTTCGGCGGGAGCACCTTGATGCCCATGCGCCGGCACTCGTTGAGGTAGACCGCGGACTTGTCCTTGTCGTCCTTGACGGACGTCAGCAGGGCCGCCATGTACTCGGCCGGGTAGTTCGCCTTGAGGTAGGCGGTCCAGTAGGTGACCAGGCCGTACGCGGAGGAGTGCGCCTTGTTGAAGGCGTATCCGGCGAACGGGACCAGGACGTCCCAGAGGGCCTTGATCGCCGCGTCGGAGAAGCCGTTCTTCTTGGCGCCGGCCTCGAAGAGGACGAAGTTCTTCGCCAGCTCGTCGGCCTTCTTCTTGCCCATCACGCGGCGCAGGATGTCGGCCTCGCCGAGCG
Organism: Streptomyces sp. Alt3; assembly: GCF_030719215.1. Classification (NCBI taxonomy): domain Bacteria; kingdom Bacillati; phylum Actinomycetota; class Actinomycetes; order Kitasatosporales; family Streptomycetaceae; genus Streptomyces; species Streptomyces glycanivorans. Next base: position 6,209,128 of record NZ_CP120983.1, on the reverse strand, counting down.
AGTAGCCGGCGACGATCTGGGCGGCCTTCTGCACCTGCTCCTGGTACACGATGAGGCCGTAGGTGAGGCCGAGGACCTCCTTGAGGGGCTCCTCGAGCTCCGGGTGGATCGGGGTGATCTCCTGCCGGGCGTTCTTGCGCTCGGCGTAGTTCGTGTGCGAGTTCATGCCCATCGGACCCGGCCGGTAGAGGGCCGAGACGGCGGAGATGTCCTCGAAGTTGTCGGGCTGCATCTGACGCAGGAGCGAGCGCATGGGGCCGCCGTCGAACTGGAACACCCCGAGCGTGTCACCGCGGCACAGCAGCTCGTACGTCTTGGGGTCGTCCAGGGGCAGGGAGAGCATCTCCAGGTCGACGCCCTTGTTGGCCTTCACCATCTTGATGGCGTCGTCCATGATCGTCAGGTTGCGCAGGCCCAGGAAGTCCATCTTGAGCAGGCCGAGCGACTCGCACTGGGGGTAGTCCCACTGCGTGATGGTCACGCCGTCGGTGTGCCGCACCCAGATCGGCGCGTGGTCGACGATCGGCTCGCTGGACATGATCACGCCGGCCGCGTGCACACCCATCTGCCGGACGAGGCCCTCCACGCCCTTGGCGGTGTCGATGACCTTCTGGACGTCGGGCTCGTTCTCGTACATCCCCCGGATCTCGCCCGCCTCGCTGTAGCGCGGGTGCTTCGGGTCGGTGATGCCGTTGAGGTCGATGCCCTTGCCGAGGACGTCGGCGGGCATGGCCTTGGTGAGCCGGTCGCCCATCGCGTAGGGGTAGCCCAGGACGCGCGCGGAGTCCTTGATCGCGTTCTTGGCCTTGATCTTGCCGTAGGTGCCGATCATGGCGACCTTGTCGGCGCCGTACTTCTCGGTGACGTACCGGATGACCTCGACGCGCCGGCGCTCGTCGAAGTCGATGTCGACGTCGGGCATGGAGACGCGCTCGGGGTTGAGGAAGCGCTCGAAGATCAGCCCGTGCGTGATCGGGTCGAGGTCGGTGATGCCCATGGCGTAGGCGACGATCGAACCGGCGGCGGAACCACGGCCGGGGCCCACCGCGATGCCGTTGTTCTTGGCCCACATGATGAAGTCGGCGACGACGAGGAAGTACCCCGGGAACCCCATCTGGATGATGATGTCCATCTCGTACTCGGCCTGCTTCTGCCGGTCCTCCGGGACGCCTCCGGGGTAGCGGCGGCCCATGCCGACCCGGACCTCCTCCTGGAACCAGGTGATCTCCGTGAAGCCCTCCGGGATGTCGAACTTCGGCATCAGGTCGCGCTTCTCGAACATGCCGGTCGTGTCGATCTGCTGCGCGACGAGGAGGGTGTTGGCGCAGCCCTCCTGCCAGGCGTCGGAGGAGTCGACGCCGTACATCTCGTCCGTGGTCTTGAGGTAGTAGCCCGTTCCGTCGAAGCGGAAGCGGTCGGGATCGGAGAGGTTCTTGCCGGTCTGGATGCAGAGCAGGGCGTCGTGCGCGGTCGCCTCGTTGGCGTACGTGTAGTGCGAGTCGTTCGTCACGAGCGGCGGGATGTCCAGCTTCCGGCCGATCTCCAGGAGCCCGTCGCGGACCCGGCGCTCGATCTCGATGCCGTGGTCCATCAGCTCCAGGAAGTACCGGCCCTCACCGAAGATGTCCTTGTAGTCGGAGGCCGCCTGCACCGCCTCGTCGAACTGCCCGAGCCGCAGCCGGGTCTGCACCTCGCCGGACGGGCACCCGGTGGAGGCGATGAGGCCCTCGGACCACTGGGAGATGGTCTCCTTGTCCATACGGGGCCACTTCTGCAGCCAGCCCTCGGCGTACGCGTCCGAGGAGAGCTTGAAGAGGTTGTGCAGCCCGGTGCTGTTGGCCGCCCAGATCGTCTTGTGCGTGTAACCACCGGAACCCGAGACGTCGTCCCGCTTCTGGTGCGGCTGGCCCCACTGGACCTTGCGCTTGTGCTTGCGCGACTCGGGGGCGACGTATGCCTCGATCCCGATGATCGGCGTCACCCCGGCCTTCTTCGCGGAGTGGAAGAAGTCGTACGCCCCGTGCAGGTTGCCGTGGTCGGTCATCGCGATGTGCGACATGCCCATGTCGTTGCACGCCTCGAACATGTCCTTGAGCCGCGCGGCACCGTCCAGCAGCGAGTACTGGGTGTGGACGTGCAGGTGCGTGAAGGGCGGCTTGCTCACGGCGCTGTGCCTCCGGGGCGGTCTTCAGGGCGGCGCTGAGCGCCTCGATGAGGGAGTGGTGGTCGGGCTGACGGACGGGGATGACGGGTAGGGGGGACAGCGTGGAAGTCTACGTCGCCGAGGGCACGGACGACGGGCACTCCACGGTACGGTCACGCGTTGGAAGACGCGGGGACGCCCGTCCCTTTTGTCATGAACGCCATGTACCAGGAGGCACCCAGCGATGTCGGACACGCAGACCGGCGCAGAGCAGCGCGGGGAGCAGATCCTCGCCGTTTTCGACACCGCGTTCGGGCAGCTCCTGGCCGCCGACCCCGCGGCCTTCCGCGTGAAGTTCCGCAAGATGGCGGGCTCGGCCTTCGCGTTCTACCGGGGCTCGGCCGGTCTGTTCTACTCCGACCTGGACCGTGAGCAGCACACCGGCCCCTACCTGGACGAACGCACGAGTCGGGTGTGGATCCACGGTGACCTGCACGCCGAGAACTTCGGCACGTACATGGACGCCAACGGCCGGCTCGTGTTCAACGTCAACGACTTCGACGAGGCCTATGTCGGCCCCTTCACCTGGGACCTCAAGCGCTTCGCCGCGTCCGTCGCCCTGATCGGCTACGCGAAGGCGCTCGGTGACGACCAGATCACCGAGCTCGTCCGTGTCTACGCCGCCGCCTACCGGGAGCGGATCCACGCCCTGGCGACGGGCGCCAAGAACGACGAGGTGCCGCCCTTCACCCTGGACACCGCCGAGGGCCCGCTGCTCGGCGCGCTGCGCGACGCCCGCGCGCTGACCCGGTTCGGGCTGCTCGACTCGATGACGGAGATCCGGGACTTCGAGCGCCGGTTCACCGCGGACGGCGGTGCGATCGACCTGGACGCGGCGACGCGCTACAAGGTGCTGGCGGCGTTCGACGGCTATCTGGAGACGCTGCCGGAGTCGAGCCTCACCCGGCCCGATTCGTACCGGGTGAAGGACGTGGTCGGCCGCCGGGGCATCGGCATCGGTTCGGCCGGTCTGCCGTCGTACAACATCCTCCTGGAGGGCAACAGCGACGCCCTGGAGAACGACGTGGTGATCTACCTCAAGCAGGCACAGACCCCGGCGGTCTCCCGGCACATCGACGACGCCGCCGTGCGGGACTACTTCCAGCACGAGGGGCACCGCACGGTGATCTCCCAGCGCGCGCTCCAGGCACACGCCGACCCGTGGCTGGGCTGGACCGAGCTGGACGGTTCCGGTCAGCTGGTCGCCGAGGTCTCCCCGTACGCGGTCGATCTGGACTGGTCCGACATCGACGAGCCGGACGAGATCGCCGCGGTGGTCGCCGACCTCGGACGGGCCACGGCCACGATGCACGCGGCGGCGGACGACGAGAGCGGGCACTCGCTGGTGCCGTTCTCCACGGAGCGCGCGATCGACGCGGCCATCGCGGCGGACGAGGAGGGCTTCGCCGAGCTGCTGGTCGACTTCGCGCACGACTACGGCGCCCGTACCCGGGCCGACCACCAGATCTTCGTCGACCTCTTCCGCAACGGCCGCATCCCGGGGCTGTAGGACCTCCCGTCTGGGCCCGGTGGCCCGGGCCCCGACGGGACCTTAGGGCTCGTTTACAGGGACGCATGACACACTCTCCGGCGATGGACGTATCAGGGACGCAGATGAGAGCGGTTCGCGCGGGGTTGTTCACCGCGCTCGTCGTCACGCTCTCCTCCGCGTCCCATGTGCTGCTGTCCCGGGTCCCGCTGCCGCTGACCGCCGTCGCGCTGCTGGCCGGGGCGGTCTTCGCCGTGGCGTTCGCGCTGGCGGGCCGCGAGCGCGGCTTCGGGGCGATCGCCGGTCTGCTGGTTCCGATGGAGCTGGCGGCCGACACGGTGTTCACCACCGGGCAGCACCTCTGCTACGGCGCCGCGGGCGGCCCGATCGCGGGCCCGCTGCGCTCCGTGGGCGTCGACGTGCTCTGCGGCGGCGAGGCCGGGGCCGACGGGCTCTCCGGCGTGGCCTCGGTCGGCACCCCCCTGGCCGGGGTGACGGGGAACGGCGGCCATGCCGCCGCCCTGCTCGCCTCTCCGGGACCCGCCGTCCCCTGGCTGCTGCTGGCCGCGCACGTGGCGGTCGGCCTGCTGGCCGCCGCCTGGCTGCGGCGCGGCGAGTCGGCGCTGGCGGGCCTGCTGTGCGCGGCGGCCGCCGTCGCGTTCCGCCCGCTGCTGACCGCGGTCGCCGTGACCGGCACGGCCCGGCGCCGTGGCCGGCCCGGGGCCGTCCGCACCGGCCGCCCGCACCCGCTCGCCCCCGTCCGCTTCCTGGTGCACTCCGTGGGACGGAGGGGCCCGCCGTACTCGGTCCTCACCCCTGCCTGAGTACGCGGTACGCCCCCTTTCGAGCCACCCCACCTACGGAGCACCCCCATGAGCAAGCGCAACACCCAGGCCAACAAGTCCGCCGCCCGCGAGCGGCTGCGCGCGGAGCGCGAGCGCCAGGCCAAGAAGGACAAGGCACGCAAGCAGGTCGTCGTCGGCGTCTCGGTCGTGGCCGTGCTGGCGGTCGCCGGCGCTGTCAGCTACGGCGTGATGCAGCTGAACAAGCCCTCCGCCTGGGAGGCCGCGGGGGACGCGAAGAACGTCACCGCCCCCAAGAACACGTCGGGTGACGACGGCACGACCGTCGTGATCGGTGAGTCGAGCGCCAAGAAGACCCTGGAACTCTACGAGGACTCGCGCTGCCCGATCTGCGCCACGTTCGAGCAGACGGTCGGCGAGACCGTGTCCAAGGACGTCGACGCCGGCAAGTACAAGATCAAGTACGTCGGTGCGACCTTCATCGACAACTCGGACAGCGGCGAGGGCTCGAAGAACGCGCTGAGCGCGCTGGGCGCGGCGCTCGACGTGAGCCCCGAGGCCTTCCTGGAGTACAAGACCGCGCTGTACTCCGCGAAGTACCACCCCGAGGAGACGAACGACAAGTTCGCCAAGGACAGCTACCTGATCGAGGTGGCGGACTCGGTGGACGCGCTGAAGGGCAACGAGGCCTTCCGGAAGAACGTCGAGGACGGCACGTTCGACGCCTGGGCGATCAAGATGTCCAAGGCGTTCGACAAGAGCGGGGTGCAGGGCACGCCGACCCTCAAGATGGACGGCAAGACGCTCACCGCCGAGGGCAGCGAGAACGCCCCCATGACGGTGGCCGACTTCAACACCGCGGTCACCAAGGCGCTGAAGGGCTGATCCACGGGCACGCCCCGGCGCGCCGACGCGCCCGGACCCGGCGACGGGCCGCGCCTCCGGGGCGCGGCCCGTTCCCGTGACCCTCACGGCGTGACGTCTACAGCGTGGCCAGGAAGCCGAGCGAGACCTTCCAGGTCAGTTCTGCCGCGTCCTGGTCGAAGTCGGGGAGCTCCGCGTCCGTGAACAGGTGCCCGGCCCCCGGGTAGCGGTAGACCTCGACGTCGGCGCCGGTCCGCTGCATCTGGAGGTACCAGCTGGTCTGCCAGTCGTGCGACTCGAACGGGTCGGGGTCGGCCACGTGCAGCTGCACGGGCAGTTCGTCGACCGAGGCGCTCTCCGCGATGTCCGAGGTGCCGTGGAGCAGCAGCAGCCCCCGGGCCTTGGCGTCACCGAGCGCGAGGGTCTGCGCGACCGACGCCCCGAACGAGAACCCCGCGTAGACGAGGCCCTGGTCGGAGTAGGGCGCGGCGGCCAGGACGGCGCGCTTGAGCAGCTCGTCCTTGCCCACCTCGTCCTTGAAGGCCATTCCCTCCTCGACGGTGTCGAAGGTGTGCCCCTCGAAGAGATCGGGCACGCGCACCTCGTGGCCGGCTGCGCGCAGCCGGTCGGCAGCCGCGTGCACAGCGGGCCTCAGACCGTAGGTCGAGTGGAAAAGCATGATGTTCATGCGTCCCATGGTGCCAGCTGTGCCCCGAACGCTTGGAGGACGACGGAATGGAGAACGTACTGCGGCCCCTGCTGGTGGTGGGCGGGTCGCTGATCATCACGCTGCTGGTGGGCTGGCTGGTGGACCTGCTGCTACGCCGCGCCGACAGCCGCCACCACGAGACGCCGCTGTGGGGTCTGCTCCGGCTCTGCCGCCCGCCGCTCCAGGTGGTGCTCTGCACGGCTCTGCTGAGGGCCAGCTTCGGCCAGCTCGAGCTGGAGTTGGTGCGGGAGCACCGGGCGGGTATCGGCCAGGTCCTGACCCTGGTGCTGATCGCGGCGTCGGCCTGGCTGGTGATCCGTATCGCGGCCACCGTCGTGCAGTCCTCGTACGCCCGGTACGCGACGTCCACCCGCGACCCCGCCCGGGTCCGACGGGTCCGCACCCAGGTCACCCTGATCCAGCGGGTGGTCACCGCTGTGGTGGCGACGGTCGCGATCGCCGCGATGCTGCTCACCTTCCCGGCCATGCGCACGGTCGGCACCTCGATGCTGGCCTCCGCCGGTGTGATCGGCATCGTGGCCGGTGTCGCCGCACAGTCGACCCTCGGCAATCTCTTCGCCGGCTTCCAGATCGCCTTCGGCGACATGGTGCGGATCGGTGACACCGTGGTGGTGGACGGGGAGTGGGGAACGGTCGAGGAGATCACCCTGACCTTCCTCGCCGTACGGACCTGGGACGAGCGGCGGATCACGATGCCGGTGTCGTACTTCACGAGCAGGCCGTTCGAGAACTGGTCGCGCGGCGGGGTCCAGATGACCGGCACCGTCTTCCTGCAGCTCGACCACTCGGCGCCGATCGCGGCGATGCGCGACAGGCTGCGGGACATCCTCGGCGAGTGCGCCGCCTGGGACGGCCGCGACTGGTCCCTGGCCGTCACGAACACCACCCCCACGACGATCGAGGTGCGGGCCGTGGTGACGGCGAAGGACGCGGACGACATCTGGACGGTGCGCTGCGCCGTGCGGGAGCAGATGATCGGCTGGCTCCGGGACCACCATCCGTACGCCCTGCCCCGGGTGGTGACGTCACCCGCGGCCCTGCCGCCGGGCGACCACTGGCGGGAGCTGACGGGCGCGGAGTCCCTCCGCACCCCGTCGGGCGGCAACGTGCCGACCCCGGACAAGGCCCCCCGCACGGGGCGCGGCTGAACCGCCGTCACGGGCCCACGCCTCAGCGCAGGCTCCGGACGTCGAGGTACCGCAGCACCCGGTCGACGACCTCCGGGTCCGAACCGGGTTCGCTGCGGGCCGAGAGCACCTCGTGGCGGGCGGCCGACAGCAGCTCGCGCTGCACCCGGCCGAACGCCTTGAAGCGCTCGGAGCGCTGCGCGTACGCCTCGCGCCGCTCGTCGTCGACCATGTCCGGGCTGATCCGCGCCCCGATGTCGTACGCGGCGCGCTGGAGCCTTTCCTGGACCTCCTCGGGGAAGTCCTCGACGCCCTCGATCTCCTTGAGCCGGCGCTTGGCCGCCTTCGCCGCCCGGATCGCGAGTTCGCGTTCCAGGGCCTGGTCCGCGTCCGTGTCGGCCCGTACCCCGAGCTTGCGCACGAGCCACGGCAGGGTCAGGCCCTGGAACACCAGCGTGGCCATGATCACGGCGAACGCGACGAAGATGATCTCGTCCCGGCCGGGGAACGGTTTCCCGTCGTCCGTCTCCAGCGGGATCGCCAGGGCGAGCGCAACCGAGGCCACCCCGCGCATCCCCGCCCACCACATGACGACGGTCTCGCGCCAGCTGGTGGGGATCTCCTCGCTGTAGTCGCGCCGGGTGTGCAGCCGCTTGGCGAGCCAGGTGGCCGGCAGCAGCCACAGGAGCCTTACGCCGACGACGACCGCGACGATAGCCAGGCCCCAGCCGACGAACTGCAGTTCACGGCCGTCGGCGGTGCCGAACACGCTGTGGAGTTCCAGTCCGATGAGGCCGAAGGCGACCCCGGTCACCAGGGTGTCGACGATCTCCCAGAAGGACCGGCCCGTGAGCCGCCCCAGGACGTCGTCGGCGTCCGCGGTGTGCTCGGCGAGGAAGAGCGCGGTGGTGAGGACCGCGAGGACGCCGGAGCCCATCAGCTCCTCGGCGAGGACGTAGCTGACGAAGGGCACCAGCAGGGTCAGCCCGACCTGGAGGGTGGCGTCGCCCAGCAGGCCCATGAGCTTGATGGTCAGCCAGCCGAGCACCAGGCCGACGACCACGGCGACGACGGCGGACAGGACGAGGAGTCCGAACGCCTCGGGGAGCGAGAAGGTGCCGCTGACGGCGGCGGCGATCGCCACGTGGTAGAGGACGATGGCCGTGACGTCGTTGAACAGCCCCTCCCCTTCGAGGATCGAGACGAGCCGGCGCGGAAGGCCCACCGAGCCCGCGACCGCCGTGGCGGCGACGGGGTCGGGCGGGGCGACGAGGGCGCCCAGCGCCACGGCGGCCGCGATGGGCAGACCGGGCACCAAGGCGTTCGCGACGGTGGCCACGGCCGCCGTCGTGACGAAGACGAGGGCGACCGCCAGCAGGAAGATCGGCCGCTTGTTGGCCGCGAACTGCCGCCAGGAGGTGCGCTGCACCGAGGCGTAGAGCAGCGGGGGCAGCAGGGCGGGCAGGATGATCTCCGGCGGGATGTCCACGTCGGGGACGAAGCTCGCGAAGGCCATGGCGATGCCGGCGAGCGTCATCAGCACCGGTGCGGGAAGGCCCAGCCGCTCCCCCAGCGGCACGGTGACCAAAGCTCCCAGGAGAAGCAGGAGCAGGAGTGCCATCTGGTCCACGTCGTACCTTCCGCAGCGCGCCGGGCCCGGGCCCGTTGATCAGCCGGTCAGGGCTCCCAGCGTGCCACGCGGGACCGGCGGACCTGTGACACGTCCGTGCGGGGCCGTGGTCAGAGTGCGCGGCGCATGGCCCGGTGCGGCATCCCGGCGTCCGGGAACCCGGGACCGTACGCCGCGTAGCCGAGCCGCTCGTAGAAACCGAGCGCCTGGGTCTGGGCGTGCAGGTCGACGGCGGCCAGGCCCAGCGCGCGGGCCTCGTCCTCGATGGCGCGCACCAGGGCCGCTCCGACGCCCAGGCCGCGGGCCTCGCGCGTCACGGCGAGCCGGCCGAGCGACCCGACGGTGAGGTCGCCACCGGTCTTCCCCGCCGCCGCCTCACCGTGCAGCAGCCGTCCCGTACCGAGCGCGGAGCCGTCCGCGGCCACGGCGAGGACGTGCACCGCCGTCGCGTCGTGGGCGTCGTACTCGATGTCCTCGGGCACCCGCTGCTCGCCGACGAAGACGTCCTTGCGGACCTGGAAGCAGGCGGCGAGGTCGCTCTCGTCGAGGGCCCTGCGCGTGTTGTACGGGGTGTTGGCGGCGGTCACTGGCTCTCCGCGGCGATGGTGTCGAGGGCCTTGCGCAGGTCGTCCGGGTAGGTGCTCTCGAACTCCACCCAGCCGCCGTCGGCGGGGTGCTCGAAGCCGAGCCGGACCGCGTGCAGCCACTGGCGGGTCAGGCCGAGACGCTTGGCCAACGTGGGGTCGGCGCCGTAGGTCAGGTCGCCGACGCAGGGGTGGCGGTGCGCGGACATGTGCACGCGGATCTGGTGCGTGCGCCCGGTCTCCAGCTTGATGTCGAGCAGGCTGGCCGCACGGTAGGCCTCGATGAGGTCGTAGTGCGTCACGGAGGGCTTGCCCTCGGCGGTGACGGCCCACTTGTAGTCGTGCTGGGGGTGGCGGCCGATGGGGGCGTCGATGGTGCCGCTCATGGGGTCCGGGTGGCCCTGGACCAGCGCGTGGTACTTCTTCTCGACGACCCGGTCGCGGAACTGTGCCTTGAGCAGGGTGTAGGCCCGCTCGGACTTGGCCACGACCATCAGGCCGGAGGTGCCGACGTCCAGCCGGTGCACGATGCCCTGGCGCTCGGCGGCGCCCGACGTCGAGATGCGGTAGCCGGCCGCGGCGAGGCCGCCGATGACGGTGGTGCCCGTCCAGCCGGGGCTGGGGTGTGCGGCGACACCGACCGGCTTCATGATGACGACGATGTCGTCGTCGTCATGGACGATCTCCATGCCCTCGACGGGCTCGGCGACGATCTGGACCGGAGCGGGTGCCTGGGGCATCTCCACTTCCATCCAGGCACCGCCGTGCACCCGCTCGGACTTCCCGGCCACGGCGCCGTCCAGCTGCACCTTCCCGGCGGCGGCCAGCTCGGCGGCCTTGGTGCGGGAGAAACCGAACATCCGGGAGATGGCGGCGTCGACGCGCTCACCCTCCAGGCCGTCGGGTACGGGCAGGGTGCGGACCTCGGGATACGTACTCACCAGTCGAGTATGCCTTGCGCCGACTAGTCCTTGTGCACGGTGCCGTCGGGGTCCAGGCCCTTGAAGGAGAGGATCACGATGAGGATTCCGCCGCACACGATCGCGGAGTCGGCGAGGTTGAAGACGGCGAAGTGCGCCGGGGCGATGAAGTCGACCACCGCGCCCTTGAAGACGCCCGGCGCGCGGAAGATGCGGTCGGTGAGGTTGCCGAGCGCCCCGCCGAGCAGGAGCCCGAGGGCGATGGCCCAGGGCAGGCTGTAGAGCTTGCGGGCGAGCCGCACGATCACGATGATCACGACGGCGGCGATGGCCGTGAAGATCACGGTGAACGCCTCACCGATCCCGAACGCGGCACCCGCGTTGCGGATCGCGTCGAACTTCAGCCAGTCGCCGAAGATCTCGATGGGCTCCTCGTGCTCCAGCTTCGCGACCACGATCATCTTGCTGATCAGGTCGAGCAGGTAGGCGAGGACGGCCACCACGAGGAGGACGAGGACCTTCTTCCTGCCCCGGCCGCCGCCGGTGTCGTCGCTCCCGGCCGGGAGCGAGCCCTCGGAGGGCTGCTGGGGCTCAGCCCCGTCGGCCCCCTCGGCATCGGGGATGTCCGGCGTACCGATGATGCGCTCCGCCTCTGCCACGTGAGTCCCTCAACCCTAGGTACCTGACTGAGGACGAGGGTACGACACACCCGGGGGATCAGGGGCCCCAGGCCCCTGACGACCTGCCCCGACGCGCCGCGGGCGCGCCCGGGCCCGGTACGGCCCCACGGGGTGCGGGCCGGACCGGGCCGGGGGTCTAGCCGCGCCGCTCCTGCCTCTGCTTGTCCTCCACGCAGAGCGTGGCCCGGGGGAAGGCCTGCATCCGCGCCTTGCCGATCGGCTTGCCGCAGACCTCGCAGAGGCCGTAGGTGCCCGCGTCGAGCCTGGCGAGGGCGCGCTCGGTCTGGTCCAGGGTCTCCTGCGCGTGGGCCGCCAGGGACAGCTCGTGTTCCCGGGTGATGTTCTTCGTGCCGGTGTCCGCGTCGTCGTCGCCCGCTCCGTCCCCGGAGTCACGCATCAGACCGGCCAGGGCCTCGCCCGACGCCTCCAGCTCGCTGCGCAGCCGAAGGACCTCGCCGGTCAGCTCGGTCCGCGCCTCCTCGACCTCCTCGGGGGTCCAGGGGTCCTCCCCGGGCCTGACCGCCAGGTCCGCGGGCGCCGTCGCCACACCGCCCCCGGCCGGGGGGACCGCCGTGGCGGTGCCCTCTCCTGCAGCCGTGGTCCGGGCCGCGCTCTTCTTGGCTACCACCGTGTGGGCTCCTGTCTGCTCGGCGGCCTGAGCCGCCCCCGTGGCCTTCTTCGACGCCTTCTTCGCTGCGCTCTTCTTCGCCGTGCTCTTCTTCGCCGATTTCTTCGCGGGCCCGCCGTGCGCCGGGTCCTGGCCGGCCTGCTCCGGCTCCCGCGGATGCGACGCCGCCTTCTTCCTGGCGGCCTTCCTCGCCGGCTTCTCCTCGCCCGGCCCCTCGGCGTCCTTCCCGCCCGTGCCCGCGGTCTCCTTCTCGGCAGCCGCAGCCGTGGATCCCTCGGACGCCGTTCCCGGTACGGCGGTCTTCTTCGTCACCATGGCCGCGGCCCCTTCACATATTGTGATCTTGCACGCGAATCGTGCTGGGACGATAAATCGACCCCAGCCCCGCGGCAACGGGGCACGCCGCCGGTTCGCCCCTCCCCACGACGTGCTGGTGACGCGCCTGCAACGGTTGTGCCCAGCTCCCCGCCCGGTAATCCGCCCCCGCACCGCCTCCGGGACTCCGTCCGCCCCGACTGGCCATTCGGGTCAAGCGCCGTCCCGCGAACAAACCGGTCGGCCTTCGCCCGTGAGGGCCCGTACACTGGCCCGCAGCGAGAGGCATCGACGGGACGAGTAGCGTCGTACGCAGCCAGCAGCGACCCGGGGACGGTGGGAGCCCGGGGGCGAGCGCGCCGTGAAGATCACCCCGGAGCCGCCGGAAGAAAGCTTTGGACACGCTGGGCCCGCCCACGGACACAAGGTCACTAGAACCGGCGTCGCGCCCCAATGAGGGGGCCACGGGCGCACACCCGGGGCCAAGGAGGGTGGTACCGCGGGAGCAGATCCGGCTCTCGTCCCTCCGACGGAAGTGGAAGACGTCCGCCGGAGGAAGCCCGCACATGACATCGCCGCAGTACCGCCAGGTACCCGCCCAGGTCGACCTGCCCGCCCTCGAGCACGCCGTGCTCGACTTCTGGCGCGACAGCAAGGTCTTCGCCAAGAGCCTCGACCGGTCCGAGGGCCGCCCCGAGTGGGTCTTCTACGAGGGCCCGCCGACCGCCAACGGCATGCCCGGGGCCCACCACATCGAGGCCCGCGTCTTCAAGGACGTCTTCCCCCGCTTCCGCACCATGCAGGGCTACCACGTCGGCCGCAAGGCCGGCTGGGACTGCCACGGCCTGCCGGTCGAGCTCGCGGTGGAGAAGGAGCTGGGCTTCACCGGCAAGAAGGACATCGAGGCCTACGGCATCGCCGAGTTCAACGCGAAGTGCCGTGAGTCCGTCACCCGCCACACCGACGCGTTCGCCGAGCTCACGACCCGCATGGGGTACTGGGTCGACCTCGATGACGCCTACCGCACGATGGACCCGGAGTACGTCGACTCCGTGTGGTGGTCGCTGAAGGAGATCTTCGACAAGGACCTGCTGGTCCAGGACCACCGCGTGGCCCCCTGGTGCCCGCGCTGCGGCACGGGCCTGTCGGACCACGAGCTCGCCCAGGGCTACGAGACGGTCGTCGACCCCTCGGTCTTCGTCCGCTTCCCGCTGACGAGCGGACCGCTGGCCGGCGAGGCCGCGCTGCTCGTCTGGACGACGACCCCCTGGACGCTCGTCTCCAACACCGCCGTCGCCGCGCACCCCGACGTCGACTACGTGGTCGCGACGGACGGCGTGGAGAAGCTCGTCGTGGCCCGGCCGCTGGTCGAGAAGGCCCTGGGCGAGGGCTGGGAGCTCACCGGTGAGACCTTCACCGGCCGCGAGATGGAGCGCTGGACGTACGAACGCCCCTTCCAGCTGGTCGAGTTCCCGAGCGAGGCGCACTTCGTCGTCAACGCCGAGTACGTCACGACCGAGGACGGTACGGGTCTGGTCCACCAGTCCCCCGCGTTCGGCGCCGACGACCTCCTGGTCTGCAAGGCGTACGGCCTGCCGGTGGTGAACCCGGTGCGCCCCGACGGCACCTTCGAGGAGGATCTCCCGCTGGTCGGCGGCGTCTTCTTCAAGAAGGCCGACGAGGCGCTCACCGAGGACCTGGACGCGCGCGGCAAGCTCTTCCGCCACGTCCCGTACGAGCACAGCTACCCGCACTGCTGGCGCTGCCACACGGCCCTGCTGTACTACGCGCAGCCGTCCTGGTACATCCGCACCACCGCGGTCAAGGACCGGCTCCTCCAGGAGAACGAGAAGACCAACTGGTTCCCGGAGTCGGTCAAGAACGGCCGCTTCGGCGACTGGCTGAACAACAACGTCGACTGGGCGCTGTCCCGCAACCGCTACTGGGGCACCCCGCTGCCCATCTGGCGCTGCGAGGACGACCACCTGACCTGTGTCGGCTCCCGCGCCGAGCTCTCCGGGCTGACCGGCCGCGACCAGTCGGACCTGGACCCGCACCGCCCGTTCATCGACGAGATCACGTTCACCTGCTCGCACGAGAACTGCCAGCTCGAGGCGTACCGCGTCCCGGAGGTCATCGACGCCTGGTACGACTCGGGTTCGATGCCGTTCGCGCAGTGGGGCTACCCGTACAAGAACAAGGAGGTCTTCGAGTCCCGCTACCCGGCGCAGTTCATCTCGGAGGCCATCGACCAGACCCGTGGCTGGTTCTACACGCTGATGGCGGTCGGCACCCTGGTCTTCGACAAGTCGTCCTACGAGAACGTGGTCTGCCTGGGCCACATCCTCGCCGAGGACGGCCGGAAGATGTCCAAGCACCTGGGCAACATCCTCCAGCCGATCCCGCTGATGGACCAGCACGGCGCCGACGCCGTGCGCTGGTTCATGGCGGCGGGCGGCTCCCCGTGGGCGGCGCGCCGCGTGGGCCACGGCACGATCCAGGAGGTCGTCCGCAAGACGCTCCTCACGTACTGGAACACGGTGGCCTTCCAGGCCCTGTACGCCCGTACGTCGGGCTGGGCACCGTCCGGGGCCGACCCGGCCCCCGCCGACCGCACGGTCCTGGACCGCTGGCTGCTGAGCGAGCTCGGCACCCTGGTCGACGAGGTCACCAAGGCGCTGGAGTCGTACGACACCCAGCGCGCCGGCAAGCTGCTCTCGGCGTTCGTCGACGACCTGTCCAACTGGTACGTCCGCCGCTCGCGCCGCCGCTTCTGGCAGGGCGACAAGGCCGCGCTGCGCACCCTGCACGAGGTCGTGGAGACCGTCACCCGGCTGATGGCCCCGCTGACACCGTTCATCACGGAGCGGGTCTGGCAGGACCTGATCGTCCCGGTCGTCCCGGACGCCCCGGAGTCGGTCCACCTGTCCGAATGGCCGAAGGCCGACCCGGCGTCGGTCGACCCCGCGCTCTCCTCGCAGATGGCGCTGGTGCGCCGCCTGGTGGAGCTGGGACGGGCCACGCGCGCCGAGTCGGGGGTCAAGACCCGGCAGCCGCTGTCGCGGGCCCTGGTCGCGGCCTCGGGCTTCGAGTCGCTCACGCCCGAACTGCGCGCCCAGATCACCGAGGAGCTGAACGTCTCCTCCCTGGCCTCCCTCTCCGAGGTCGGCGGCTCGCTGGTCGACACCACGGCCAAGGCGAACTTCCGGGCGCTGGGCAAGCGGTTCGGCAAGGGCGTCCAGGCGGTCGCCAAGGCCGTCGCGAACGCCGACGCCGCGGCGCTGAGCCTGGCTCTGCGCGAGGGAACGGCCTCGGTGGAGGTCGACGGCGAGCAGGTCACCCTCGCCCCCGACGAGGTCATCATCACGGAGACCCCGCGCGAGGGCTGGTCGGTGGCCTCCGACTCGGGCGCGACGGTCGCGCTGGACCTGCAGATCACTCCGGAACTGCGGGCCGCGGGACTGGCCCGTGACGCGATCCGGCTGATCCAGGAGGCCCGCAAGAACAGCGGCCTGGAGGTGTCCGACCGCATCGCGGTGCGCTGGACGTCCCCGTCCACCGAGACCGCCGAGGCCCTGACCGCGCACGCGGCCCTCATCGCGGACGAGGTGCTGGCCCTGGACTACGCGCGGGGCGAGGCCGACGACACGTACGGCGCCCCGTTCGAGGACGAGGGCCTGTCCCTCACCTTCCGCCTCCGCAGGACCGAGCGGTAGGAGGCACACCGAAAGGGCCCCTCCGGCAGAACCTGCCGGAGGGGCCCTTTCGTCTCCGTACCGCACCCCGGTCCTCAGGCGCCTCGACGAGCCCCGTGCAGCGGGGCCCCTGGGCCGGTGCGTAGGTCCCCGGGGCCAACGGCCCCCTCCCGAAGGCCCCGCCCCCCCTCAGGCCTCTCCGGCGATCGAAAGGGGGGTCCGGGGCCCCGGTTGCCGGAAGGGGCGGGGCCGGCCCCCGCGCAAGGTGCCCGCCTCGCGAACCGGGCACGGCAAAGGGCCGGGCCCCGGGGAAAACCCCGGGGCCCGGCCCTTTGCCTGCCGACGGCTACGCGCTCAGCGAGCGCGAACCGCTCAGTTGTCGTCCTCGTCGATGAGGAACCCGCGCATCGGCGACGGGGCCTGCTGCATCGGCTGAGGCGCCTGCGGCCGCACCGGTGCCATCGGCTGCGTCATCGCGGGCGACATCTGCTGCTGGCCGCCACCGTAGGACGGGCCACCGCCCATCGACTGGTTGCCGCTGCCCATCTGCTGGCTGCCGTGACCACCGTGGTTGCCGCCCATGGTGTGTCCCATCGCACCCGCACCGGCCGGAGCCAGCGAGGGCGACGGCGGCAGCGAGGCGGCGGCGGGAGTCCGCGGCGGGGCCAGCGAGTCGTCGGCCTGGGTCTCCAGCTGACGCAGCTGGCTCTCCAGGTAGGACTTCAGACGGGTCCGGTACTCGCGCTCGAAGCCGCGCAGGTCCTCGACCTTGCGCTCCAGCGTCGCGCGGGCCGACTCCAGCGAGCCCATCGCCACGCGGTGCTTCTCCTGCGCGTCCCGCTCCAGGGCGTCCGCCTTGGCACGGGCGTCGCGCTCCAGGCCCTCGGCGCGGCTGCGTGCCTCACCGACGATCTTGTTGGCCTCGGAACGGGCCTCCGCGATCGCCTGGTCGGCGGTCTGCTGGGCGAGGGAGAGGACACGGGCGGCGCTGTCGCCACCGGGGCCCTGACCGGGCTGCTGCATCTGCTGCTGCTGCTGTTGCTGTTGCATCTGCTGCTGCTGCATCTGCTGCTGCGGGTGACCGCCCATGGGGCCGCCCATCGGGCCGCCCATGGGACCGCCCTGCATCGGGCCGGGGCCGTGCTGGCCCTGGGGACCGGGACCGTGGCCGCCCTGAGGACCATGGCCGCTGGGACCGGCGGGCAGCTGCGGAGCGCCACCGGGCAGCTGGGGGGGACCCATCTGCGGAGGCTGCTGCTGCTGGACCGGCGGACCCGATATGGCCGCGGGCACCGGTGCGCCGGGCCGCTCCTGCTGCTCCGGCGGTTTACGCATGCCCTGCTGCTGCTGGTTCTGCGCGGCCGCACGCGTGGCGGCGGCCAGCTTGGCGCGCAGGTCCTCGTTCTCACGGAGCAGCCGGGTCAGTTCCGATTCGACCTCGTCGAGGAAGGCATCGACCTCGTCCTCGTCATAGCCTTCTCGGAGGCGGACGGTCGTGAACTGCTTGTTCCGCACGTCCTCGGGGGTCAGCGGCATCTCTTCTTCACCTCTACGTAGTCGTCGGCAGTCGGCAAGACCGTATCGTTCACACGCTGCTCGCAAGCTTGCCCACGAGGCTGAGCAGAATGTAGACGATGATCATCAGAACGAAGAAGGACAGGTCAAGTGCCACGCCCCCGAGACGCAACGGCGGTATGAACCGCCGCAGAAGCTTCAGCGGTGGATCCGTGACAGTGTAAGTGCCCTCGAGAACGACCACCATCGCCTTGCCTGGCTGCCATGAACGTGCGAACTGGAAGACATAGTCCATGACCAGCCGGAAGATCAGCACGATGAGGAAACACATCAGCGCGATATAGACCACATCCAGTGCGACGCCCATTGTCCCGCGCTTCCCTCTCCCCTGGCTTTCGTAGCTCCGGCCTCCCGGCCGGGTTGTTCCCGGTGTTCTCAGCTCTGGTTGAAGAACCCGCCCTCTGCGATGCGGGCCTTGTCCTCCGCCGTGACATCGACGTTAGCAGGCGACAACAGGAACACCTTCTGCGTCACACGCTCAATGCTGCCATGGAGACCGAAGACGAGTCCCGCGGCAAAGTCGACAAGTCGCTTCGCATCCGTGTCGTCCATCTCCGTGAGGTTCATGATCACCGGAGTGCCCTCGCGGAAGTGTTCCCCGATGGTACGGGCCTCGTTGTAGGTCCTGGGGTGCAGCGTGGTGATCCGGTAGGGCTCACGCTCGGACACGACCTTGGGCATGATCACCGGTGCGTTCTTCTCCAGGTTCGGACGGTCAGGTGTGATGGATGCCACGGGTGCGATTCGGGCGGGTCGTCCGCTTTCCGCCGGGAGCTGAACCGGTTCCCGGGGTGCGGGCGGTTGTACGGATCGCACCGGTTCGTCCCGTTCCCGCTCCACCGGATGCGCGGGCTGGTGCCGCCGCCGGTCGCGCTCGGGCTCCGGCTCGGGTTCGAATTCGTCGTCGGGGTCGAACCCCGGACCGTCGTACCCATCGTCCTCCACGAGGCCGAGGTAGACCGCCATCTTGCGCATCGCGCCGGCCATGCTCCGAGTCCTCCGCTCTGTGGTGGATCGGCATTCGTGTCACCAAGTGCCCGAGATCCACTCCGGTCAGTCCGCGTGAGCGGGAATGACCATATTTTCTGCTGTGGTCCGACTTGCTTCGCGACGTTACCCGAGCCGGGGTCGGACTCCGAGTACCGCCGTACCGACGCGTACATGTGTCGCCCCGGCCGCGATCGCGTCCTCGAGATCCGCGCTCATCCCAGCAGAGACCATGTTCGCAGCCGGATGGTTCCCGCGCAGGCGTGATGAGAATTCCACCAGGCGGTCGAACGCGGCGCGTTGCCGGCCGGCGTAGGGGCCGGCGAGCGGCGCGACCGTCATGAGGCCGTCGAGCCTCAGGCCCTCCGCCTCCGCCACCGACGCGGCCAACTCCTCGATCGCGTCGGGAGCGACGCCGCCCCGGTCACCGCGCTCGCCGCTCTCCGCGTCGAGGGCGACCTGGATGAGACAGCCGAGCTCACGCCCACCCCTGACCGCTGCCGCCGAGAGTGCGGTGACCAGCTTCACCCGGTCCACCGACTGCACGACTCCGGCATAACCGGCCACGGAACGGACCTTGTTGGTCTGCAACTGTCCGACAAAGTGCCATGTGAGCGACAGATCCGCACAAGCGGCAGCTTTTGGTGCCGCGTCCTGATCACGGTTCTCCGCGACCTGACGCACGCCGAGTTCGTGCAGAATGCGCACGTCGCTCGCGGGGTAGGTCTTGGTGACCACGATGAGGGTCACGTCCTCCCGCGCGCGGCCCGCCGAAGCACAGGCGGAAGCAATGCGTTCCTCCACCTGTGCCAGGTTCGCGGCGAGTTGGGTCCTGCGATCCGTCATGCCCTATCAGTCCAACCAGACATAACCGGCGAGCCGCCCCGTGACGCGGTCCCGGCGGTACGAGAAATGGTCGCCGGATTCCAGGGTGCAGAACGGCGAGCTGTGCCGGTCGACGACGCCGAGCTCGTCGAGCTGGGCATGGACCCCGGCCGTGACGTCCACCGCGGGAGTCCCCCAGCCGGTCTCCGACCACGAGGCCGGGACCGCCGCGGCGACCTCGGCCCGCATCTGCTCCGGAACCTCGTAGCACCGTCCGCAGACGGCCGGTCCGGTGTACGCGGTGATCCGGGACGGTTCGGCGCCGAGCGCGGTCATGGCCTCGACCGTGGCCGGGACCACCCCCGCGACCAGACCGGGCCGTCCCGCGTGGGCGGCCGCGACGACTCCGGCCACCGGATCGGCGAGCAGTACGGGGGTGCAGTCCGCGGTGAGCACCGCGAGCGGGAGCCCCCGTCGTGACGTCACGACGGCGTCCACGGCGGGAACACCCGCCGGGTCGTCGCCCCAGGGGCCGTCGACGACGGCCACGTCCCGTCCGTGCACCTGGTTCATCCAGACCACGCGGGCCGGGTCGAGACCGAGGGAACGGGCGGCGCGCGCACGGTTCGTGAGGACGGCGGCGGGGTCGTCACCGACCGCGCCGCCGAGGTTGAGCTCCTCGTACGGAACGGCGCTCACTCCGCCCCACCGGTCGGTGAAGGCGAAGCGGGCGCCGCCCGC